>NZ_JBICXE010000005.1:419180-438970 GCF_043200155.1 Streptomyces sp. NPDC048473
GGCCCGAACGGTGCCACCGGCCCGAACGGTGCGACAGGCGCCACCGGCCCCAACGGCGCGACAGGCTCCACCGGCCCGAACGGTGCCACCGGCCCGAACGGTGCGACAGGCGCCACCGGCCCCAACGGCGCGACAGGCTCCACCGGCCCGAACGGTGCCACCGGCCCGAACGGTGCGACAGGCGCCACCGGCCCCAACGGCGCGACAGGCTCCACCGGCCCGAACGGTGCCACCGGCCCAGCAGGGCCAGCAGGACCTGCTGGGCCTGCGGGGCCTGCGGGGCCTGCAGGACCGACGGGATCGGGTGGTGACCACGGCGGCGGCGACCACGGCGGCGACCACGGCGGCGGCGACCACGGCGGCGACCACGGCGGCGGTGACCACGGCGGCGGTGACCACGGCGGCGACCACGGCGGCGACCACGGCGGCGGTGACCACGGCGGCGACCACGGCGGCGACCACGGCGGCGGTGACCACGGCGGCGACCAGGGCGGCGGTGACCACGGCGGTGACCACCAGGGTGGCGGCGGTGGCGGCGGTAAGGAAGGCGCCGGCCACCACGGTGGAAAAGGCCGCGAACATCTGGCCGAAACCGGAACGAAGACGGAACTCGCCGTCATGGCCGGTTCAGCGCTTCTGCTCACCCTGGGCGGCTCGGCAATCGTCGTCATGAGCAGGCGGCGTCTGCGCCCCACCATCTAGCAGCCAGGAGGAGCCCGGCCGAAGTGCCCCGTTCACGCATACGTGAGCCCTGACCTGCTGACGGTCAGGGCTCACGTATGACCGCGTCAGAGCGCTCAGCCGCCCCGGCCGGGGTCTCGGCCGGGGCGGCTACCGGCGCAGCTGATGGTCAGTCGACGGAGGAGGGCGCTGCCTTCACCTCGGCCACGAACGCCGACCAGGCGTGAACCCTGAAGGCCAGAACAGGGCCGAAGACGTTCTTGCTGTCCCTGACCGGAACGAAGCCAGGAACCCCATCTGCGACCTCGACGCAGTCGCCTCCCTGACCGCTGTAACTGCTCCTGCGCCATGCGGCGGCCTCAAGATTGGAGGTGATCATCCCTCACTACGTTTCTGAGTTCCCTGCTGCTACAGGTCCTTTCGCACTTGCGCGATCACGTCGAGGCTGTCTCCGCGGGCTCAACGCGATGGACCGCAGCGAATCGAAGATGAGCGTGTATTCGCCGGTCTCTTCTGGTGTCTCCATGGAGAGCGTCCCGGTTCGGTGCTCCACGCAAACGGCTTCGGAGAAGGACGGGTCGGGGAACCCGAAGAGCACGAACGAACCAACCGGACCGGCATGCGCCCCGGCGCGATCGGGGATCGCCTGGACCTCAACACTCGGGTGTTCCGTCATCGTCGCCAAGTGCTCAAGTTGCTTACGCATCACCTGTGCCCCACCCACGTGAAGCCGAAGTGCGGCTTCCCCCTCGATCACGCACATGCGGGGCGGGTCGGGGCGCTGTAGCACCTCCTGACGCCTTGTCCGGGCTGTGACCAGTGCCTCAACTTCGTCATACCCCGGAGCAGAGGATGACGCGGAGACAACAGCTCTCGACGACCCTGAGAAGATCCTCCACTTCATCGAGGACGCGCAGGCGTACGGCATCGTCGAGGCCCTGCCCCCGGGCAGCCATGTCGTGCTGAGCCACCTCGCCGAGGATCTGAATCCCGTGCAGATCGGCAAGGTCGCCGCGACGTATAGGGAACGGGGTTTCCCCTTCGTACTGCGTTCCCGTGCCGCGGTCGAGCGGTTCCTGACCGGCAACGGCCTGGAGGCGCTGGAGCCCGGGGTCGTGCCCGCGCACCACTGGCACCCGGATCACGCGGCGGGCCGGTCCGGGGCGGACGAGGTGGATCCGGCGTTCCTGGCGGGTCCCGACGTCATCGAGAGGACCCGCTACCTGGACATCGGTGATGTCACCGATGACGACATCAACGTCTACGTCGTGGTGGCCCGCAAGCGCTGACCGCGCGGCCGGAAAGCTCTCACTCCAGGATGTGACGGCCCTCCGGCTGTGCGCTGCACGAGGCCCGGAAGGTGCAGTGGGCGCAGTGCTGGCCGGTCGTGGGAGTGAAGCGTTCGTCCAGGACCCGGCCGGCGGCCGTGGCCAGCAGGTCGGAGACCCACTCGCCGGAGAGCGGTTCCTGGGCCTGCACCTTGGGAAGGGCGTCGCCGCCCTCTTTCTTGGGGGCGGGCTGGCGCAGCTGTACGAGTTCGGCGCCGCCGGGCTCGGGGCGGCGGCCGTCGAAGATCTCGTCGACCGCCCCTTCCTTTACGGCCAGCTGGTACACGGCGAGCTGGGGGTGGCGGGCGACCTCATCCTTGGTCGGGGACTGTTTGCCGGTCTTGAAGTCGACGACGTACGCCCGGCCCTCGGCGTCCTGTTCGACGCGGTCCATGGAGCCGCGGATGCGTACCTCGTACTCCCCCGCCTCCAGCGTCACGTCGAAGTCGTGCTCGCTCGCGGCGGGGGTGCGGCCGATGCGGTCCATGACATGCCAGCGCAGGAAGCGTTCGAGGGCGGCCCTGGCCTGTTCCTTCTCCTGCTGGGACTTCCAGGGGGCGTCGAAGACGAGGCCGTCCCAGACCGAGTCCAGCCGCTCCATCAGGACGGCCAGGTCGGCGGGGGTACGTCCGGAAGCCACCTCGTCGGCGAGTACGTGGACGACGTTGCCGAAGCCCTGTGCGGCCGTCGCCGGGGCGTCCGCCTTCACCTCGCGGCCGAGGAACCACTGGAGCGCGCAGGTGTTGGCGAGCTGGTCGAGCGCGCTGCCGGAGAGGGCCACGGGCTGGTCCCGGTCGCGGAGCGGGACGGCGGAGCGGGTCGGCTCGTACAGGCCCCACCAGCGGTAGGGATGGGCCGCGGGTACGAGCGGCTGGCCCTCGTCGTCGGTGAGCGCGGCGAGGCGGGCGAGGCGGTGGGCGGCCTCCTCGCGCAGGGCGTCGGAGGCGTCGGGGTCGACGGTGGTGGCGCGGAGTTCGGCGACGAGCGCGGCTACGGCGAGCGGGCGGCGCGGCCGGCCCGTGACGTCGCGCGGTTCGACGCCGAGCTCGGTGAGAAAGCGGGACGGCTGGTCGCCGTCGTCGGCGGGCGCCTTGACCGCGGTGACGACGAGACGTTCGCGGGCGCGGGTCGCAGCGACGTAGAAGAGGCGGCGCTCCTCGGCGAGGAGGGCGCCCGGGGTGAGCGGTTCGGCCAGGCCGTCGCGGCCGATCCGGTCCGCTTCGAGCAGCGAACCGCGGCGGCGCAGGTCCGGCCAGAGCCCCTCCTGCACGCCTGCGACGACGACGAGGCGCCACTCCAGGCCCTTGGAACGGTGCGCGGTCATCAGCCGTACGGCGTCGGGGCGCACCGCGCGCCTGGAGAGGGTGTCGGCGGCGATGTCCTGGGCGTCGACCTCCTCCAGGAAGTTGAGCGCGCCGCGCCCGCCGGTGCGTTCCTCGGCGCGGGCCGCGGTGTCGAAGAGCGCGCAGACGGCGTCGAGGTCGCGGTCGGCGTTGCGGCCGCCCGCGCCACCGCGCAGCGCGGCACGCTCCAGCCGCCCCGGCCACGGGGTGCCGGCCCACAGCTCCCACAGGGCCTCCTCCGCGGTACCGCCGCCTTCGAGGAGCTCGCGCGCCTTGCGCAGGAGCGCGCCGAGGCGCTGGGCGCCGCGGGCGTACGCCGGATCGTGCGCAACGAGCCGTTCGGGCTCGGCGAGCGCGCGGGCCAGCAGGTCGCCGGAGGGCGCCGGTACGCGATTCCCGGCGGCGCGCTCCTCGTCGCGCAGGGCCCGGCCGAGCCGGCGCAGGTCGGCGGCGTCCATGGAGCCGAGGGGGGAGGTGAGGAGGGTCAGGGCGGTCTCGGTGTCCAGCCAGGACGGCGCTTCGGGGGCGGGTTCCTGGCTGGGAACCTCGGCTTCCGCCTCGGTTTCCGCGCCCTCCGGGGCCTCGGTTTCCGCGCCCTCGGAGGCGGGAGTCTTCGCGCCCTCCGAGCCCGGGGCCTCCGTCTCCGCGCCCGGCGTACCCCGGCGCAGCGCCGCTGTGGCGACCGCGCGGAGGGCCGTCAGGAGCGGGGCCACCGCCGGTTCATGGCGCAGGGGGAGGTCGTCGCCGTCGACCTCCAGGGGGACGCCCGCCGACGTCAGGGCCCGGCGCACCGAGGGGATCGTGCGGCCTCCGGCCCGTACGAGCACCGCCATCTCGTTCCACGGGACGCCGTCCTCCAGATGCGCCCGGCGCAGCAGATCGGCGATGTTGTCGAGCTCGGCCGAGGCGGTCGGGTACGTGTACGCCTCCACGTTGCCGCCCTCGCGGACCGCGGCGAGTTCCCGGTGGGCGCGGACCTTCGCCGAGGGCAGCCGGGTCAGCGGCATCCGGCGGGTGAGCAGCCGGGTGGCGGCCAGCAGCTGTCCGCCGGAGCGGCGCGAGGTGGTGAGGACACCGACCGGGGCCGGGGCGCCGTCCGCCCGTCGGAACGTCTCCGGGAAGTCGAGGATGCCGTTCACATCGGCGCCCCGGAACGCGTAGATCGACTGGTCCGGGTCACCGAAGGCGATCAGGTCCCGGCCGCCCCCGGCGCCCGGGGCGCTCCCCCGGTTGCCGGCCAGCGCGTGCAGCAGCCGTACCTGTGCCGGGTCCGTGTCCTGGTACTCGTCCACGAACACCGCGTCGTACTGCCCGGCCAGCAGCGCCGACACCTCGGAGCGCTCCGCGAGCAGCACGGCCCGGTGCACCAGCTCCGCGTAGTCCAGCACCCCCTGCGCGTCCAGCACATCCAGGTACTCGGCGAGGAACTCGGCGGCGGCGCCCCAGTCCGGCCGGCCGGTGCGGCGGGCGAAGTCGGCCAGCGCGTCCGGGCCCAGGCCCAGCTCACGGCTGCGGGCGAGCACCGCCCGTACCTCGTCGGCGAAGCCTCGCGTGGTCAGGCAGGCCCGCAGCTCGTCGGGCCAGCGGATGTGCGCGAAGCCGTCCTGTTCCAGTTCGAGCTGGCCGGTGAGCAGCTCGCGGACAGTGACGTCCTGCTCCGGTCCGGAGAGCAGCCGCATCGGTTCGGCGAAGAGGTCGGCGTCCTGATGGGCGCGGACCAGTGCGTAACAGAAGGAGTGGAATGTGGTGGCCTGCGGACCGCGGGCGGCGCCGAGCCGGGCGGCCATCCGGTCGCGCAGTTCCACGGCGGCCTTGCGGCTGAAGGTGAGGACCAGGATGCGGGCCGGGTCGCCGCCCCGAGCGACACGTGCGGCGACCGCCTCGACGAGCGTGGTCGTCTTGCCGGTGCCAGGTCCGGCGAGCACCAGGAGCGGGCCGCCGGGGTGATCAACCACCGCACGTTGCGCCGCGTCCAGGAGAGGGGGATCCACGGAGCCCGGCGGGGTGCGCACCAGTCGGTACGCGCCCGCGGTCCGCTGCCGTGCCTGACGGTGCGGACTGTGCCGGGTGAAGGAGGAGGAGCTCACGTGGATCGCCGGTCCTGGTGGGTGTACTGGTGATGAGGGTGCGGTGCGTGCCGCGGTGATGAGGGTGCGGTGCGTGCCGCGGTGATGAGGGTGCGGTGCGTGCCGCGAACTGTCGACGCTACGCCAGCGGGGGCGCGGTCCGGGGCGAGTCCGCTGCGTGCCTCGTCACGTTCCGCGCCACGGGTGCCATCGCGTATCGCTTCGTGTTCCACATCACGCGCCCGGCCCGGCGCCGCCCGCCGCTCCCCCGAATGGCCGAAGCTGTCAGATGTGAGCACCTCCGCCCTTGTCCCTGTCCGCGTCCGCGTCGGCACCGCCGGTGACGCCGTCCCAGCGCGCCCGCTTCATGTCGAGTCGCGGCAGATGGCCCTCCGCGCTGCGCGGCGCCTCGCGCAGCGGGGTGCTCTCCTCGCGGTAGTGGTCCAGCGCCCGCAGTTCGTGGCCGGGCAGCAGCGCCCCGTCCGCGCGCACCACACGCCACCACGGCACCGCGGCCCCGTACAGCGCCATGACCCGGCCGACCTGGCGCGGGCCGCCGTCGCCCAGCCACTCGGCGACATCTCCGTACGTCATGACACGGCCGGGCGGAATCAGCTCGGCGACATCGAGCACCCGCTCCGCGTACTCCGGCAACTCGTCGATCGCCCGGTCGTCGAGCGTCCGGTCGCCGCTCGTCCCGTCGCCGCTCGTCCGGTGTTGGCTCATCCGGCCCATCCTGCCGTACACCACCGACAGCCCGGCCCGATCCGTGTGTGCCCTTTCACGGGGCGTGCGTGCGGGGGCAAAGGAGCGTATCTTGCGCTTCGCGTGTCCGCGCAGTGCACCCTGATGCCCCCCTATGTCGCCGGGCCGTGCCACCATCGTGCGGGCGGTGACCGGTGATACGAGAACACGAAGACCAATCAGAGGCGACGAAGGAGCAGGGCGTGCAGCCACCGAAGGCGGCGGACGCCCCTGACGCCGAGCCGCACCCGGACGCGTCGGACGGACCCGCCAGGAAGCCCGGCGCAGAGCAGGAAGCGCCCGGCGCAGAGCAGGAAAAGCCCGGTGCTGAGCAGGAAAAGCCCGGTGCTGAGCAGGGGGAGGTCCCCGAGCACCTGGCCGGCTCGACGCTCTCGGCCGCCGCCGCGGAACAGGCCGAGCGCGTCTCGGGGGACGAACCGCTGCTCCCCGCCCGGGTGCACCGCCCCTCCGATCTCATGCGGCTCCTCATCGGGGTCCTGGCGATCGTCATCCTGTTCTCGATCGCCGCGTTCGCCCACGGCACGACCGCCGGTCTCGAACAGGACATCAACAAAGGCACCGGCCAGGCGCCCGACATCCTGATCAAGATCGCCGGTCTGGTCTCCAGCATCGCCGTGCTGCTCGTTCCGGTCGCGTTCGCCATCGAGCGGCTGATCAAACGCGACGGACTGCGGATCGCGGACGGCGTGCTCGCCGCCGTACTGGCGCACGGCGTCACGCTCGCCGCCGATCTCTGGGTGGCCAAGTCCGCCCCCGGCACCATTCAGGACGCCCTGACCCAGCCCCAGCCCGGTGACGCGCTCACCGATCCCGTGCACGGCTATCTCGCCCCCGTGATCGCCTATATGACGGCGGTCGGGATGGCGAGACGGCCGCGCTGGCGGGTCGTGCTGTGGGTGGTGCTGCTGCTCGACGCGTTCGCCATGCTGGTCGGCGGCTACACGACCCCGCTCTCGATCGTCCTCACCGTACTGATCGGCTGGACCGTGGCGTACGGCACGCTGTACGCGGTCGGCTCACCGAACGTACGGCCGACCGGTCAGCATCTGATGGCCGGTCTGCGCCATGTCGGCTTCCGCCCGGTCACCGCGATGCGCGCCGAGGACGCACCCGACTCCGGCGACCAGAACGACCGCGGGCGCCGCTATCTGGTCACCCTGGAGGACGGGCCACCACTCGATGTGACGGTCGTCGACCGCGAGCAGCAGGCCCAGGGCTTCTTCTACCGGGTGTGGCGCAGGCTCACCCTGCGCGGCATCACCCAGCGCCGCTCCATCCAGTCGCTGCGTCAGGCGCTGGAGCAGGAGGCGCTGCTCGCGTACGCGGCGATCGCCGCCGGGGCCAACGCACCCAAACTGATCGCCACCTCCGAGCTCGGGCCCGACGCCGTGATGCTGGTGTACGAGCACATCGGCGGCCGTTCCCTGGACGCGCTGGAGGACTCGGAGATCACGGACGAGCTGGTGCGCGGCGCCTGGCGCCAGGTGAAGGCGCTCCAGTCGCGGCGGATCGCGCACCGCAGGCTCACCGGTGACGCCATCCTGGTGGACCGTTCCGGCAAGGTGTTCGTCACCGATCTGCGCGGCGGCGAGATCGCGGCCGGTGATCTGGTCCTGCGGATGGATGTCGCCCAGCTGCTGACCACCACCGGTCTGCGGGTGGGCGCCGAGCGGGCCGTCGCCGGTGCGCTGAAGGTGCTCGGCCCCGATGCCGTCGCGGACTGTCTGCCGCTGCTCCAGCCGATCGCGCTGAGCCGCTCCACCCGGGCGGCCCTGCGCCGGCTCGCCCGGGAACGCTCGCAGCGCGAGCGCGAGGCGGTGCTCGACGTGTCGGACGCGGCCAAGCGTGCCAGGGCGCTCGAACACGGGGCGGCTCAGGAGACCTCCACCACCGATTCCGTCCCCGACCGCAAGGCCGCCCGCAAGTCGCTGCGCAACCAGAAGCAGGCCGAGAAGCGGGCCATGGACGACGCGCTGGAAGAGGCGCGCGAGGAGGATCTGCTCTCCCAGATGCGGCATCAGGTGCTGCTGATCCGGCCGCAGGCACCGGTCGAACCGGTACGGCTGGAGCGCATCAAGGCGCGCACCCTGGTCAGCTGCATCGCCGGAGCCATCGCCGCGTACTTCCTCATCTCGCAGTTCACCCAGGCCGACTTCGGTGCGGTCGTCGAGCAGGCGGAGTGGGGCTGGGTGGCGGCCGCGGTCGGCTTCTCGGCCCTCAGCTACATCGCGGCGGCGATGAGCCTGCTGGGCTTCGTACCGGAGCGGGTGCCGTTCGGCAGGACCGTGCTGGCGCAGGTCGCCGGGTCCTTCGTGAAGATCGTCGCCCCGGCCGCGGTCGGCGGTGTGGCACTGAACACCCGCTTCCTGCAGCGTGCCGGGGTACGTCCGGGGCTCGCCGTGGCGAGTGTCGGCGCCTCGCAGCTGTTCGGTCTCGGCTGCCACATTCTGCTGCTGGCGGCGTTCGGCTATCTGACCGGCACCGAGAAGACCCCGTCCTCGCTCACGCCTTCCAGGACCGTGATCGCCGGGCTGCTGACGGTCGCGGTGCTGGTGCTGGTGGTGACGGCGGTTCCGTTCCTGCGGAAGTTCGTGGTGACGCGGGTGCGGTCGCTGTTCGCCGGAGTCGTCCCGCGCATGCTCGACGTGGTGCAGCGGCCGCAGAAACTGCTGACGGGCATCGGCGGAATGCTGCTGCTGACCGGCCTGTTCGTGATGTGTCTGGACGCGTCGGTCCGGGCGTTCAGCGGTCCGGATGTGCCGCATCTCAGCTACGCGAGCATCGCGGTGGTCTTCCTGGCCGGTAACGCGCTGGGGTCGGCGGCGCCCACACCGGGCGGAATGGGTGCGGTCGAGGGCGCGCTGACGCTGGGGCTGATCGCGGTCGGCCTGCCGAAGGAGGTCGCGGCACCGGCCGTTCTGCTGTACCGCCTGCTGACGCTGTGGCTGCCGGTGCTTCCCGGCTGGCTCTGCTTCAACCATCTGACCCGCAAGGGCGAGCTCTGACGGTTCCTCATCCGTAGGACGGGCCTGTCAGCGAGGCCGGTCGGGTGCCCGCAAGGCCGGTCAGGTGGCCACAAAGGCCGGTCCGGTGCCCGCAAGGCCGGTGTCAGGTGGCCACAAGGCCGGTCAGGTGTCCGCAAGGCCGGTCGGGCGATGGGGGAGGCCTCCGGCCACCCGCTTGGACCGGTGCCTCGTGCACCGGTCCGGTTCCCGCCGCACGATGGGGCCATGAGGACCTCCCCCGCCCTGCGTGCCGCCGCTCTCGCCGCCGCCGTCACTGTGCTCCTTCCCATCACCGCCTGCTCGGAGAGCAGTCTGAAGGGCGACCCGGGCGGGCCGCCGCGCTCGCCGGTTGCGGCGAATGCCGCCGATGCCGGTGCCGCCGAGGCGAGCGGCTCCGGCGACCTCGCCTCCCAGAAGCTGACGTGGAAGCCCTGCCCTGCCCCGTCCCCGGAACAGGGCAGCGGAACGGCCCCGTCGCCGCTGCCCGGCGGCACCCCCTGGGAGTGTTCCTTCATGAGGGCCCCGCTCAACTACGCGAAGCCGGGCGGCGAGACGATCGAGCTGGCACTCATCCGGGCCAGGGCCAGGAACCTGGACAAGCGGATCGGCTCCCTCATCTTCAACTTCGGCGGACCCGGCGCCTCCGGTGTCGCCACCCTGCCCGCCTTCGGCACCGACTACGACAAACTCCGCGCCCGCTACGACCTGGTCAGTTTCGACCCGCGCGGGGTCGGCCGCAGCGCGGCCGTGGAGTGCGAGACCGACCGGCAGCTCGACGCCCGCTACGAGACCGACGCCACCCCGGACAACACCTCCGAGGTGAACGCCTTCGTCAAGGACACCAAGACGTTCGCGTTGGCCTGCAAGAAGAACTCCGGCAAGGAGCTCCCCTACGTCGGCACCACCAACGCCGCCCGCGACATGGATCTGATGCGTCAGGTGCTCGGCGACAAGAAGCTGTACTACTTCGGTATCTCGTACGGCACCGAACTGGGCGGCGTCTACGCCCACTTGTTCCCGAAGAACGTCGGCAGGTCGGTGCTGGACGCGGTGGTCGACCCGACCCAGGACTCCGAGCAGTCCTCGCTCGGCCAGGCCAAGGGGTTCCAGCTCGCGCTGGACAACTTCACCAAGGACTGCGCGGGCCGCGGCGACGCCTGCAGGCTCCCCGGTTCCACCGGGAAGGAGGTCGAGCAGGGGATCTCCGGCCTTCTCACCCGGCTGGGGAAGAAGCCGATCCCGGGGCTCGGGACCCGGCAGCTGACGCAGACCCTGGCCATCACCGGCATCGCGGCCTCCCTCTACTCCAAGGAGACCTGGCCGCTGCTGGAGCAGGGAGTGGACGAGGCCGACGGCGGGAACGGCGGGCTGCTCCTCGCCCTCGCGGACTCGCTGAACGGCCGTTCCAACGACGGTCGCTACGACAACTCGATGGCCGCCAACACCGCCATCAACTGCGCCGACTCCAAGCAGCGGTTCACCTCGGACCAGACCAAGGCGAAGCTCCCGGAGTTCCAGTCCGCCTCGCCGGTCTTCGGTGACTATCTGGGCTGGGGCCTGATGACCTGCACCGGCTGGCCGGTGGCGGGCGCCTGGGAGACCCCGGACGTCAGCGCCCCGGGCGCGGCCCCCATCCTCGTCATCGGCAACACCGGCGACCCGGCGACCCCGTACGCGGGGGCGAAGGCGATGGCCGACGCGCTGGGCAAGGGCGTCGGTGTGCAGATGACGTACGAGGGCCAGGGGCACGGCGCGTACAACAGCGGCAATGCCTGTGTGCAGAAGGCCGTGGGCAGCTATCTGCTGGACGGCAAGGTTCCGGCGGCCGGGACCGTCTGCAAGTAATTCACCATTGCCGGACGGCCTAGCATGGGCGCACTTTCTGTACGTCGTATGTACAGGCACATCGGGGAGGAACGTACACGTGGTCGGACATGCACGCGCCGGGGCTCTGGCCGGCGCCGCACTTCTGCTGACGGGGCTGCTCGCGGGCTGTGACGGGGGTACGGACGACAAGCCGGCCAACGGGACGGACCGCGGTGCGGCGTCCTCGCCCGGCGGGTCGGCCGCCACTCCGAGCGGGCAGCCCGGCACGCCCGAGCTGCCCGCCGCCCTCACCTCCCAGCGGCCGGACTGGAGGCGCTGCAAGGCCCCCGCGGGCGGCAGCGCACCCAGTGCCGACTGGCGGTGCGCGACCGTCGAGGTGCCGCTGGACTACGCGAAGCCGGACGGCGGCACCATCGGGATCGCGCTGATCCGCAAGGAGGCCCGGGACAAGAGCCGGCGCCTCGGCTCGATGCTGTTCAACTTCGGCGGCCCCGGCGGTTCGGGGGTCTCGATACTGCCGCGCGCCGCCGCCTCGTACGAGAAACTCAACGCCCGCTACGACCTGGTGAGTTTCGACCCGCGCGGAGTCGCGGGCAGCGCCGGGGTGAACTGCCGTACCGACAAGGAGGCGGAGAACGCCTACCGGAAGGTCGACATGACTCCGGACACGGCGGCGGAGGAGGCGGCGTTCATGAAGGACGGCGCAGCCTTCGGCGCCGGCTGCGAGCGCCGCTCCGGCAGGGTCCTGCCGTACGTCGGTACGACGAACGCCGCCCGGGACATGGATCTGATCCGTGAGGTGCTCGGCGACAAGAAGCTCACCTACTTCGGTATGTCGTACGGCACGGAGCTCGGCGGCACCTACGCGCACCTCTTCCCTGCGAGCGTCGGGCGTACCGTCCTGGACGCCGTCGTCGACCCGACCGCGGACACGATCGGGCACGCCCGCAACCAGACGACCGGCTTCCAGCGGGCGCTGGAGAACTACCTCAAGGACCGCGGCCAGGACCCGAAGGCGGGAACGCAGCGCATCGCCCGGCTGCTGGAGCGGATCGACAAGAAGCCGCTGCCGACCACCTCGGGCCGCGAGCTCAACGAGTCGCTGGCCATCACCGGCATCGTCATGCCGCTCTACTCCAAGAGCAGCTGGCCGTATCTGACCCAGGCGCTGGACGAGGCCGAGAAGAGCGGCACCGGCACCATGCTGTTGCAGATGGCCGACGCGTACAACGGCCGGGACGAGAAGGGGCACTACGACACCCAGAACCACTCGCAGCGCGCCATCTCCTGCGCGGACAGCAAGCTCCGGCCGACGGCGGCCGAGGCCAGGGCCATGCTGCCCGAGTTCCGGAAGCTGTCCCCGGTGTTCGGCCCGTTCCTGGCATGGGACACGGCCGGCTGGTGCGCGCAGTGGCCGGTGAAGGGTGAGCACGACAACCCGGAGACGAGCGCTCCGGGCGCCGGTCCGATCCTGGTCATCGGTACGACGGGTGACCCGGCGACGCCGTACGAGGGTGCGCAGAAGATGGCGGACGAGCTGGGCAAGGGCGTCGGCATCATGCTCACCAACAAGGGCGAGGGGCACGGCTCGTACGGCGAGAGCGCGTGCGTGACGTCGACCGTGAACGCGTACTTCCTCGACGGGAAGGTCCCGGCGGACGGCAAGACCTGCTCGTAACGCGGATCCGGGGGTACGCCGAAGGGGCCGGTCCGCAGTGCGCGGACCGGCCCCTTCGGCATGCTGAAGTGTTTAGTACACCGGCTTCTCGGGCTCGATCTGGTTGACCCAGCCGATCACGCCGCCGCCGACGTGCACCGCGTCGGCGAAGCCCGCCGACTTGAGGACCGCGAGGACCTCGGCGCTGCGGACACCGGTCTTGCAGTGCAGGACGATGCGCTTGTCCTGCGGGAGGTCCTGGAGGGCGTTGCCCATCAGGAACTCGTTCTTCGGGATCAGCTTCGCGCCGGGGATCGAGACGATCTCGTACTCGTTCGGCTCGCGGACGTCGATGATCTCGATCTTCTCGTCCGCGTCGATCCACTCCTTGAGCTGCTTGGGAGTGATCGTGGAGCCGAGCGCCGCCTCCTGGGCCTCCTCGGACACGACGCCGCAGAAGGCCTCGTAGTCGATGAGCTCGGTGACGGTCGGGTTCTCGCCGCAGACCGCGCAGTCGGGGTCCTTGCGGACCTTGACCTGGCGGTACTGCATCTCCAGGGCGTCATAGATCATCAGCCGGCCGACCAGCGGGTCGCCGATACCGGCGAGCAGCTTGATGGCCTCCGTGACCTGGATGGAGCCGACCGAGGCGCAGAGCACCCCGAGCACGCCGCCCTCGGCGCACGAGGGGACCATGCCCGGCGGGGGCGGCTCCGGGTAGAGGCAGCGGTAGCAGGGACCGTGCTCCGACCAGAAGACGGACGCCTGGCCGTCGAAGCGATAGATCGAACCCCACACGTACGGCTTGTTCAGCAGCACCGCGGCGTCGTTGACGAGATAGCGGGTGGCGAAGTTGTCCGTGCCATCCACGATCAGGTCGTACTGGGCGAAGATCTCCATCACGTTCTCGGCTTCGAGCCGCTCTTCGTGAAGGACGACATTCACATACGGGTTGATGCCCAGGACCGAGTCCTTGGCGGACTGGGCCTTGGAACGGCCGATGTCGGCCTGGCTGTGGATGATCTGGCGCTGCAGGTTCGACTCGTCGACCTCGTCGAACTCCACGATGCCGAGCGTGCCGACACCGGCCGCGGCCAGGTACATCAGGGCCGGCGAACCGAGACCGCCGGCGCCGACACAGAGCACCTTCGCGTTCTTCAGCCGCTTCTGTCCGTCCATCCCGACATCCGGGATGATCAGGTGGCGGGAGTACCTGCGGACCTCGTCGACGGTGAGCTCAGCAGCTGGCTCGACCAGGGGGGGCAGCGACACAGGAACCTCAACAATGCAGGTGGTCGGTTTCTACGTACTTCATCTACGTACGGTTGTTCTCCCCGTAACACTGCCACGCCCCTCCTCATTCCGAGATACCAGGTCCGATCCGCGAGACAATTTCGTCCCAGTACCTGGGCAGCGCCGCGAATGGGTCTGTTTGTCCGTGCCGGCCGTCCCGGTCCGTGAAGAAGATCGTTCCCGCGCCCTGCCAGCGGGCGATACGCATGGCCTCTTCGAGGTGGGGGCGCGGGACGCCGTGGACGAAGTGCGCGAACCGGTCCGGCGGGTAGGCGGCGGTCCACTCCGCCACCTGCGACCAGCGGTAGTCGGTCCAGGGTCCGGAGAAGGTGACCAGCTGGTCGGCGGCCTCGGCATAGCCCGGATACGGATGGGTGCCAAGCCCCAGCACCAGCAGCCCGCGCTCTTCCCCGCCCTCGTCCACGGAGTCGCGGTGTTCCAGGAGCGTGGCGAGAGTACTGGTGAGACGGCGGACCGCCGGGAGGTCGGCACGCTCGGCCGGGCACCGGCCGAGATAGAAGCCGTCGACGCGGTACCAGTCGAGGAAGGACTGCGCATCGGCGATCAGCTCGCCGAAGGGGCGGCTGCCGGAGGCCAGATCGAGATGGCCGAGCAGCCGGCCGCCGCCTGCCGACCGGGCGGAGTCCTGCGGGGCCTCGCCGTGCACGGCCCGCTCCCGTGCGTTGCGGAGCCGGCCCGCCGCCTCCAGACAGTGCGGGTCGGGGCGGGCGCCGGGGCCGTTGTCGATGTTGAGGACCGCCCAGTGCAGCGGGGTGCCGGGGCGGGTGAGCTCGGCCCACTCGGTGGGGGCGAGCAACGGATGCGCATAGCCGGGGACACCGAAACCGAGCTGTTCGGCGCCACTGGTCCGGCGGGCGGTATCGGTGGAGGTCAGATACGGCACGCCGCCTCCATCCAGATGTCGGCGAGGGACTCCTCAAGGTTGATCCGGGGGCGCCAGCCGAGCCGGTCCCTGGCGGTGCGGACGTCGGCCTGCTGCCAGGCGCCGCAGCCGTCCGGGTAGGGGGACGGGGTCGCCGAGAGGTGCTCGATGACCGACTCGGTGGAGGTGCGCGGGGCGCCGATGGGCAGCCGGGGCGGGGGCGCGTCGAGCTCGTGGAGTGCGCCCGCGTATCCGGCGACCCTGGCGAGGACGGCGGCCGCGTCCCGGAGCCGCACGGCGCGGCCGGTGCCGATGTTGACGACGCCCTGCGCGGCGGAGAGCGAGGCGGCGTGCACGGCGCGCGCGACATCGCGTACGTCGACGAAGTCGCGCTGCACGCCGAGGCCGCTGAGCTTCAGCTCGCCGTCGCCGGACTGCATGGCCCGGCGCATCGCCTCGGCGAGCCTGCCGAGCGGGGAACCGGCCGGGGTACCGGGGCCGACCGGCGAGAAGACCCGCAGCACGACTGCGTCGAGGCCGGAGCCGAGGACGAGTTCGGTGGCGGCGAGCTTGCTGACGCCGTACGGGCCGCCGGGACGCGGAATTGCGTCCTCCGCGGTCGATGAGCCGGGCTGCGAGGGCCCGTACTCCGACGAACAGCCGACCTGGACGAGCCGGGCCGTACAGCCGCTGCGCCGCATTGCCTCGCAGACGGTGGCGACGGCGACGGTGTTGTGGCGGGTCAGATCGCGGGCCCCGCCGCGGGTGGCGCCCGCGCAGTTGACGACGACTCCGGGGTGGACGGCGTCCAGGAAGCGGGTCAGCGCGCCGGGGCTGCCGCCGGCGAGGTCGAACCGGACGTCGGCGTCGTCGCCGCGGCCGAGCGCCGTGAGGTGCACGGCGGGGTCGGCGAGCAGGCGGTCGGCCACGAACCGGCCGAGGAATCCGTTGGCTCCGAGCAGCAGCACCCTCATCGCGCGCCCCCTTGATGCCGACGGCGGGCTGCCGGTGCGGGGGATTGGGGGGTCATGTCCGGTGTCTCCTTGAGGAAGTGTGGTGCGGTACGGGGGAAGGACCCGCGGCGTCGGCTCCGCGGGGGTGTGCGGGTGGTTCATATGTGGGGCGTGGAGCGGTGGTGCGGCTTCGGTCGCGCGGTGGTGCGGCTTCTGTGGGGCGGTTACACGGTGGTGCGGCTTCTGTGGGGCGTGGAGCGGTGGAGCGGCTTCGGTCGCGCGGTTACGCGGTGGTGCGGGTTTCGTCGCCGGGTGTGGTGTGGGCGGATGCCCGGGAGAGGGCGACGGTGGCGGTGATCAGCAGCCCGAGCGCGGCTGCGCCACAGGCGACGGCGGGTACGGCTCCGGTGCCCGCCGCCACGACAAGGGCGTCGACGGGTCGGGCGAGGAAGTGCAGACCGGGCAACCGCCCGGCCAGGACCAGGGCGGGTGCCAGCGCTTCGAGGGCGCAGGCAGTGGCGAGTCCGACGGCGGCGGGTTCGGGGAAGCCGTGCACGGTCAGCAGCCGGGCCAGCAGGAGCAGCACACCGAGCGCGGCCGCCCCGACGAAGGCGCCGCCGCCCCCGTATCCCAGATGCGCGACGTAGAGCAGCACGGCGAGGACGCACAGGTGGAGTGCGGCGGCTCCGAACAGCAGGGGGCGCACGCCTGCGGCGAACTCCTCCAGTGCGCGGCTGCCGATGAGTTTGCGGTGCGCGTGTACGGAGAAGAGGTGCGCGCACCAGGCCGCCGGGGCGACGGAGAGAGCCAGCCCCAGCAGCGGTGCGGGAGTGAGCGTCCAGGGGCCCTCGGGGCCGCCGCTGAGTACCTGGTCGAGCAGCGCGTTGCCGTACAGGACATAGCCGAGGAGCCAGCAGCCGTACACATGGGCGGTGCCCGCGGACCGGCCTTCGGCGTGCAGCGGGCCGCTGCGCAGGCTGAGGGTGAGTCCGACGATGGCGACGAGCGCTCCGGTGAGGGCGATCGCAAGCCGTCCCTGGCCGCCGAGGGTCCCCTCCGTGAGCCTCAGTGCGCCGGCCGTCGCGATGCAGGCGGCGCCCGGCACCAGTGCGCGGAGCGACCAGGCGGCGCGCGTTTCGGTGTCACGCTCCGGCGCGCGGAGCGCTGTTGCGGGCTCCCCCGCCACGGCGGGTACCCGGGCGAAGAGCTCCTCGGCGAGCGAGAAGACATCGCGGTGTCGGTAGCGGGCGGCGGCCCGGTCGGTGACGCCATGGGCTTCGAGCCCGGCGGCGATCTCCAGCGGATCGACGGCCCGCTCACACAGCTCGCGATGGCGGTGCATCAGCGATTTCACGGGGTCGGCGGGACCTCGGCGCGAGGCGTTGAGCTTGCGCGCCGGAGCGGCACGAGCGATCTCGGGGGCGCGGGGGGTCGCGGCCCGCTCTGCAGCAGTCTGCTCCGAGGCGGTGCTGTCCGCGGTGGCTTTTCCGGTGGCCGCTTTCTCCGTGGCCGCTTTCTCCGTGGCCGCCTCCTCCGTGGCCGCTTCCTCGGTGGCTTTCGGTGCGGAAGCGGGCTCGGCGTCCGGAGCCCCTACGGGAGCGGCCTCGGCCGCCGATACGTCACTGTCCTCGACCACCCGAGAAGCCTCGTTCCGAGAAGCCTCGTTCCTCGCAGCATCGTCCGGCACGCCCGCGGGCTCGGCCGCAGCTGCCGCCACCGCTGCCGGGTCCGGGCTCGGCGGGCCCCACACCGGTTCCGACATCTCGGCGACGAGGGTCTTGGAGACCAGGGCCCGGGAGCGGAGGTCCCAGCTTCCGCCGGTGGTCGGTGCGGCGGGTGCGTCGGACACCTCGGTCGGGCAGCCCATGGTGATTCCTCCGTGATCGTCGCCGACTGCGTCGGGCCGCCCCCGCCCGCCACTGCGGCCCGGTCCGGCCGTCCCCTGTTCCTGTTCACACATCGCCGCCACCCGCTCCCCGCGCTCCCGCGCAGACGACCCGGGGCTCGGCGGCCCAGCTGGGTGTGCGGTCGGCCACGCCTGCCGGGGCAGGGCCCGAAGCAGTCCACGGGCCCTGGACGTGTGCCTCGGGCGGGGTGGCGAACGGGCGCGGTTCGCCGTCGGCGTTCACCGCGTCGGCCTCCCTGTGTACCGGGGCGTGCGAGATCAGCTCCAGGTAAATGCCACGAAATGCCGCGAGGTTCTGTTCGACGGTGAAGAGTTCGAGCGCGCGGGCGCGCGCCGCTGCTCCGAGCCGTGCGCGGCGCTCGGGGTCGCGCAGCAGCGCGAGGCAGGCATCGGCCAGCGCCCTGGGATTGCGCGGGGGCACCACGAGCCCGGTACCGCCGATGACTTCGACCACCGCGCCGACATCCGTCGACACTGTGGCCCGTCCGCAGAACATCGCCTCGACGAGACTGATGGGGAAGCCTTCGACCACGCTGGAGAGGACGACGACCCCGCCCGCCGCATAGGCCTCCGACAGATCCGGTACCTCGGCTCCGCCGATGTCCTCGAAGGAGACCGGGTTGTCGCCGACGGCGTGTGCGTCCCTGGCCTCGTCGGGGAACAGCTGGGCGGCGAGCGCCCGGCAGTGCGCGAGATAGGTGGCGCCTTCCGGGCCCTGCGCCGGAGCGCCGATGATCCGCAGCCGGGCGCCAGGTTCGGCCTTCCGTACCTCCGCGAAAGCGTGCAGCAGCGCGATCAGGTCCTTGGCGGGCTCGATCCGGCCGACCCAGACCAGCGTGTCGTCGGGGCCACTGTCGCCGCTCTCCCCCAGCGCCGTGAACCGGCCGGACTCCATGCCGGGGTGGACGGTGCGCAGCTTCTCGCGTTCGGCACCGCACCGTTCCTGCCAGCGGCGGGCGTGGGTGTTGCCGGGGGTGACGATCGCGGCCTGCCGGTACACCTCGGTGGCGAGCCGTCCGTGGAAGTTGGCGAGCAGGGCGCGTACCGGCGCGCTCAGCGGGGTGTCGGTCGCGGCGAGGTAGTGCGCTCGCAGCTGCACACCGTGCTCGGTGACCAGCAGCGGTACCCCGAAGAAGCGTTTGGCCAGCAGTCCCGGCAGCGCCGCGGCACCACCGGACGTGGCGTGGCAGAGGTCGACCGCGCCGAGGCTCTCCTCGTCGTACCAGTCGAGGGAGAGCGGGCGCAGCACCCGGTCGAGCTCCCGGGCGAAGGCGAGGAGGTCGGGGACGGCGGCGGTCTGGACGGTGCGCCCGGTGCCCGGGGCACGGCAGGCGGCTTCGAGTACGCGTACGGCGGTCTCGGAGCGGAGCGCCGCGGGAAGCCCCCCGTGCTCGCGGGCCAGTTCGGCCAGTCCGTACAGGCCCTCCGTGAACTGCACGTCCGCGACGCCGGCGGCCGTGCGCCGCGTACGCCCGTCTTCGCTCCGTTCGCCGAAATCCGCGCCCCGGCCCGCGCCGTCGTCCTCGCCGCTCGTCGCACCCGCCGTGCAGACGGAGGTGGCGAGAGCCGTGAAGTACGCCGTGAAGCGCTGTCGTTCGCGCCGTCCGTACGAGCGTCCGCCCCCGCCCGTCACCATCCGGGCGAGCAGCCCCTTGGGGGCGTGAGTGCCCAGGATGTCCTCGTCGGCCGTCCACAGCGGCGCCGTCCGCACCCGGCTGACCTGCGTCGGGAGCTGGACCCAGCCCTGCGCCTCCTGTTCGGCGGAGCGGCTGAGCGCGAAAAGATCGAACTCGTGCTGCGCGAGTCCGCGCACCAGACGGTCGCACCAGAGTCTGGACTCACCGGTCGCATACGGATAACCACCGTCGGTGAGGAGTCCGATCCGCACGAGCACACCCCCGATCTCCCTTGTGGGCGGCCGCCGTCGAAACGGCGACTCACAGCGGGACGACCGTAAGCGGATACGCCGGTGGTGGGGGGGGGGGGGGGGGGCCCCCCCCCCCCCAAGCGGGGGTCGCGGCGGACTATACGCGGGCCCAGACCTGCGTTGGGGGGGGGGGGGGGGTGGGAAAACACAGGAAGG
>NZ_JBICXE010000006.1:0-437507 GCF_043200155.1 Streptomyces sp. NPDC048473
CGTGATGACGACCGTGGTGGGCGTCCTGCGGGTGGGTTCGAGCGGCGTGATGACCGGCCGCGTGGGCCCCGCCGTGACGACGACAGCCGTGGCGGCGGCTACCGGCGCGACGACAGCCGTGGCGGATCCGGTGGTGGATTCCGGCGGGATGACAGCCGTGGCGGGGGTTACCGCGGGCAGCGGGACGATCGTGGTGGCGAGGGTGGCTACCGCGGGCGCGACGACCGTGGTGGGTACGAGCGGCGTGACGAGCGGGACCGTGAGCCCATCAAGCGGCTTCCGATTCCTGACGACGTCACCGGTGACGAGATCGACAAGGATGTCCGGCAGGAGCTGATGAGCCTGCCGAAGACCCTGGCCGAGGATGTCGCCAGGAACCTCGTCATGGTGGCCCGGCTGATCGACGAGGACCCCGAGCAGGCGTACGCCTACTCGCGGATCGCGTTGCGGCTGGCCTCGCGGGTTGCTGCCGTGCGTGAGGCGGCCGGGTTCGCCGCGTACGCGACGCAGAAGTACTCGGAGGCGCTGGCGGAGTTCCGGGCGGCCAAGCGGATGACCGGTTCCGTGGAGCTGTGGCCCGTCATGGCCGACTGCGAGCGCGGACTCGGGCGGCCCGAGCGGGCGATGGCCATGGCCGGCGAGCCCGAGGTGCAGAAGCTGGACAAGGCCGGTCAGGTCGAGATGCGTCTGGTGGCTGCCGGGGCCCGCAGGGATATGGGGCAGATCGATGCCGCCATCGTCACGCTGCAGAGCTCCGAACTCGCCTCGAACGCCGTGCACCCGTGGACTCCGCGACTGCGCTACGCGTACGCGGATGCGCTGCTGGCGGCGGGGCGCGAGGACGAGGCGCGTGAGTGGTTCGGGAAGGCGCTGGAGGCCGACAAGGACGGCGCCACCGATGCCTCGGACCGGCTCGCCGCGCTGGACGGTGTCGAGTTCGTCGATGCCCTCGGTGAGGACGAGGAAGAGGAAGCGAACGACACCGCTCAGGCGCCGGCCGCCGCTGCGGATGAGGACACGAGCGACGGCGAGAGCAAGGACGAGGACGGTACGCCCGAGGCGTAAGGCATGAGAAAGGGCGGCACTCCGGAAGGGGTGCCGCCCTTTTTTGTTGCTGTGCTTTTTGTTGCTGTGGGGGTCAGCCGAGGGTGAGGCTTCGCAGGACCAGGCCGGTGGCCGGCTTGGGGCCGAAGGAGGTCGATTTGCGGGGCATGGTGACGCCCTGTCGGGCGAGGTCCCGGACGATTTCCTCGCGTACCGGATGCATCAGGACAGCCGTGGCGTTGTGACGTTCGGCCTGTTCGACGGCGGCCGCGGTGTCGTGGATGTACGCGATGTGCTCCGGGGCGTCGGGGATCTGCCAGACATGGTCGAGCAGAGCCGCGTGCAGGACCGTGGCGTCGAGGGTCTGCCAGGCGGTAGGGCGGTCGGCCGGAATCGTACGGGACAGCAGGCCGGCGTCGGGGCGGTCGATGAGGTGGAAGCCGCCGTCGCCCGCGAGCAGGAACGCGTTGCCTTCCGCGGCCGCCTCGGCGAGTGCGTCCAGGGCGCGGGGGAGCGGGCCCTCGATGTCGCGGATGCGGAACAGGCCGTTCAGGGCGGCGAGCGCGTCGGAGACCGGGAGGCGGTGCAGCAGCCGGTGTATGGCGCGGACCCGGAGCGGGTAGCGGGCCGTGTCGACGAGGAGGACCAGGCCGAAGTCCCAGGGGCCGGGAGCGGTGTGCTCCTGCTGGAGGCGGAGATAGGTGGCCCAGCGGTGATGGCCGTCGGCGATCAGGGCCTGGTGGTGGGCCAGATCGGTCTCGATCTCGGCCCGGTCGGCCGGGTCGGTGACCGCCCAGAGCCGGTGGCTGTAGCCGTCCTCGGTGGTGGTGGCGAGCAGCGGCGGGTGCTCGATGGTCCGCTCGATGACGGCCGTCGCGCCCGAGGCGTCGCCGTCGCCGCGGTAGGTGAGCAGCAGCGGTTCGAGGTGGGCGGCCGTGGTGCGCATCAGGTTGGCCCGGTCCTCGACGACATGGGCCATCACGTCCTCGTGGGGCAGCACGATGCCGTCGGCGGGGGCGGAGAGCGCCAGCGCCCCGACGATGCCGCGCTGCAGGATCTCGGCGTTGCGCTGCTCGTAGACGTACAGCGCGGGCTCAGGATCGGGAGCGAGTATGCCCTCGGCCAGCCAGCGGTTCAGGGTCTCGGCGGCCTGCGCGTGGCGGGCCGCGGCCGTTTCGGCCTGCGGCAGGATCAGCCGGACGATGTTGTGCGGATCCGCCGACTCCAGGTGGTGCAGCCCGTCGGGGCGCACGACGACGTCGTACGGCGGTGAGGTCACCGCAGCAAGACTGCCGACCCGCTCGGGTACGTATCGCAGCCCGCGGAACGGGATCAGACGCAGTCCCTGGCCGGCCGGACCTGATGTGTTCATTTCTGCATCGTATGTGCGCGGCCGGGATGCGCGATGATCGGGACAGAAGCATGGAGTGAGGAGCGCAAAGAATGAGTCAGGCGAGCAGGACCAGGCCGAGCGGCAGCAGCACCGCGTTGAACGAGGCGTACGACACGGCGCTGCTCGATCTCGACGGGGTGGTGTACGCGGGCGGCCATGCGATCGTCCACGCCGTCGACTCGCTGGGAACCGCGCGGGACGGCGGGATGCACCTGGCGTATGTGACCAACAATGCCCTGCGGACCCCGGCCGCAGTGGCCGAACACCTGACCGAACTCGGGGTTCCGGCCGAGTCCGCTGATGTGATCACCTCGGCACAGGCGGTGGCCCGGTTGATGGCCGATCAGCTGCCGGCCGGGGCGCGGGTGCTGGTGGTGGGCGGCGAGGGGCTGCGCGTCGCACTGCGGGAGCGCGGTCTGGTGCCGGTGGAATCGGCGGACGACGAGCCGGTCGCGGTGGCGCAGGGGTACGGCGGGCCCGATATGACGTGGGGGCGGTTCGCCGAGGCCGCGTACGCGATTGCCCGGGGGGTGCCGTGGTTCGCGTCCAACACGGATCTGACGATTCCGAGTGCCCGGGGGATCGCGCCGGGGAACGGTGCGGCGGTGGAGGTCGTACGGATCGCGACCGGGGCCGAGCCGCAGGTCGCCGGGAAGCCGTTGCCTCCGATGCACCGGGAGACGGTGCTGCGGACCGGGGCCGAGCGCCCGCTGGTGGTCGGGGACCGGCTGGACACGGACATCGAGGGCGCGTTCAACGGCGGTGTGGACTCGCTGCTGGTGCTCACCGGGGTGACGGACGCGGCGCAGCTGGTGGCCGCCGGGCCGAAGCACCGGCCGACGTATGTGGACGCGGATCTGCGGGGGCTGCTGACCGGGCAGCCCGAGGTGACACGGACGGGCGACGGGTTCGGCTGCGGTGGCTGGACGGCGTCGGTGCGCGGTGACGACCTGGTGCTCGAAGGAGACGGGGACACACTCGACGGGCTGCGGGCGCTCTGCGGGGCGGCGTGGTCGTACGCCGGAGACGGCTCGTGCGGGCTGGACGCGGGGAAGGCGGTCGCCAGGCTGGGGCTGTGAAAGGCTCCTCCCGGTGATTTGAGCCCAAAGGAGGGTAGGCTAACCTAACTTTGTTCTGCTCGGTGTGCCGCCGTCCGGATGGCCGACCTGCAGGGCGGGTGGGACCGGGCTGGGCCCCGGCCTCCGCTCGTGGCGAAGGACGGTCCTTCGCACCCGATCGCCTCAGACTCCGGGAGTACGACCATGCAGCGCCTCACCGCGGACTCGGTGACCCTCGGCTACGACCAGCGGGTCATCGCGGAGAATCTCTCGGTCGAGATCCCCGACAACTCGTTCACGGTGATTGTCGGCCCCAACGCCTGCGGCAAGTCGACCCTGTTGCGCGCGCTCTCGCGGATGCTGAAGCCGAACAGCGGGCGGGTGCTCCTGGACGGGCAGACGATCCACGGGATGCCGGCCAAGAAGGTCGCCAAGACGCTGGGGCTGCTGCCGCAGTCCTCCATCGCGCCGGACGGCATCACCGTCGCCGACCTCGTCGGGCGCGGCCGGTATCCGCACCAAGGACTGCTGCGTCAGTGGTCGCCGGACGACGAACGCATTGTCGAGGAATCGATGGCGGCGACCGGAGTCGGTGCGCTTGCCGATCGCTATGTCGATGAATTGTCCGGCGGGCAGCGGCAGCGTGTCTGGATCGCCATGGCGCTCGCCCAGCAGACGCCGCTGCTGCTGCTCGACGAGCCGACGACGTACCTCGACATCCAGCACCAGATCGATGTCCTCGACCTCTGTGCGGAGCTGCACGAGACGCAGGGGCGCACTCTGGTGGCCGTCCTGCACGATCTGAATCACGCCGCGCGGTACGCCACGCACCTCATCGCGATGCGGGAGGGCGAGGTGATCGCCGAGGGCGCGCCCGGCGAGGTCGTCACCGCGGAGCTGGTGGAGCGGGTCTTCGGGCTGCGCTGCCAGGTCATCGACGATCCGGAGACCGGGACGCCGTTGGTCGTGCCGGCCGCGCGCAAGCCGCGGAGCGGCGGCGTGGGCGTGCAGGGCAAGGCGTCTGCCGGGGTATCGGCGAAGGGCTGACCGAACGGGCCCGCCCTCAGCAGCAGGGCGGGACAGGCCGGGAAAGCGGACCCGCCCCGCGGCTACAGCAGCGACCTGAGCTTCAGCAGGTCACGGAAGCCGGCCTCCAGGCGGACCCGGCCCGCACTCCATGCCCTGGCGAAGTTCAGCTCGCCGTTCACCATGGCCACCAGGTCGTCGCCGGTCATCGCGAGCCGGATCTCGGCCTTCTCCCCGGGCGGGCCGTCGACCGTGTCCAGGACCTGGATCCGGCCATTGGCCAGCCGGCCGGTGAACGTGATGTCGAGGTCCTTGATGTGGCAGCTCAGCGAGCGGTCGAGGGCAGCCGCGCTGCGCACGTCGCCGTCGGCCCCCGCGAGGTTGTCGGACAGTTTGTCGAGTGCGCTGCGGCACTCCGCCATGGTCGCCATCGTGACCGACGGTACCGCAGCCCTTCGCGGTAGCGTTTCCCGCATGAGCGACTCGATGCCGGGGCCCGGGACGGCAGCCGGAACAGCGCCCGGAGCGACACCTGTGGACGTGGCGGAAGACCCGTCCGACGAGAGCGCGGCCCCGGCCGCGGCGACCCTTCTCGACCCCGCCGTACCCGCGCCCCTCGGGGTCGGACGTACCCCCACCGGCAACGCCGAGATCGACGCGCGGCTGGAGCGTCTCGCCGATGCGGACCACCTCCCGGCGGACGGACACATCGAGGTGTACGAGGATGTACACCGTGGGCTGCGCGACGCGCTGAGCGCGCTGGACGCCAGGCCCGCACCCGCACCGATGCCCTCGTACAACAACAGGAGCTGAACCGAACGTGGCAGGAGTGGCACGTCGCCGCCTCGACGCCGAGCTGGTACGCCGTAATCTCGCCCGCTCGCGCGAGCATGCGAGCCAGCTGATCGCCGCAGGGCGGGTGACCGTCGGCGGCAACACCGCGACCAAACCCGCCACCCAGGTCGAGACCAGCGCAGCTGTCGTCGTGATCAAGGACGACAGCGACCCCGAGTACGTCTCGCGCGGCGGGCACAAGCTCGCCGGCGCCCTCGCCGCCTTCGTACCCCTCGGGCTGAAGGTCGAGGGGCGGCGGGCGCTGGACGCCGGGGCGTCGACCGGTGGCTTCACCGACGTACTGCTGCGGGCCGGCGCCGGTCATGTCGTCGCCGTCGACGTCGGCTACGGGCAGCTTGCCTGGTCGCTCCAGTCCGATGAGCGCGTCACCGTCAAGGACCGTACCAACGTACGGGAGTTGACGCTGGAAGCCATCGACGGGAGGCCGGTGGACCTGGTCGTCGGCGATCTGTCGTTCATCCCGCTGGGTCTTGTCCTGCCCGCTCTGGCGCGCTGCGCCGCCCCCGACGCGGACCTGGTCCTCATGGTCAAGCCGCAGTTCGAGGTCGGCAAGGAGCGGCTCGGCAGCGGCGGTGTGGTGCGTAGCCCAGAGCTGCGGGCCGAAGCGGTACGGGAGGTGGCGCGCCGGGCCTGGGCGCTGGGCCTCGGAGTGCAAGGGGTGACGGCGAGTCCGCTGCCGGGGCCCTCGGGAAATGTCGAGTACTTTCTGTGGCTGCGGGCCGGATCACCTGAACTGGATCCCGCAGATGTCGACCGTGCAGTGGCGGAGGGGCCCCGTTGACGACGAATGCGGCACGAACTGTCTTTCTATTGGCACACACCGGCCGCCCGGCCGCGATCCGCAGCGCCGAGCTGGTCGTACAGGGACTGCTTCGCAGCGGCCTCGGCGTACGGGTGCTGGCCACCGAAGCGGCCGATCTGCCGCTGCCGCCGTCCGTCGAGACGGTCACGGACACCACGCCCAAGGCCGTGGACGGCTGTGAGCTGCTGATCGTGCTCGGCGGGGACGGGACGCTGCTGCGCGGCGCCGAACTCTCCCGCGCTTCCGGGGTGCCGATGCTCGGCGTCAACCTCGGCCGGGTCGGCTTCCTCGCCGAGGCCGAGCGGGACGACCTGGACAAGGTCGTCGACCGGGTCGTCACCCGGGCGTACCAGGTCGAGGAACGGATGACGCTCGACGTCGTCGTGCACAGCAACGGCGACATCGTCCATACCGACTGGGCGCTCAACGAGGCCGCCGTGCAGAAGGTGTCGCCCGAGCGGATGCTGGAGGTCGTCCTGGAGATCGACGGCCGGCCGGTGACCGGGTTCGGCTGCGACGGGATCGTCTGCGCGACCCCGACAGGATCGACCGCCTACGCCTTCTCGGCGGGCGGACCCGTCGTCTGGCCCGAGGTCGAGGCGCTGCTGATGGTGCCGATCAGCGCCCATGCGCTGTTCGCCAAGCCGCTGGTGACCTCGCCGACCTCGGTGCTCGCCGTCGAGGTCCAGCAGCACACCCCGCACGGGGTGCTGTGGTGCGACGGGCGCAGGACCGTGGAGCTGCCCGCGGGTGCGCGGGTCGAGGTGCGGCGCGGTGCGGTGCCTGTACGGCTCGCGCGGCTGCACCACGCCTCGTTCACGGACCGGCTGGTGGCGAAGTTCGCACTGCCCGTCTCGGGGTGGCGGGGCGCACCGCACTGACCGGCGGACATTCCCCCGGAGGCGGTGCGAATGCTCCAGGAGCACACGGGAGAGTGAACCCCGGGGGGCGGGGCCCGTCGCACATCGGGGCCCGGACCTCGTAAGGTCATGTCCGTGTTGGAGGAGATGCGGATACGGTCGCTCGGAGTCATCGACGACGCGGTGGTCGAGCTGTCACCCGGTTTCACCGCGGTGACGGGTGAGACCGGCGCGGGCAAGACCATGGTCGTCACCAGTCTGGGGCTGCTGCTCGGCGGGCGTGCCGACCCCGCCCTGGTACGGATCGGGGCCAAGGCCGCGGTCGTCGAGGGGCGGATCACGGTGTCCGACGGCGACGCCGTGGCCCTGCGGGCCGAGGAGGCCGGGGCCGAATTCGACGACGGCGCGCTGTTGATCAGCCGTACCGTTTCCGCGGAGGGGCGCTCCCGGGCGCATCTCGGCGGCAGATCCGTGCCGGTGGGGGTGCTCGCCGAACTCGCCGACGAACTCGTCGCCGTGCACGGCCAGACCGACCAGCAGGGGCTGCTCAAGCCCGCGCGGCAGCGGCAGGCCCTCGACCGGTACGCGGGCGACGGTGTCGCCGTGCCGCACGCCAAGTACGCGGCGGCGTACCGGCGGCTGCGGGCCGTCGTCACGGAGCTCGACGAGCTGACGACGCGCGCCCGCGAGCGTGCCCAGGAAGCGGATCTGCTGCGCTTCGGGCTGGGCGAGATCGCCGGGGTCGAACCACTGGCGGGCGAGGACGGCGACCTGGCCGCCGAGGCCGAGCGGCTCGGCCATGCCGAAGCGCTCGCCTCCGCGGCGGCCCTCGCGCACACCGCGCTCGCGGGCAACCCGGAGGACCCGGAGGGCGTCGACGCGACGACCGTGGTCGCGGCCGCCGGACGGTCCCTGGACGCCGTACGCGCCCACGATCCGGCGCTGGCCGCGCTCGCCGACAGGATCGGCGAGATCTCGATCCTGCTCTCCGACGTGGCGGGCGAACTGGCCGGGTACGCCGACCAGCTGGACGCCGATCCGCTGCGGCTCGCCGCGGTGGAGGAGCGGCGCGCCGCGCTCACCGGACTCACCCGTAAGTACGGCGAGGACATCACCGCCGTCCTGGCCTGGGCCGAGGAAGGGGCCGCCCGGCTCACCGAGCTGGAGGGCGACGACGACCGGATCGGCGAGCTGACGGCGGAGCGCGATGCGCTGCGCGCCGAACTCTCCGGCCTCGGGCAGGCGTTGACCGATGAGCGTACGGGGGCGGCGGAGCGCTTCGCCGAGGCGGTGACCGAGGAGCTGGCATCCCTCGCGATGCCGCACGCCCGGGTCTCCTTCGACATCCGGCAGACCGAGGCGGCCGACGAGGCGTCCGGCATCGAGATCGGCGGGCGGAGCGTCGTCTACGGGCCGTCCGGCGCCGACGAGGTCGAGCTTCTGCTGGCCCCGCACCCCGGCGCCCAGCCGCGGCCGATCGCCAAGGGTGCGTCGGGCGGTGAGCTGTCCCGGGTGATGCTCGCAGTCGAGGTGGTCTTCGCAGGCTCCGATCCCGTACCCACGTACCTCTTCGACGAGGTCGACGCGGGCGTCGGCGGCAAGGCGGCCGTCGAGGTCGGGCGGCGGCTCGCGAAGCTCGCCAGGTCCGCGCAGGTGGTCGTCGTCACGCACCTGCCGCAGGTGGCGGCTTTCGCCGACCGGCAGCTGCTGGTCGAGAAGACGGTCGACGGGTCGGTGACCAGCAGCGGAGTCACGGTCCTGGAGGGCGAGGACCGGGTACGGGAGCTGTCCCGGATGCTCGCGGGCCAGGAGGACTCACAGACGGCACGGGCCCATGCGGAGGAGCTGCTGGCCGCGGCGCGGGCGGACGGGTAGCGGGGGCTTCGCGGCCGCCGGGCACGCGTGCGTGCCCAGTCTCCGGGCGGGCCTGTCATTCGAGTCCGCCCGGAGATTTGCGGACAGAACGGCCGCCGGACGGTCCCGGCGGGTCGCTGCGTAGCCTGGCCCGCATGGGAGCAACGATCAGCAGAGCCGCAGTGGCCGGTGCCGTCGCCGCCGCCGTCGCAGGGGGTGTGTACCGGGCGCTGCGGGCCCGGCCGCGCGAGCGCTGGCAGCGCACCAACTACGCGGGCCGTACCGTCGATCTGTACGCGGGACCGGCCGTCGCCCTCGGCGCCGCCGCCGGAACCGCCGTCCTCCCGCTGCCTGCCCGTACCCGGTACGCCGCCGTGCTCGCCGTACTCGCGGCCGGCGGCTGCGGTGCGTACGACGACCTCGTCGGTGCGGACGATCCGCGCCGCGGGTTCCGCGCCCACCTGGGTGCGCTGCGGGACGGTGAAGTCACCAGTGGTGCCGTGAAGCTCTTCGGGATCGGGGCCGCCGGGCTCGCGGCCGGCGCGCTGCTCAAGGAGCGGCCCGTCGACCGGGTCCTTGCCGGCGTCGTGATCGCCGGATGTGCGCACCTCGTCAATCTGGCGGATGTACGGCCCGCCGCGGCCGCCACCACCGTGCTCGCCCTCGGGGCCCCGGGTCTGCCCGGGGGCGCACTCGCCGCCGCGCCGATGGGGGCCGTGGCAGCCCTCGTCGCCGACGACCTGGGGGAGCGCACCATGATCGGGGACACCGGGGCCCACGCCCTGGGCGCCGCACTCGGTGTCGCCATCGTCGCGGGCCGCGGCCGGGCCGGGCTCGTCGCCCATGCGGCGGGGCTTGTCGCGGCGACGGTGTACGGGGACCGGGTCAGCCGACTCGCCCACATGCTGTCGGACCGCTGACAGGGTCCACGGACGCGTCAACATAGCGCCGCCTTCCCACCCGTGCGAGTGGTGCGTCACGGCCGGTTGCTGTTGTATGCAGCGGGACAGTGGCTCGACTGTGCCGGAACGTGCGTACGGACTGGCATCCTTGGCGGTGCCATCACCGCCCACTCGGGAGCCCCGGGAGCCATTCAACGTGTCACAGCTGCGTACGGTCCAAGTCCTGGGCGGCGGCAGCGCGGGCAGCAGCGCCCACGTCAGTTCGCTGGCCGCAGGGCTGGTGGCGAGAGGCGTGCACGTCACCGTCTGTGCCCCGGCCGAACTGGACCGCGCCTACGACTACTCCGGTACGGGTGCCCGGTTCGCCCCCGTACCGCGGCGCAGTGATCCCGCAGCCGTCGCCGCGCTGCGTACCGCCTGCCTGACGGCGGACGTGGTCCACGCGCACGGTCTGCACGCCGCCGTGCGCGCCGCTCTCGCGCTCGGCGGCCGCCGTGTCCCGCTGGTCGTCACCTGGCACGCCCGCGCCCACGCCGAAGGCGCCCGCCGTCGGCTGCTTCATCTGATGGAGCGAAGGGCCGCCCGTGCGGCGGCAGTTGTGCTCGGTACGACATCGGACCTGGTCGACCGGGCGCGGCGGCGAGGAGCGCGCGATGTCCGGCTCTCGCCGGTCTCCGCTCCCGTACCGCGCGTGCCCGCCGCCGTCCACGAAGGCAAGGCGCGGGCCGAACTCGGTGTGGTGGAGCGGCCGTTGATCATGTCGTACGGGAGTCTCGTACCGCACCACGGGTACGACATGCTGCTCGACGCCGCACGGATGTGGCGCGGACTCGACCCCGTACCGCTGCTGATCATCGTGGGGGAGGGGCGGGATCGGGCCGCTCTGCAGCGCCGGATCAGGAACGAGGAGCTGCCCGTCCGGATCGTCGGCAGCCGCGACGACACCGCGAAACTTCTCGCCGCCGCCGATCTGGCCGTGCTGTCCAGCCGGTGGGAGGCGCGCTCGGTGCTGGCCCAGGAGGCGCTGCGGCTCGGCGTTCCGCTGGTCGCCACCGCGGTCGGAGGGGTGCCCGAACTCGTGGGGGACGGGGCGGAGCTCGTACCGTACGGAAACGCGGAGGCGCTCGCGCGGGCGGTGGTCAGGCTGCTCGGTGATCCGGAGCGGCGCGCGGAGCTGGCGGCCGCGGGGCGTGTGCAGGCCGCGAGTTGGCCGACCGAGGACGACACGATCGCTCAAGTTCTCAGCATCTACGACGAGTTGACGAAGCCGTTGGCGGTGGCGCGGACGCGGTGAGCGGCTGCTCGTCGAACAAGCCCGGAGCTACGACGTGTGGCGGCGGGCCCGGAGGGCCAGGCTCAGGGCCAGGACCGCCTGGGGATCGTCCAGGTCGGTGCCGAGCAGTTCGCCGATGCGGCCCAGCCGGTTGTACAGCGTCTGACGGTTCAGATGCAGTTCGCGTGCCGTCTCCGCCTTGCGGCCCGCGTGGGCCAGATACGTCTCCAGCGTCGGCAGGAGCACAGGGCGCGAGGTGCGGTCGTGATCGCGCAGCGGACCGATCGCCCGGTCCACGAACGCCGCCAGATCCGGATGGTCCCGCAGCCGCCACAGCAGCAGATCGATGTCCAGACGCCGGGCGTCGTACCAGGGCCGGTCGCTGAGACCGTGCGCGGCCGTCGCCGTCTCCGCGGCGTGCCGCAGCCCCGCTCCGGCCGCCGCCCAACTGCCCGCCACGCCCACCACCACGACCGGCGGATGCGATCCGGCACGCTCCAGACCGGCCCGCTCCACACCCGCCCGCAGCGCCGCCGCGACCCGGTCCGCGACCGCCGTGCGCTCCGTCTCGGACCGCAGCCCCAGCAACACCGGAACCCGGCCCTCCACGGGCCGCACACCGAGCAGCACCGGCACACCCACCGACGAGAGCTCCTCCAGCACCGCCCGCGCCAGCAGCGCCCAGTTCCCCGACACGGACAGCTCGGGGGCCAGCCGCATCACCACCGGCAGCAGCGGCATCTCACCCGGCTTGAAACCCAGCACACGGGCCTGCGCCGGCGCGTCCTCCGGAGTGATCCGGCCCTCCGCGAGATCCGTCAGGAAGTCCCCCCGGCCGCGCGCGGCGAGCTCCTCCTCCTGGCGGGCCTGCATCAGTACGACGGCGAGAATGCCCGCCGCCCGTTCCGCCGCCATCCGGTGCACCGTCACCAGCGGCCCCGCCACGGCCAGCAGCACCAGCCTGGCCCGTACCGAACCGCTCCCCGGGCCGCCGCCCGGCACATCCACCAGCACCGAACCGGTGGGCGGTGTCTCACGGGCCGCCCGGTCGCCGCGCATCCCGTCCCACACCTGGAGCGGATCGGCGGACACCGGGCCGGACCCGGGGCCCGCCGCGTACAGCAGCTGGCCGTCCGCCGTCTCCAGGAAGACCGGGTTGGCCGTGAAGTCCGCCAGGATGCCCAGTACCTGGGGCACCCCACCGCCGCCGAGCAGCGCCTCCGTGCACCGCCGGTGCACCTCCTCGGCCTGCTGCAGCAGCGCGTAGTGACCGTTGACGATCTCGGTGTGGATCTCCTCGGTCACCGTCACGAACGGCACCTCGCGGTGCAGCTGCACCAGCGGCAGACCGGCCGCGCGGGCGGCGTCCACGATCGATGCGGGCAGCCTGCTGAAGCGCGGTCCGAGCTCCACCACCAGGGCGGCGATCCCGCGGTCGGCGAGCCTGCGGACGAAGGCGCGCTGCTCGGCGGGGCGGGTACCGAGCCCCAGACCGGTGGTGAGCAGCAGCTCACCGCCCTTGAGCAGCGAAGCGATGTTCGGGACCTCGCCCGCGTGCACCCAGCGCACCGTACGGTTCAGCCGGTCCGCGCCGGCCACCACCTCCGGGAGCCCGCTGCGCAGCCCCGGCAGCTCAAGGGCCCGCTGCACGGTGATTCCGCCTTGCGTCTCCACTGGCTCTGGCCTCGCGTTTCCACTCGGGTCGGACGGGCAGTCGCCCTGATTCAGGAAGGTACCGGCCCCGGGCGCCGGGGGCGTCGTCGGGGAGTCGTCGGGGGAGTCCGCCGACCGGGGCAAGCGGCATTGATCAGCCGCTTTCGACGTGCCAGGGGGCATGGAACTGCTGTTGACACGGGTCGAGGGCCGCTGCGATCTTGTGACCGCCGCGCGGTTCGGGCCGAACGGCCCTCATACCCGGACCTGGACCTGGACCTGGAGCAGACGTGGGCGACGACGTATTGGCGTACGCAAGCCGGGAGGACATTGCCGGTCCGCTTCCCGGCCCGCTGGTCAAGGCCGACTGGCTCGCGGCGCGGCTGGGCGAGCGCGGGCTGGTGGTCCTCGATGCCTCGGTGGGCGCGCACCGGGGCTCCGAGCAGCGGATTCCGGGAGCGAGGCCCTTCGACATCGACGGGGCGCTGTCCGACCACTCCGGACCACTGCCCCACATGCTGCCCGACGCCGACCGGTTCACCGAAGAACTGCGCTCCCTCGGCGTCGACGACACCGACACCGTCGTCGTCTACGACTGCGCGGGCATCTACTCCAGCGCGCGTGCCTGGTGGATGCTGCGCGCGATGGGCTTCGACCGGGCCGCGGTGCTCGACGGTGGCCTGCCCGCCTGGACCGGCGCCGGGCTGCCGCTGGAGAACGCCCAGCCCGCGTCTGCCGTGGCGCGCGGCGACTTCACAGCCCGGCCGCGCGCGGGGCTGGTCGTCGGCAGCGACGAGGTGGCGGCGGCCCTGGCCGACCCCGCCGCGGCCGTCTTCGACGCCCGCTCCAGGGAGCGGTTCTCCGGCGCGGTCGCCGAGCCACGACCCGGGCTGCGCGCCGGCCATATGCCGGGGGCGGTCAATCTGCCCTTCGGCGAGATCCAGCGCGACGGCCGGATGCGCCCGGCGCAGGAGCTGCGCGCCGCGTACGCCGCCCTCGCCGGGGAGCGGGAGCGGCTGTTCTTCAGCTGCGGATCGGGCGTCACCGCCTGCGTCCTGACGCTGGGGGCCGCGCTGGCGGGGTACCGAGAGCTGGCCGTCTACGACGGGTCCTGGAGCGAGTGGGGGCTGCCTTCGGAGCTGCCCGTCGTGACCGGAGCGGAGAGCGGGGGGCCGCTGCGGTGAGCTGGTCGCCGCAACCCCCACGGGGAGTCGGCAAAGTCCCGCCTGGCCCGCCGGGCGAACGGCGATACTTTGCGGCCCCCCTAGGACCTGACTGGCGCACGGGCGGGCCCCGCATACGCCAGGCCCGCCCCCTCCCCGACGTCAGCCGACGTACGCCCCGCTCGCCGTCAGGCGCAGTGCCGTGTCGATCAGCGGCACATGGCTGAACGCCTGGGGGAAGTTCCCCACCTGGCGCTGCAAACGGGGATCCCACTCCTCCGCGAGCAGGCCCAGATCGTTACGCAGGGACAGCAGCCGCTCGAAGAGCTGGCGTGCCTCGTCGACCCGGCCGATCATCGCCAGGTCGTCCGCCAGCCAGAACGAGCAGGCCAGGAACGCACCCTCGTCGCCCTCCAGGCCGTCGACTCCCGCGTCCTCGCCCTTGGTGGGGTAGCGCAGCACGAAGCCGTCCTCGGTGGACAGCTCGCGCTGGATCGCCTCGATCGTGCCGATCACGCGCTTGTCGTCCGGCGGCAGGAAGCCCATCTGGGGGATCAGCAGGAGTGAGGCGTCCAGCTCCTTCGATCCGTAGGACTGGGTGAAGGTGTTGCGTTCCTTGTCGTAGCCCCGGTCGCAGACATCGCGGTGGATATCGTCGCGCAGCTCGCACAACCGCTCCATCGGCCCTTCCGCGTCCCCGGACTCGATCAGCTTGATGGTGCGGTCGACGGCGACCCAGGCCATCACCTTCGAGTGGACGAAGTGGCGGCGCGGGCCGCGCACCTCCCAGATGCCCTCGTCCGGCTCGTCCCAGTGCTTCTCCAGGTACTCGATCAGCTTGAGCTGGAGGCCCGTCGCGTAGTCGTTGCGGGTCAGGCCCGTCATATGGGCGAGGTGCAGTGCCTCGATGACCTCGCCGTACACATCCAGCTGGAGCTGCCCCGCCGCGCCGTTGCCGACCCGGACCGGGCCGGAATTCTCGTAACCGGGCAGCCAGTCCAGCTCGGCCTCGCCCAGCTCGCGCTCGCCCGCGATGCCGTACATGATCTGCAGGTTCTCCGGGTCCCCGGCGACCGCCCTCAGCAGCCACTCGCGCCAGGCACGGGCCTCCTCGCGGTAGCCGGTGCGCAGCAGGGAGGAGAGGGTGATCGCGGCGTCGCGCAGCCAGGTGTAGCGGTAGTCCCAGTTCCGGGAGCCGCCGATGTCCTCGGGCAGGGAGGTGGTCGGCGCGGCGACGATGCCGCCGGTCGGCGCGTACGTCAGGGCCTTGAGGGTGATCAGGGAGCGGACCACGGCCTCGCGGTAGGGCCCGTGGTACGTGCACTGCTCGACCCATTCACGCCAGAAGTCCGCGGTCGCGTCCAGCGAACTCTCCGGGTCCGGAAGAGCGGGCGGTTCGTGGTGCGAAGGCTGCCAGCTGATCGTGAAGGCGATCCGGTCCCCGGGCGCGACCGTGAAATCGGAGTACGTCGTCAGGTTCTCGCCGAAGGTGTCGGCGGGGGTGTCCAGCCAGACGGAGTCCGGGCCGGCGACGGCGACCGTACGGCCGTCGACCTTGTGCACCCATGGTGTGACGCGCCCGTAGCTGAACCGCATCCGCAGCTCGGAGCGCATGTCCACCCTGCCGCTGATCCCCTCCACGATCCGGATCACCTGCGGCGCACCGTCACGAGGCGGCATGAAATCGGTCACTCTGACCGTTCCGCGCGGTGTGTCCCACTCCGATTCCAGGATGAGGGAGTCCCCGCGGTAACGGCGGCGGTCCGCGGACGGCGGCTCCGCCCCGTCCTCCCGCGCCGGTCCCAGGCGCCAGAAGCCGTGCTCCTCGGTACCCAGAAGTCCCGCAAAAATAGCGTGCGAATCGAAGCGGGGAAGGCACAGCCAGTCCACTGTGCCGTCCCGGCAGACCAGGGCGGCGGTCTGCATGTCTCCGATGAGTGCGTAATCCTCGATGCGCCCGGCCACGTGCATCTCCAGTCGAACGGCCATGTCGCCCCGTAGGGCATTACTGCGGGTCAAGAGGTCGTCGCAAGGGGTTGTTGTGGGGGAACCTGCGAACTCGGTACCTCGCCCGGAGCGAGTGTCCGAGCAGGATACGACGCACCCGGATGATCTGCGCGACGGTCTCAGCAACGCGCCTGAGCCGAACGGGTGGGGCGGGAGGGTCGGCGTTGATCGTGTGTGTTCAGCGTGCGGGGCGTGGCCGGAAGCAGGCCCCCTTTGTCGCTGATACCCTGGTAGCCCGTGGACCGGTGGTCGTCCGCAACAGCAGACGAGGCCCCCGAACCGCAGCGACGGCGCCTCCGGAATCTCCGGACGGCAACGCCGGTACGCACCTCACGATCGCGACCACGGGAGCCCCCTTTGGCTATGCAGCCCACATCCACGACGACCAAGCACATCTTCGTCACCGGGGGTGTCGCCTCTTCCCTCGGCAAGGGTCTGACTGCCTCCAGCCTCGGTGCCCTGCTCAAGGCGCGCGGCCTTCGGGTCACCATGCAGAAGCTCGACCCGTATCTGAACGTCGACCCGGGCACGATGAACCCCTTCCAGCACGGTGAGGTGTTCGTCACCAACGACGGCGCCGAGACCGACCTGGACATCGGACACTACGAGCGCTTCCTCGACGTCGACCTCGACGGCTCCGCCAACGTCACCACCGGCCAGGTCTACTCGCAGGTGATCGCCAAGGAGCGGCGCGGCGAGTACCTCGGTGACACTGTGCAGGTCATCCCGCACATCACCAACGAGATCAAGCACCGCATCCGCCGCATGGCGACCGACGACGTCGATGTCGTCATCACCGAGGTCGGCGGCACGGTCGGTGACATCGAGTCGCTGCCGTTCCTGGAGACCGTCCGCCAGGTCCGCCACGAGGTCGGCCGGGACAACGTCTTCGTCGTGCACATCTCGCTGCTGCCCTACATCGGCCCGTCCGGCGAGCTCAAGACCAAGCCGACCCAGCACTCCGTCGCCGCGCTGCGCAACATCGGCATCCAGCCCGACGCCATCGTGCTGCGCGCCGACCGTGACGTACCGACCGCCATCAAGCGCAAGATCTCGCTGATGTGCGACGTCGACGAGGCCGCCGTGGTGGCCTGCGTGGATGCCAAGTCGATCTACGACATCCCGAAGGTGCTGCACACCGAGGGCCTGGACGCGTACGTCGTGCGCAAGCTCGACCTGCCGTTCCGCGACGTCGACTGGACCACGTGGGACGACCTGCTGGACCGCGTCCACAACCCCGACCACGAGGTCGCCGTCGCGCTCGTCGGCAAGTACATCGACCTGCCCGACGCCTACCTCTCGGTCACCGAGGCCATCAGGGCCGGCGGCTTCGCGAACAAGGCCCGGGTCAAGGTCAAGTGGGTCGCTTCCGACGACTGCAAGACCCCGGCCGGTGCAGCCAAGCAGCTCTCCGACGTCGACGCGATCTGCGTCCCCGGCGGATTCGGCGACCGTGGCGTCAACGGCAAGATCGGCGCGATCCAGTACGCCCGTGAGAACAAGGTGCCGCTGCTCGGCCTCTGCCTCGGCCTGCAGTGCATCGTGATCGAGGCGGCGCGCAACCTCGCCGAGATCCCCGACGCCAACTCCACCGAGTTCGACGCCGCCACCTCGCACCCCGTCATCTCGACGATGGAGGAGCAGCTGGCGTACGTCGAGGGCGCGGGCGACCTGGGCGGCACCATGCGGCTCGGCCTGTACCCGGCGAAGCTCGCCGAGGGTTCGCTGGTCCGTGAGGCGTACGACGACCAGCCGTACGTGGAGGAGCGCCACCGCCACCGCTACGAGGTCAACAACGCCTACCGCGCCGAGCTGGAGAAGAAGGCCGGTCTGGTCTTCTCCGGCACCTCCCCGGACAACAAGCTCGTCGAGTACGTCGAGTACCCGCGCGAGATCCACCCCTACCTGGTCGCCACCCAGGCACACCCGGAGCTCCGCTCCCGCCCGACCCGCCCGCACCCGCTCTTCGCGGGCCTGGTGAAGGCTGCCGTCGAGCGCAAGACGGGTGCCGGGGCCGGTGCCGAGCAGGGCACCACGTCGGGCAAGTAGTCCGGCGGTACGCAGGCATTAACGTTGACCGGGGTACGGATCCACTGTGGATCCGTACCCCGGTTTCTGTTTTTTGTGGGAGGACGTAGATGGGTTTCCAGGACACGCCCGAGGAGTGGCAGGTCACCGCGACCGAGACGCCCTTCACCGGCAACAAGACCAGCGTCCGTACCGATGAAGTGGTGATGCCCGACGGCACGGTCGTACGCCGCGACTACCAGGTCCACCCGGGTTCGGTCGCCGTGCTCGCGCTCGACGAGGAGGGCCGGGTCGTCGTGCTGCGGCAGTACCGCCACCCGGTGCGCCACAAGCTCTGGGAGATCCCGGCGGGACTGCTCGACATCCCCGGGGAGAACCCGCTGCACGCGGCCCAGCGCGAGCTCTACGAGGAGGCGTACGTCAAGGCCGAGGACTGGCGGGTGCTGACCGACGTCTACACCACGCCGGGCGGATGCGACGAAGCCGTACGGATCTTCCTGGCCCGGAATCTCTCCGAGGCCGATGGGGAGCGCTTCGCGGTCTCCGAGGAGGAGGCCGACATGGAGCTGGCCCGGGTGCCGCTCCAGGAGCTGGTACGGGGGGTGCTCGCCGGGGATCTGCACAACAACTGCCTCGTGGTGGGCGTCCTTTCGCTCGCGACGGTGCTCGCCGGTGACGGGATCGAGTCGCTGCGTCCGGCCGAGGCGCCGTGGCCGGCCCGCCCGTTCGAGGTCTGACGGGCCGCAGTCCGACGGGTTGCAGTCGAACGGCCGTGGCCTGACGGTTCGTAAGGATCGTTCGAGGCCGGAGTCTTCGCGGAGGCCGCTGAACGGTTCACTGAAGTCCCCCGATCGGAAAAGATGCTGATCCGATCGGGGGACCTCCACGCCGTGCTCCACGGAAATCGTCCACACGCCTGAACTACGCTCGGAACGCCCTGACCGGAGTCCCGGCGGGCGACGCGTGCAGCGAAGTGGAGCGTGGCCCGTGACGGATCAGGCGGTGGACACCAGCGGCCCGGCCAAGGCAGCGGGAACCGAGGAGCCGTCCGGTACCGCCCCACCTCAATTCTTCGGCCGCGACCGCGAGTTGAAGGCGCTGCGGGCCGACATCGAGCGAGCCGGACTGGATACCCTGGCCGGTCGCAAGGCCGCCCGCGCCCGGGTCCTGCTGATCGCCGGACGCCCCGGCTCCGGACGCACCGCACTCGCCGGCGAGCTCACCCGCCGACTGCTCTCCACCGGCGACCACCCCGACGGTCTTCTCCGGGCCCGGCTCACCGACCCCGGCGGTGCACCGGTCCCCACCGAACGCACCGCCCGCGAGCTGCTCGACCAGCTGGGTGTGACGGGGCCGCCCGGCGCGGACGGGGACGAACTCTCCGAGATGGTCCGCGAAGCGCTCACCGGGCGTCGCGTCCTGCTGCTCCTCGACGACGCCGTGGACGCGGAACAGGTCGACCCGCTGCTGCCGGACAACCCCGACTGCCTGGTCGTCGCCACCTCCGAGGGCCCGCTGACCGGGATCCCCGGTGTCCGTCCCTGCACCATCGGCGGCCTGGACGCGGGCTCCGCCGTCCGGCTCCTCGCCCGCATCATCGGCCAGGTCAGGATCACCGTCGACCCGCGGACCGCCGAGACCCTCGCCGAGGAGTGCGCCGGCCTGCCGGCCGCCCTGGTCATGGTCGGCGGCTGGCTCGCCGCCCACCCCATGGCGTCGGTCGCCGATGTCACCAAGCAGCTGCGCGAGCTGCCGGACGACACGGAGCAGTCCACCGGCGCCCGCCCGCTGGCCCGCGCCTTCCGGCTGGCCCACGACTCCCTGCCGCCGACCGCCGCCCGGATACTGCGACTGCTCGCCCTCGCCCCCGCCGGACTCGCCGACGCCCACACCGCCTCCGCACTGGCCGGCTGCTCCGTCTCCGCCGCCCAGACGACCCTCGACGACTTCGTGGCCCTGGGGCTGCTGCGTACCAATGGGGCGGATCAGCCGCAGTACGAGGTGCCCGGATGCCTCGCCCCGCTGCTGCGGGCGCTGCTGGAGGCCAGGGACCGGCCGGCGGAGATCCAGCTCGCCAGGGCCCGGATGCTGGAGCGGACCGTACGGCTGCTGCAGTCCTGCCGGGCGGTCACCGACCCCGAGGATTCCCAGGCCCGCCGCAAGCTCGCAGGGCTCCCGCGCTCGCTGCGTTTCCCCAACCCCGGCGCGGCCGCCGAATGGCTGCGGATCCGCCGGCCCGCCCTGCTGGCCTCGGCCGGGCTCGCCGTCGAGGACGGTGAACTCGACACTCTGGCAAGGCGGTTGGTGGCCGCGCTGGTACGGGCGCTGGCCGTGCACCAGGGCACCGAGGCGGCCGCGCCCGAGCTGTACGGACTGCACGGTCTGGTTCTCGCCGTCGCCGAGCGGCGCGAGCTGCCGCGCGAACGGGCCGCCGCGCTGCTCAACCTCGCCGACCTCGATGCCAGGACCGGCCGTACGCAGGAGGCGCTGACCCGCTACCGGGCCGCGCTGGACGCCGGACGGACCGCGAAGGATCCGTACGCCACCGGCCGCGCGATGGAATCCGTAGGCGGCGCCTACGCCGAGCTGGGGGACTTCCAGCGGGCCTCCGACTGGTACGGCCGGGCGTTGGCGCAGCGGCTCACCCAGGGCGAGCGGGCCGACGAGGCGCGGCTGTACGGGCGGCTCGGCGCCGTCCATACCTACGCCGGACGGTACGGCGAGGCGCTGCGGAACTGGCGGGCCGCCGCGGCCGGGTACCGCAGGCTCGGCGATGTGCCGGCCCAGGCGCGGGCGCTGAGCGAGGCGGCCCGGGTGCAGGAGTACGCGGGCCGGCCGCACGAGTCGCTGCGCACCTGCCAGGAGGCCGTTCAGTGGGCCAGGCGGGCCGGGGACGTACGGCTGCAGGCGGCGCTGGAGCTGCGGCTGGCCGACACGCTCGACCGGCTCGGTGACTCGGCTGCGGCCCGGCTGCACCGGGGCCTGGCCGACAGATTGCTGGGCGAGGAGGGTGCGGCCTACGAAATCCGTAGTGCAGTGACTGAAAATTAATGCTTTGTAAGGCTAGACAGCGCGAAGCCCTTCATTAGACTGGCTCTGCCGCGTGCGTTCGCGGTGTCTCCATTTACGCTGTGTCTATCCGGGTATGTGTAGCTATGTCCGGGTAACCCTCTGAGCCAAGGACCGTGATCGACGTGAAGGTCGGCATCCCCCGCGAAGTCAAGAACAACGAGTTCCGCGTGGCGATCACGCCCGCCGGTGTGAACGAGCTCGTCCGCTACGGCCACCAGGTCGTCGTCGAGGAGAACGCCGGGGCCGGCTCCTCCATCACGGACGAGGAGTACGTCGCCGCCGGTGCGCAGATCCTCCCCACCGCCGACGAGGTCTGGGCCACCGCCGACCTGCTGCTCAAGGTCAAGGAGCCGGTCGCCGAGGAGTACCACCGCCTCCGCAAGGACCAGACGCTCTTCACCTACCTGCACCTCGCCGCCTCCCGCGAGTGCACGGACGCGCTGCTGGAGTCCGGCACCACGGCCATCGCGTACGAGACCGTCGAGACCGCGAACCGCGCGCTGCCGCTGCTCGCCCCGATGTCCGAGGTCGCGGGCCGGCTGGCCCCGCAGGTCGGCGCCTACCACCTGATGCGCTCGGTCGGCGGCCGCGGTGTGCTGCCGGGCGGCGTCCCGGGCACGGCGGCCGGCAAGGCCGTCGTCATCGGCGGTGGCGTCTCCGGCTGGAACGCCACGCAGATCGCCGTCGGCCTCGGCTTCCACGTCACGCTGCTCGACAGGGACATCAACAAGCTCCGCGAGGCCGACAAGATCTTCGGCACCAAGGTGCAGACGGTCGTCTCCAACGCCTTCGAGCTGGAGAAGGCCGTCATCGAGGCCGACCTCGTCGTCGGTGCCGTGCTCATCCCGGGCGCGAAGGCTCCGAAGCTGGTCACCAACGAGCTCGTCGCCAAGATGAAGCCCGGAAGTGTACTTGTCGACATTGCAATCGACCAGGGTGGCTGCTTCGAGGACTCGCACCCGACGACGCACGCCGAGCCGACCTTCATGGTCCACAACTCGGTCTTCTACTGCGTCGCGAACATGCCGGGCGCGGTGCCGAACACCTCCACGTACGCCCTCACCAACGCCACGCTCCCGTACATCGTGGAGCTCGCCAACCGCGGCTGGGTCGAGGCGCTGCGCCGTGACGCCGCACTCGCCAAGGGCCTCAACACCCATGACGGGCAGGTTGTTTACCGCGAGGTGGCCGAGGCTCACGGCCTGGAGCACGTCGAGCTGAGCTCGCTTCTCGGCTGACGGGTCAACATCTCCCGTCAACCTCATGCGTCCGGCCGGATCTTGCTCAGCAAGGTCCGGCCGGACGCATGCCGGGCCCCCTGTGAGGCCCTCGTTCAACTCGTCTCGAACGTAGCCCTTTAACCGATTCGTGCACCCGTTTAAAGTGCGCCCCGGTGGCTGCATGCCCTTGACAGGGAGGTGTTCGATTGCCGACACATCGGGCCGGGTCCGGCGGATTGTGTTGCTGCGGAGCGGTGACACGCCATAGAGTCGCCAATCGTCGGCATGGTGCCACGCTGACCTATCGATAAGTTTCCTGGTCACGTCCAAGGAGGTAAGACGACTTGTGAATGAGTCGACATTTACTCCCGGGGGTGTTCAACCAGGGATGCCTGCACGGGGCCAGAGCCCGAACGGGCTGGAGGCTGTCGGCTCCGTCGCTGTCCGCACCTTCGCCACCCACCAGCACATGACGACAGCCCCCCAGATGATGGACGGCCTACACGTGAACGCCATGGCCGGCAACGAGAGTGGCCGAGACACCGCCCACTTCGCCGACTTCGACGAGGTGCCCAAGGGGCACTTCTACGACCCCGACGCCGAGTACGAGCCCGATCCGGAGTACGCGGCCACCCTCGCGCCCGACGCTGCCCGCCAGCGCCGCGAGCGGATCGGCCCGACCGGTCGGCCCCTGCCCTACTTCCCGATCCCGGGCCCGCTGACCGATCACGGTCCCGCGAAGATCATCGCGATGTGCAACCAGAAGGGCGGCGTCGGCAAGACCACGTCGACCATCAACCTGGGTGCCGCACTCGCGGAGTACGGGCGCCGTGTCCTGCTCGTCGACTTCGACCCGCAGGGAGCCCTGTCGGTCGGGCTCGGCGTCAACCCGATGGAGCTCGACCTCACGGTCTACAACCTGCTCATGGAGCGGGGCATGTCGGCCGACGAGGTCCTGCTGAAGACCGCGGTCCCGAACATGGACCTGCTGCCCAGCAACATCGACCTGTCGGCTGCCGAGGTGCAGCTGGTCAGCGAGGTGGCCCGGGAGTCCACGCTGCAGCGCGCCCTGAAGCCGCTGATGGCCGACTACGACTACATCGTGATCGACTGTCAGCCCTCGCTGGGCCTGCTCACCGTGAACGCCCTGACGGCGGCCCACAAGGTGATAGTGCCGCTCGAGTGCGAGTTCTTCGCGCTGCGAGGTGTGGCGTTGCTCACCGAGACCATCGAGAAGGTCCAGGAGCGGCTCAACCCGGATCTGGAGCTCGACGGCATCCTCGCCACCATGTACGACTCCCGTACGGTGCACAGCCGTGAGGTCCTCGCGCGCGTCGTCGAGGCCTTCGACGATCACGTCTACCACACGGTCATCGGGCGCACCGTGCGCTTCCCGGAGACCACGGTCGCCGGTGAGCCCATCACCACGTACGCCTCCAACTCGGTCGGTGCCGCCGCCTATCGCCAGCTCGCCAGGGAGGTGCTCGCCCGGTGTCACGCCGAGTGAGTCTGCCCGGCGCCGACGAACTGTTCCGCACCACCGGGGGGATGGGGCTGCAGGCCTCGTCCCCCGCGGAGCGGCGGCGCAAGGCGAACGGCGAGGTCCGGGTGCCCGGTCCGGCCGGGGAGAGCGATCCCGCGGCCGACGGGTCCGGGGCGGGCGCGGCGGAGGCCGCAGCCGGCACCGCGGCCCCCTCGCGGGAGGAGCACTCCGCGGCGGATGCCGACGCGGGGGAGTCGCGCAGCCGGGACGGTGACCGGGTCGCGGTGGCAGGGCAGCCGGGGCGCAGGCCCCAGCAGTCCACGCAGTCGTCCGGGCCGTCGTCCGCGCAGGAGGCGGTTCCCGCCCCCGCTGTTCAGCAGCAGCGCAGGCGCGGAGGCGGGCGCGGGGCCAACCGGCGGCCCAGCGGCCGTGAGCGCCACGACGAGAAGATCACCGTCTATGTCTCGGCCGAGGAACTGATGGACCTCGAACACGCCCGTCTCGTGCTCCGCGGGGAGCACGGCCTCGCGGTCGACCGCGGGCGGATCGTCCGCGAGGCGGTCGCGGTGGTTCTCGCGGACCTGGAGTCGCGGGGCGACGCGAGCATCCTCGTACGGCGGCTGCGCGGCCGCTGACCGGTGGGGCGCCGGTAGCCTGCCCGGAGTGCCGCCGCCGGCCGAGCGGTCCGGACCTTCCCGTACGGGCCACTGCCCGCCGCCCGTATCCCGCTGCCCCTGGACCTTCATGCCGACGACCGACGAGCCCGCCCGTACCCCGCGCCGCCCCTTGGGCCGCGGCCCGGCCGGCCGGCCTGCGCCGGGGCCGACGGGGGACGGGGGCATCGACGGTGAACCCGCCACCCCGCCGCTCCCCGAAGCCGCGGAAGCGTCCCCGGAGCCGTCGGTGGCCGATGCGGCAGTGTCCGGCCCGTCCGCCGAGCCTGCCGGGCCCGAGGAACCCGTAACACCCCCCGAGCCCGCCGACGACGGGCGGTTCACTGTTCGGCTGGCGAACTTCGAGGGGCCGTTCGATCTGCTTCTGCAGCTCATCTCCAGGCACAAACTGGATGTGACCGAAGTCGCGCTGTCCAAGGTCACCGACGAGTTCATGGCGCACATCCGTGCCATGGGGCCGGACTGGGATCTGGATCAGACCACCGAGTTCCTCGTCGTCGCCGCAACCCTGCTCGATCTGAAGGCCGCCCGGCTGCTGCCCTCCGCCGAGGTGGAGGACGAGGCGGACCTGGCGCTGCTCGAAGCGCGGGACCTGCTCTTCGCCCGGCTGCTCCAGTACCGCGCGTACAAACGCATCGCGGAGATCTTCAGCGACCGGCTGGAATCGGAGGGGCGGCGTTTTCCGCGGACCGTGGGGCTGGAGCCGCACCATGCCGAGCTGCTGCCCGAGGTCGTCATCAGCATCGGGGCCGAGGGGTTCGCCAGGCTGGCCGTGAAGGCCATGCAGCCGAAGCCCGAGCCGCAGGTGTACATCGACCACATCCACGCACCGCTGGTCAGCGTGCGGGAACAGGCCGAGATCGTGGTGGCGCGGCTGCGGGAGGCGGGGGAGCTCAGTTTCCGGGTGCTCACCGAGGACGCCCAGGACACCCTCACCGTCGTCGCCAGGTTCCTCGCGCTGCTGGAGCTGTACCGGGAGAAGGCCGTCGCGCTCGACCAGGACGAGGCACTCGGGGAGCTCCTGGTGCGCTGGGCCGGGGGAGAGGGAGCCGAGCCCGTCGTGACGGACGAGTTCGACACCGAGGTGCAGGATGTTCAGGAGGATGTGAAGGCATGAGGCAGCAGGACACCACCGGCTCCACCGTCGCGGATCTTGATCTCAAGCCCGCCCTGGAGGCCGTCCTCATGGTCGTCGACGAGCCCGCCACCGAGGAGCACCTCGCCAAGGTGCTGGAGCGGCCCCGCAGAGCCGTCGCCGACGCGCTGCGAGAGCTGGCCGACGAGTACACCGTGCAGCGCCGCGGTTTCGATCTGAGGCTGGTCGCGGGCGGCTGGCGCTTCTATACCCGCCCGGAGTACGCGGCGGCCGTCGAGGGCTTCGTCCTGGACGGCCAGCAGGCCCGTCTCACGCAGGCGGCCCTGGAGACTCTGGCGGTGGTCGCGTACCGCCAGCCGGTCAGCCGGTCGAGGGTCTCCGCGGTCCGCGGTGTGAACTGTGACGGGGTCATGCGGACCCTGCTGCAGAGGGGCCTCGTCGGGGAAGCGGGCGCGGAACCCGAAACAGGTGCGATCCTGTACAGGACGACGAACTACTTTCTGGAGCGGATGGGCCTGCGTGGCCTGGATGAGCTCCCGGAGCTCGCGCCCTTCCTTCCCGAGGCGGACGCGATCGAGGCTGAGACGCTAGAGGGTGTGCCGTCGTTCGATCCGGACGCACCGGACACCCCGGATACTCACGCAGACGACAAGACGGAATTTTGATGCGAAGCAGTGGCAGGAACAGCGGAAGCGGCAGCGGCAGCGGCAAGAGCGGCGGCAACCGGAATCCCCGGGGTGCCGGCGCCGGGCGCGACGACAAGCAGGAGCAGCGCCCCCGCCGGCCCCGGCCCGAGGAGCGTCGCTACGACGTGGGCGCCGACAAGCCGGGCGGCGACGGCACCCGCAAGGGCCGCGGCGCGGCGGCCCGCGGCGGCGCCAAGGGCGGCCCGAAGCCCGCGCAGGCCGGCAGCGGCAGGAGCGGCGGCCCACGCCGCCAGGGTGCCCCGTCCCGTCCGCGTGAGCTCGACGCCAAGATCGAGCAGCGCAACCGGGACAGGTACGCGAACAAGCCCGACATCAAGACGCCCAAGACCCACCCGGGCGCCGAGGAGGAGGGCGAGCGGCTGCAGAAGGTCCTCGCCAGGGCCGGCATGGGCTCGCGCCGGGCGTGCGAGGAGCTGATCGAGCAGGCCCGTGTCGAGGTCAACGGCGAGATCGTCGTCGAGCAGGGCATGCGCATCGATGTGCACAAGGACGAGATCAAGGTCGACGGTCTGACCGTCGCCGCCCAGTCGTATCTCTTCTTCGCCCTGAACAAGCCCGCCGGTGTCGTCTCCTCCATGGAGGACCCGGACGGCCGCCAGTGCCTCGGCGACTACGTCACCAACCGTGAGACGCGGCTCTTCCACGTCGGCCGGCTGGACACCGAGACCGAGGGCATCATCATGCTCACCAACCACGGCGAGCTGGCCCACCGCCTGACCCACCCCAAGTACGGGGTGAAGAAGACCTACCTGGCCGCCATCCAGGGACCGCTCCCGCGCGACCTGGGCAAGCGGCTCAAGGACGGCATCCAGCTGGAGGACGGGTACGCCCGCGCCGACCACTTCCGGGTCGTCGAGAACACCGGCAAGAACTACCTGGTCGAGGTGACCCTCCACGAGGGCCGCAAGCACATCGTCCGCCGGATGCTGGCCGAGGCCGGCTTCCCGGTCGAGCGGCTCGTGCGCACGTCCTTCGGGCCGATCCCGCTGGGTGACCAGAAGTCCGGCTGGCTGCGCCGCCTCACCAACACCGAGGTGGGCATGCTGATGCGCGAGGTCGGTCTGTAGGAGCGTCCGGCAATTGGGGGCGTCGCGGGGCTGGGCACGCGCATCTGTGGCGTTGTCGTCGGTCGATATGGCTCCTTCCCCAAGCTCTCGACTGCGCTCGAGCAGGGGAGGCCCCATCTGCCTCCCTCCTCCGCCCTGCAGCTGCACGCACTCAGCCCCGATTGCCGGACGCCCCAACCCGGCTCTGTCCGCTCCACGGCCCGCGGCCGGTTCCTGCTTTCGATTTTCGAACAGGAATCTGCCGCGGGCCTTTTGCTGCGGCTGTTCCGCCTTTATAGTCAGAGTGACTATTAAGGAGGCGGGAGTGAGTCTCGCGGATTTCCTCGATCCCCTGCAGCAACCCCTGGTGACCGTCCTTGACACCCCGGTCAGCTGGACCGAGGTGCTCGGCTTCGGCAGCGGAGCGCTGTGCGTCTGGCTCGTGGCCCGCCAGCACCTCGCCAACTGGCCGATCGGCATTGCCAACAACCTCTTCTTCATCCTGCTGTTCACCCAGTCCGGTCTGTACGCCGATGCCGGACTCCAGATCGTCTTCATCGCCCTTGCCGCGTACGGCTGGTGGACCTGGACCCACGGGGGTGGACCGGGGACACCGGACCTGCCGGTGCGGCGCACCACGCGCACCGAATGGGTCCGGCTGCTCGCGGCAGGGGTGGTGGGGACCTTCGCCCTCACCGTCCTGCTCGACCACGCCACCGACTCGACCGTGCCCTTCTGGGACGCCCTGACGACCGCACTGTCCCTGACGGCGACGTACGGGCAGTGCAGGAAGCTCGTCGAGTCGTGGTGGCTCTGGATCGCCGCCGATGTGGTGTACATCCCGCTGTACGCGTACAAGGAGCTCTATCTGACCTCCCTGCTGTACGTAGGCTTCCTGACGCTGTGCCTGATCGGCCTGCGCAACTGGAAGCGTGATCTCGCCGTACAGCAGCACCGGCCCGTGGAGGTGGCGGCATGAAGCGCTTTGCGCACGGGCTCGTCCTCGGCAAGTTCTACCCGCCGCACGCCGGCCACCACCACCTCGTCCGCACCGCGCAGGACCGCTGCGAGCGGCTGACCGTCCTGGTCTGCGCCGCCTCCGTCGAGTCCGTACCGCTCGCCGACCGGGTGGCCTGGATGCGGGAGGTGCACCCGGACGTACGGGTCGTGGGCGCCGTCGACGACATCCGCATGGATCTCCATGACCCGGTGATCTGGGACGCGCACATGGCCGTCTTCACCGGGGCCGTGCCCGAGCCGGTGGACGCCGTCTTCACCTCGGAGTCGTACGGGGACGAACTGGCCCGCCGGTTCGGTGCCGAACCCGTCTGCGTCGACCCCGACCGCACGGTCTTCCCGGTCTCCGGCACCGCCGTCCGCAAGGACCCGGTCGGTTGCTGGGACTTCCTCGAACCGCCCGTACGGGCCGCGCTCACCCGCCGGATCGTCGTCCTCGGCGCGGAATCCACCGGCACCACGACGATGGCCCGCGCCCTCACCGACCACTACCGGCGGCGCGGCGGCGTCTGGGCGCAGACCCGCTACGTCGCCGAGTACGGGCGGGAGTTCAGCGAAGACAAGCTGGCCGCGCTGCGCGCCCGGTGGTCCGGGGCCCAGTGGGAGGACGTCGCCTTCACCACCGATGACTTCCCGCAGATCGCCCTGGTGCAGAACGCCAGGGAGGAGGCGGCCGCGCGCACCGGGTCGCCGGTGCTCTTCTGCGACACCGACTCCTTCGCGACCACCGTCTGGCACGAGCGGTACATCGGCGGCCGCAATCCGCTCGTCGAGGAGACCGCCGACCGGGTCGCCCACCATCTGTGGCTGCTCACCGACCACGAGGGCGTCGCCTTCGAGGACGACGGCCTGCGTGACGGCGAGGAGCTGCGGCCCTGGATGACCGACCGTTTCCGGGCCGAACTCAGTCGTACGGGAAGGGAGTTCATCGAGCTCACCGGAACCCACCAGGAACGCCTGGCCACCGCGATCGCCGCCGTCGACACCTTGCTCGCCGCCGGCTGGAACTTCGCCGCCCCCCTCCCGGAGCACCGATGAGCGCCGGTGTCCCCGCAGGCTACGACCCGTACGCCTTCGAACCCTTCGCGGTCACCGTCGACCTCGCCGTCTTCACGGTCCGCGACACCCGGCTGCACGTCCTGCTCGTCGAACGGGGCGAGGACCCGTACAAGGGCCACTGGGCGCTGCCCGGCGGCTTCGTCCAGCCCCGCGAGTCCGCCGAGGACGCCGCCCGCCGGGAGCTCGCCGAGGAGACCGGGCTCACGGAGGGCACCGTCTCGGCCCTCCACCTGGAGCAGTTGCGTACCTACAGCGCACCGGACCGCGACCCGAGGATGCGGGTCGTCTCCGTCGCCTACGCCGCACTCGTACCCGACCTGCCCGAACCGCACGGCGGCGGCGACGCGGCCAAGGCCCAGTGGTGGGACGCCGGAGCACCCGGACCGCTCGCCTTCGACCACGACCGCATCCTCGCCGACGCACACGACCGGATCGGCGCCAAACTCGAATACAGCTGTCTGGCCACCGCCTTCTGCCCGCCCGAATTCACCCTGGGGGAACTCCAGCAGGTGTACGAGACGGTGTGGGGCGTCGAGCTGGACCGGCCCAACTTCCGGCGCAAGGTCCTCACCACGCCCGGCTTCGTCCAGGCCGTGGAGGGATCACCGCGCCGCACCGGCGGACGGGGGAAACCGGCCGCGCTCTACCGGGCGGGTGCCGCTACCGCCCTGCACCCTCCACTCCTGAGACCGGAAGGAAGAACCACGTGATCGTGACCAGGACCATCACCAAACAGGCCGCCACAGGCGCACTGACCGGGCTCGCGCTCGGCGATGCACTGGGCTTCCCGACCGAGTTCAACAATGTGCCGTCGATCCTCGCCAAGTGCGGGCCGTGGCGCCAGATGCGGCTGCCGAAGCCGGCGATCGTCACCGACGACACCCAGATGACGCTGGCCCTGGGGCGGGGCATCCGTACCGCCATGGACCGCGGGCTGCTCACCCCGCTGCGGCTGGTCCGCCCGGTGCGCGAGGAGTTCGTCGACTGGTACCACTCGCCCGACAACAACCGCGCCCCCGGCCGCACCTGCATGACCGCCTGCCGCCTGCTCGACAGCGACCGGCTCTGGCAGGAGGCCAGCCAGACCGGCTCCAAGGGCTGCGGCGCCAATATGCGGGTCGCGCCGGTCGGACTCGTGCCCGGGCTGAGCGACGAACAGCGCTCCGGCGCCGCCCAGTTGCAGGCGGCCCTCACCCACGGGCACCCGACCGCTCTCGCCGCGTCCGACCTGATGGCCCGCGCGGTGTACCTGCTGGCGCAGGGTACGGAGCCGATGGGCCTGATCGGGCAACTGCGCTCGTACGCGTACGAGAACAGCAGCCGCTACCTCACGCGCTGGCTCGGCGACCTCTGGCGGTACGCGGGCGACTCCTCCCCGGAGCTGTACATCCAGCGCGGCTGGGACGAATGCCTCACCGCCCTGGCCCGCGTCCAGGACGCCCTGCACGACCCGTCCCCGGAGACCGACCCCTGCGAGACCACCGGTGACGGCTGGATCGCCGAGGAGGCCCTCGCCACGGCCCTGCACTGCTTCCTGCTCTTCCCCGAAGAACCCGTCACCGCGCTGCGCCGGGCCGCCTGCACCCGGGGCGACTCGGACTCCCTCGGCTGCCTGACCGGCGCGCTCGCCGGGGCGCACCTGGGAGCGGGGGCCTGGCCCAAGGAGTGGTCGGAGCGGATCGAGTACCGGAGCGATCTGCTGTCGCTGGGGGCGCTCTGGGACTCTTGATCCATGCGTACGGAAACGATGCACCTCCAGGAGGCCGGGCTGCCGGTCACGGACTTCGGCCCGGTTCTCGCCGAAGAGCGCCACCCGCTGCTGTTCGCCACGGTCTCCGGGGCGCATCTGTACGGGTTTCCGTCCAGGGACTCGGATGTGGACCTTCGGGGGGTCCATCTCCTGCCCGCGGAGGATCTCGTCGGGCTGCGCGAGCCGGACGAGACGCGCTCGCGGATGTGGGACCGGGACGGGGTCGAGATGGATCTCGTCACCCACGATCTGCGGAAGTTCGTCCGGCTGATGCTGAAGCCGAACGGCTATGTGCTGGAGCAGCTGCTATCGCCGCTGGTCGTGCACACGAGTGAGCTGCACGCGGAGCTGGTGGACCTGGCGACGGGTGTGGTCACCCGTCACCACGCCCACCACTACCGGGGGTTCGCCAACACCCAGTGGCGGCTCTTCGAGAAGACCGGCGAGCTGAAGCCGCTGTTGTACACGTTCCGGGCGCTGCTCACCGGCATCCATCTGATGCGCAGCGGTGAGGTGCGTGCGCATCTGCCGACGCTCCTCGGGAAGGTGGCGGCTCCGGCGTATCTGCCCGAGCTGATCGACGCCAAGGCCGAGGCCGAGCACGGGGGAGCGGGCGGTGTGGACGGTGCGGTGGTGTCCCGGGACGTCGAGGTGTTGCACGGAGTGCTTGACGAGGCGCAGGCGGAATCGGGGCTTCCCGAGGTGGCCGGCGCGTTCGACGGGCTGCACGATCTTGTGGTGCGTGCGCGGTTGAAGGGGCGGGCGTCTTTGTCCTCAATCTCCCCCATGGCCTGAAGGGCGTGGGGCCCCCTCGACGGGCTTGATTTTCCGCTGGTCCGGGGTGGGACGGCGTTCACGGGGGCACCCCGCCGTGGGTTTCGTCGTGGTGGTCCGGGGCCGCTCCGGGCGTCTCCTCGGGCAACGAACGTTCGGCGGCTACGCAGAGGAGCCCGGGTATCTGTTCGTCGCAGGGACTGACGTAGATGACCGGTTCGCTGTATGTACCGGGGTGCCGCGTCAGTTCCGAGGAGACGGCCCGGAGGGGCCCCGCCCCCCCCACTCACCGGACAGGGCGGGCCGTTCACCCGTGGTCGGGCCACGGCGCGGACGCTCGGCGGGTGTGGATCAGGAAGTCCTCCACCCGGGCCCGGTCCGGGTCGGGCGGCAGCGGTGAGGCGGTGGCCGCCTCGTCGTTCTCCTCGGCCAGGCGGGTCATGCGGCGTTCGACCTCCGGCCATGGCACCTCACCGCGCTTCACCGCCAGCAGCTCCTCCCGGGCCGGGCCCACCTCGATCGTGAGCTTGCCCGTGCGCAGCAGATCCCGGCCGCTGGTCAGCAGCCGCAGCAGATGCATGGCGTGCTTCCAGCGTGGCGCCCCGTACTGCCGGACGTCCGCCTCCAGTTTTCTGCGCTGGCCCAACGCGTAGCGGACGAAGGTCTGATGGGCCAGCCGGGACAGGAACGCCTCGCGCAGGGACAGGAGTTCACGGCCCACGGCGTCGACGTGTTCCACCAGCGGCGAGTGCAGGCACTCCAGCACATTGGGGTTGGCGCGCAGGGCCAGCTCGCAGAAGCGTTCCAGCTCCCAGGAGAACTGCTCCTCCGCCGGGCCCTCGACATGCGTCGGTGGTTTGTCGAACCGCCAGAACAACGGGGTCGGCGCGAGGAAGACGCCGCGCCGGTCGGTGTCGCTGCCGTCCGTGGCGAGCCCGAAGGCGCGTGAGCCCATCACACAGGAGTAGACCGTGTGGTCGCGTACGAGAGCCTCCGGGGCAGGGGTGATCATGCCGGCGAGGGTACGTGAGCGAATATTCGAACACCTGCCGTACCCGGCCCGTGCGTGGGGCATCGCCGAACACACCCGTTCCCTGGACGACGCCGCCTGCCGCGCCGCGCACACGTACGCCGGCATACGTACCGGATCCTCCGGCTGTCCCGCCGGTCCGCGCTCGCAGACCGGCTGCTCCCACAGGTCCGCGAACGGCACGGCGGCGAGGACACGGCCCGGCTGTTCCCCGCCTGTACGCCAGACGCGGCCGAGCAGTGGCTGCCGAGGCTGGTCCAGCGGACGCAGCCGCGACCCGCCCAAGCGCCCGCGATCCGGCAGCCGGGATGCTGCTGCTCGACCGGGTCCCTCATCCGGTCACCGGCACAGTGATGGCCACGCTGCCGCACGCCCCCGCCGCCGTACTGGCCTCGCTGCGACGCACCGGCACCGAACGCCTGGCCCCGGCTCCGGAACCATTGCCGAGGTGGAGCTCGTGGTCCGGGCGGGAACACCCGATGGGCGGACCCCTGGCAGGACGAGCCGGCCGTGCTGCGGGAGAGTGAGCATCCGGATGCGCGGACGCCGCGCTTCTGGCCGATGTCCGCCGGGCGGTCCGGCGACCGCTGTGTGACGGCGGACCCGCCCCGGTCAAGTGGCAGAAGCCCGGGTTCTGATCGACATTGTCGATAAATCATCCCCTCTGGAAAGGCAGAACCATGGCGGGAAACGACCTCGGCAGCCTGCTGGGCAGTTTGCTGGGCGGTGGCGGCCAGGGCAGCGCCTCCGGCGGCGCCGGGAACATCCTCGGCGCACTGCTGGGCGCACTGGGCAACGGCCAAAGCGGTACGGGCGGCAGTGGCAACGCGCTCGAAGGGCTGATCGGGATGCTCACCAAGTCCGGCCTCGTCGACCAGGCGCAGTCCTGGGTCGGCACCGGTGAGAACAAGGCGGTCAGCGGCGCCCAGATCACCGAGGCACTGCCGAACGAGACCCTGCAGAAGGTCGCCCAGGAGACCGGAGTCTCCACGGAACAGGCGGCCGACGAGATCGCCCGGTCGTTGCCGACGGCGGTCGACAAACTGACCCCGTCGGGCGAGGTCCCGGAGGGCCGCTCGATCGAGGACCTGGTCCGGGAACAGCAGCTCTGAGCCCGGGGGCGGCCGCAAGGGCCGCTCACCGTGCGGGAAGGGGTGTTCCTCCGGAACACCCCACGCGGCCGGAGAGCCTTCGCCACCACGGCGGAGCCCTCCGGCCGACGCGCTTCGCCCCGTCTCACTGGGAGAGCACCCCGGCCGCCCGTCGCGCCGCCCCTCTAGGCTGATCGTGCAGAAAGATCACGCAGGCGGACAGCATGCGCGACACGTACGAAAGAGCGAGGAGCACGACGTGGCGGTACGAGCGGTCCGTGGAGCCGTCCAGCTGGATCAGGACGAGGCCGGGCACATGGGCGAGCGGGTCAGCGCCCTGCTCACCGCCGTCCTGGAGCGCAACAACCTCGTCGCGGACGATCTGATCAGCATCTGGTTCACGGCCACCCCCGATCTGCACAGCGACTTCCCGGCCGCCGCGGCACGCGGGATCGGTATCGTCGACGTACCGCTGATCTGTGCCCAGGAGCTGGACATCGTGGGGGCCATGCCCCGCGTGGTGCGCATCCTCGCGCACGTCGAGACGTACCTTCCCAAGTCCGAGATCGCCCACGTGTACCTCGGCGCCACCGCCGCCCTCCGCAAGGACATCGCCCAGTGAGAACCGCCCTCGTCATCGGAACGGGCCTCGTCGGCACTTCCGCAGCCCTCGCCCTGGCCGGGCGCGGCATCCATGTCCACCTCGTCGACCACGACCCCGAATCGGCCCGCACCGCGGCCGCTCTCGGCGCCGGTACGGACGAGGCACCCGAGGGCCGCGTCGACCTGGCGATCATCGCCGTGCCGCCCGCCCACGTGGCCTCGGTGCTGGCCACCGCCATGCAGGACGGCGTGGCCCGCGGCTACCTCGACGTCGCCAGCGTCAAGGGCGGCCCGCGCCGCGAGCTGGAGGCCCGCGGCGTCGACCTCACGCCGTACATCGGTACGCACCCCATGGCCGGCAAGGAGCGATCGGGCCCCCTCGCCGCCACCGCGGACCTCTTCGAAGGCCGCCCCTGGGTCCTCACTCCGACCCGTGACACCGACACCGAGGTCCTCAACCTCGCCCTGGAACTGGTCGCGCTCTGCCGCGCCGTCCCGGTCGTCATGGACGCCGACGCGCACGACCGGGCCGTCGCCCTGGTCTCCCACACCCCGCAGCTCATCTCGTCGATGGTCGCCGCCCGACTGGAGGAGGCCGACGAGACCGCCGTACGCCTGTGCGGGCAGGGCATCAGGGACGTCACCCGGATCGCCGCCTCCGACCCCCGGATGTGGGTGGAGATCCTCTCCGCAAACCCCGGCCCGGTCGCCGACGTGCTGGCCGGGGTCGCCGCCGATCTGGACGAGACGGTACGGGCGCTGCGCGGTCTGCAGTCCGGTGACGACGACAAGCGCCGCGAAGGCACCGAAGGCATCGAGGACGTACTGCGCCGCGGCAACGCGGGCCGGGTCCGGGTGCCCGGCAAGCACGGGACGGCCCCCGCCTCGTACGAGATCGTGTCCGTGCTCATCAGCGACCGGCCGGGCGAACTGGCCGGGATCTTCGCCGACGCCGGCCGGGCCGGGGTCAACGTCGAGGACGTCCGTATCGAGCATGCCACCGGGCAGCAGGCGGGCCTGGTCCAGCTCATGGTCGAGCCGAGCGCGGTCCCCGAACTGAGCGCGGCACTGCGCGACCGGGGCTGGTCGCTACGCCAGTAGGCCCGGGGCGGCGGGCCCGGGAGGCGGTTGTCCACAGGGGTGCAGAGGACCGCTCCGACACTCGGTAACCTTGTGCGGGGCGGGTTCGCGCGTCCCCGTCCCGCCCACCCCGTGTACCAGGAAGGTGTCCACCACCGTGGAAACCGCAAGCGCCGCCGCCCCGACGGCCCCGACCGCAGTGATCGTCGCCATCGACGGGCCCTCCGGCACCGGCAAGTCGAGCACGTCCAAGGCCGTCGCCGCCCAGCTCGGCCTGAGCTACCTGGACACCGGCGCCCAGTACCGGGCGATCACCTGGTGGATGCTGAACAACGGCATCGACGTGCAGGACGCGATGGAGGTGGCGACCGCCGCGGCCAAGCCGGTCATCGTCTCCGGTACGGACCCGGCCGCCCCGACGATCACCGTCGACGGCGAGGACGCCTCGGGGCCGATCCGTACCCAGGAGGTCACCTCCAAGGTCAGCGCCGTCAGCGCGGTCCCCGAGGTGCGCACCCGGATCACCGAGCTGCAGCGCACCATCGCCGCCGCGGCCGAGGGGGGCATAGTGGTCGAGGGCCGTGACATCGGCACCACGGTGCTGCCCGACGCGGACCTGAAGATCTTCCTCACCGCATCGCCGGAGGCGCGTGCCGCCCGCCGCAGCGGAGAGGTAAAGGGCTCCGATCTCGCCGCCACCCAGAAGGCGCTGATCAAGCGGGACGCGGCCGACTCCGGCCGCAAGACCTCCCCGCTGGCCAAGGCGGACGACGCCGTCGAGGTGGACACCACCGAGCTGACCCTCCAGCAGGTCATCGAGTGCGTCGTCACCCTCGTCGAGGAGAAGCGGGCCGCGAAGTGACCCACGCCACGGGCTCGCCCACGCTGCGCGGCGCAGCGGTCGGGCGCGGGATCGGCATCGGGCTGATGTACGGGCTGTGGAAGCCCCGCGTCCTCGGTGCGTGGCGGGTTCCCGCCTCCGGACCCGTCATACTCGCGGTGAACCACTCCCACAACATCGACGGTCCGATGCTGATGGGCACCGCGCCCCGGCCCGTCCACTTCCTGATCAAGAAAGAGGCGTTCGTCGGCCCCCTCGACCCGTTCCTGCGCGGAATCGGTCAGCTGAAGGTGGACCGTACGACCGCCGACCGCACCGCCATCACCCACGCCCTCGGCGTGCTGGAGAACGGCGGCGTGCTCGGGATCTTCCCCGAGGGCACCAGGGGCGAGGGCGACTTCGCCTCCCTGCGTGCCGGGCTCGCATACTTCGCGGTACGCAGCGGGGCGCCGATCGTGCCCGTGGCCGTACTGGGAAGCACCGAGCGCCGCGGACGGTTGATATCGGCACTGCCGCCGTTGCGCAGCCGGGTCGATGTCGTCTTCGGCGATGCTTTTGACCCGGGTGACGGGAGCGGGCGGCGGACGCGCAAGGCGCTGGACGAGGCGACGGTACGGATCCAGGGGCGGCTGAGCGCCCACCTGGACGAGGCCAGGCGTTTCACCGGACGCTAGGTAAGACTTGAGTAGTGGGCCGCGTGGTCGCGGTCCATCGATGATGATGCAAAGAGGAACGGACTTCATGAACGACCAGATTCACTCCGACGGCTCGGACCACGAGCACGGAGCGCTTGGCGACGCCGAGTACGCGGAGTTCATGGAGCTCGCCGCGGAGGAGGGCTTCGACGCCGAAGAGGTCGAGGGCGCGATCGGTGAGGCCGGTCACGGACCGCTTCCCGTGCTCGCCGTCGTCGGCCGCCCCAATGTCGGCAAGTCGACGCTGGTGAACCGGATCATCGGCCGCCGTGAGGCGGTCGTCGAGGACAAGCCCGGCGTCACCCGCGACCGCGTCACCTACGAGGCCGAGTGGGCGGGCCGCCGCTTCAAGGTCGTCGACACCGGCGGCTGGGAGCAGGACGTGCTGGGCATCGACGCCTCCGTCGCCGCCCAGGCCGAGTACGCGATCGAGGCCGCCGACGCGGTCGTCTTCGTGGTCGACTCGACCGTCGGCGCGACCGACACCGACGAAGCCGTCGTCAAGCTGCTGCGCCGGGCCGGCAAGCCCGTCGTGCTGTGCGCCAACAAGGTCGACGGACAGAGCGGCGAGGCGGACGCCACCGCGCTCTGGTCGCTGGGCCTCGGCGAGCCGCACCCGGTCTCCTCGCTGCACGGCCGCGGCACCGGCGACCTGCTCGACGCCGTACTCGAAGCACTTCCCGAGGCCCCGGCGCAGCTCTTCGGCACCGCGATCGGCGGACCGCGCCGGATCGCGCTCATCGGCCGTCCCAACGTCGGCAAGTCCTCGCTGCTGAACAAGGTGGCGAACGAGGACCGCGTCGTCGTCAACGAGCTCGCGGGCACCACCCGTGACCCGGTCGACGAGCTGATCGAGCTCGGCGGCATCACCTGGAAGTTCATCGACACGGCCGGTATCCGCCGCCGCGTCCACCTCCAGGAGGGCGCGGACTACTACGCCTCGCTGCGTACCGCCGCCGCCGTGGAGAAGGCCGAGGTCGCCGTCGTCCTGATCGACGCCAGCGAGTCCATCAGCGTCCAGGACCAGCGCATCATCACCATGGCCGTGGAGGCCGGGCGTGCCCTGGTGATCGCGTACAACAAGTGGGACACCCTCGACGAGGAGCGCCGCTACTACCTGGAGCGCGAGATCGAGACGGAGCTCGCGCAGATCGCGTGGGCCCCGCGGGTCAACGTCTCCGCCGTCACCGGCAGGCACATGGAGAAGCTGGTCCCGGCGATCGAGACCGCCCTCGCCGGCTGGGAGACCCGCGTCCCCACCGGCCGGCTGAACGCCTTCCTCGGTGAGATCGTCGCCTCCCACCCGCACCCCGTCCGCGGCGGCAAGCAGCCCCGCATCCTCTTCGGCACCCAGGCCGGCACCAAGCCGCCGCGCTTCGTGCTGTTCTCCTCGGGCTTCCTGGAGCACGGCTACCGACGCTTCGTCGAGCGCCGGCTGCGTGAGGAGTTCGGCTTCGAGGGCACCCCGATCCACATCTCGGTGCGGGTCCGCGAGAAGCGCGGCCGCAACAAGTAGTACGCAAGGCCCCATGACGGAGCCCCGGACCGTTTCGGATACGAAACGGTCCGGGGCTCCGTCATGGGGTCAGGCCCCTCGCGATCCCGTTCCCGGGGGCAGCGCCGCAGGCTGGGTCCGCGCGGAGTGCCGGCCCACCCGCTGCCAGGAGCTGAGGCTGCCGGTGTGCATGCTCGGGCCGCCGCCGTGTCCGGTGGTCCCGCTGTGGACGGAAAGCCCCGTGGAGAGACCGGAGAGACCGGAGAGACCGGAGCGGCCGCGGCTGCCGAAGAACCCGCTGCCGAAGGCCACGAAACCGAGATCCTCCTCGCCGCTACGATCACCCGGCAGCGCCCGGAACGACCGGCGGTACTCGGAGTACAGCGCGTCGTAGATCGGGGTGTGGGACTGACCGCCCGATGGGTCCGGCGAGGGGCGCATGCCAGGGATCGGGCTCGGGCGCTGGTGGGAGGAGTCGTATGAGTGCACGTATGTGCCAACGACCCCACTGTCCGTCGGATGCGGGCCCGGCGGAGAAATAGCTGTTCGCCGCAGGTGTGAAGGGCCGACGGCCATGATCAGGTCCCGGCCAGTGGCATCGCCGCGGCGACCAGGAGCCCGCCGGCGGCGGCCTTGTCCAGGGCGTCGCGCAGCAGGTCCTCGCGTGGCTGCTGGCCGATCGCCCCCGCCGGGGCGGCGAAGACGAGCACGGTCTGCGACTTGTTGGCCGCGGTTCGCCAGCCCTCGGTGACCTGGAGCGGCGCATGCGCCTGCCACCAGGCGACCGGGGCGCCGCCGCCGGTGCCCGGCTGGAGCACGGCGTGCAGCTGGCCCATGGCGAGCAGGATCGACCAGCCGTGCAGCGCCGCGGGCGTCTGGTCCATCCGGTGGACCGGGTGGAAGCCCTGCTCCAGCAGCAGCTGGAGGAATTCGTCGCCCCGGCTGCCGTCCGTGCCCGGGCGGGCGATCGCGCCGGTCGGCTCGACGACGAGGGCCGGGTGGAGTTCGTCGTCGATCAGGACGAGGCCGCTGGTGATCCCGAGGACGGCCTGTTCGGGGCTGAGGCCCTCAAGGTGCTCAGGGCGCTCCGCGTCGCTGCCGGTGATGCTGCGTACGGCGCCCTGCAGCTGCTCCTCGGCGACCTGGACGACCTGCGAGGGGATGCAGGTTGCGTGGGCGAAGGCGAGGACAGCGGTTTCGTCACCGACGAAGAGCACCGTGCTGGTGCGTTCCTGTTCGGAGTCGCCGGGGGTGCGGCAGGAGGTGCAGTCGTAACTGCCTGGGGTGTTGTCGCCGACGAGCAGCCGGTCGGCTTCGGCGTCGCCGATCTCGGCGCGTACGTCCTCGCTGACGTCGAGCATGCGCGGCACGGGTGGCTCCTCGAACTCGGTGCGTGCGCCGGGCGGTTCCCGGCTCATGAAGAAGACAACGGGCGATCTGCGGCCGGGGTCACGCGAGAAAGGGAACGTAATCGAACCATCCGACGCAGAGGGTGAATCTCAGGATTCGGGGGGTCGATTGCGACCTGTTTCTCCTGATTGGTCGTATGGCGATGTGGTCGACTCGGCCATGGACCGGTTCACCAATACATCGATAAATCAGGAAAACAGGTGAGCATGAAGGTGGCTGAAACTGGCCCATGCCGGGAGTGAACTGCCGACCGGTCTGCGTCGTCCTGGTCAGTGGCGCCCGCCACTGACCAGCCGAACCGGGAGATATGGCGTTTCATGCACATTTCTTTCCTGCTCCACAACGCCTACGGAGTCGGGGGCACGATCCGTACGACGTTCAATCTCGCCGGGGCGCTGGCCGGGCACCACGACATCGAGATCGTGTCGGTCTTCCGGCACCGTGACGTCCCCGCACTGGGCGCACCCGAAGGCGTGCGCATGAGCCACCTCGTCGACCTGCGGAAGAAGAGCCCGGCATACGACGGCGACGCGGCCGAACACGCCCGTCCCGCAACCGTGTTCCCGCGCGGCGACAGCAGGTACCGCCAGTACAGCAGGCTGACCGACGCGCGGGTGGCGGACCATCTGCGTTCCCTGGACGCGGATGTCGTGGTCGGAACCCGTCCCGGGCTCAATGTGCAGATCAGCAGGCAGGCCCGGCGCGGTCCGGTCCGGATCGGGCAGGAGCACCTCACCCTCGACAGCCACAGTTACCGGCTGCGCCGCGAGATCGGGCATCGCTACGCCCTGCTCGACGCGATCACCACCGTCACCGAGGCCGACGCCCGCGCCTACCGGACCGGGCTCAAGCTGCCCGGCGTACGGATCGAGTCCATTCCCAACAGCGTGCCCGCGCCGAGGATCGCGCCCGCCGACGGCGACAGCAAGTGGGTGATCGCCGCAGGCCGGTTGCACAAGGTCAAGCGGTACGACCTGCTCGTCCGGGCGTTCGCCGACGTGGCCGCCGTCCGTCCGGACTGGCGGCTGCGCATCTACGGCGGCGGCGACGCGACCGGGAACGAACGCCAGGCGCTGCTCACGCTCATCGGTGAACTCGGCCTGCACAACCATGTGTTCCTCATGGGTCCGGTCAACCCGCTGGAAGCCGAGTGGCCCAAGGGAGCGATCGCCGCGGTCACTTCGGACCGCGAGTCCTTCGGCATGACCATCGTCGAGGCGATGCGCTGCGGCCTGCCCGTTGTCGCCACCGATTGTCCGCACGGACCCCGCGAGATCATCGAGGACGGCACCGACGGACGGCTGGTGCCGGTCGGTGACACTGCGGCGGTGGCGGACGCTCTGCTCGGTCTGATCGACGACGACGAAGCACGGCACCGCTCGGGACGTGCCGCACTGGCCGCGTCGCAGCGGTTCGACCCGTCACGGATAGCCGAACGCCATGAGCGGCTCTTCACCGAACTCTCCTCCCGAGCCCCGCGCGACCGCTCGCAGGGCGCTCTGCGCACCACATTGCACCGCGCCCGCGGCACCGTGCTGGACGGGGCGTACGCCCTGCGCTACAAGGCCGCCGATGTCATCCGCAGGGGGAAGCCCGCATGACCATCTCCGCAGAGCGACGGGCGCCACGAGCCGACTGCACCGCAGGCCCCGACGGCGGGATCACCTTCGACCTCGGCCTCGGCCGCCGCGAGGACGAGGAGGCGCCCGAACTGCTTCTCCGGCTGCGCGGCGCCAAGGGCACCGGCAGCGACGGCGACACCGTACGGCTGCCCCTGAGCCCGCTCGGCGGGGGACGGCTGCGAGCGGTGCTGCCGGGCACCCTGGCGCTCGCCGAAGGCTACTGGGACGTCTGTCTGCGTGAGCCGGGCGCGGACGACGACGGGGCGGTTGCCGTAGAGCCCGGAATCAGAGATGTGCGGCTCCTCATGGACCGCACACCGGAGACCGGGCGGATCGCGGTCCGTATCCCGTACCCGACCGTCGACGGCCGGCTCGCCGTGCGCTGCTGGATCCGCTCACCGCACGCCGAGGCCGGGCCGGTCACTTTCGGCCGGGGCGGGATGACCGTCGAGGGCAGGCTGTACGGGACCCGCCTCGGCGACGACGCCCGCGTCGAGGCGCGACTGGCAGGCGCCCCCGACCGGGTCTGCCGGGTGCCGGTCGCAGGGAAGGAAGGCACGTTCTCCTTCACGCTCCCGCTCGACGGGCTGGGCACCGGGCCGGTCACCGAGCAGCAGCTGTGGACGCTCTGGCTGGTCCCCGGGACGGGCGCCGGGGAGCCGGCCGACGGCGTACGGATCTCCCGCATCCTCGACGACGTCTGGGACCGCAAGAACAGCTTCGTCTACCCGGGCCGCAGCGCAGGAGAGGGCGCCCGCGCCACCCCTTGCTACTCCGCCGCCAACGACCTGTGCGTACGGCTCGTACCGGATCCGGCACAGGCCCGGTAGACCACCGGCAGGGGTTGCGGACGCAGGCTGTCCGCAACCCCTGGCAGACTCGCCCCATGTTGGAGACCTCGGCACGACTGCTACGCCTGCTTTCACTGCTCCAGGCGCACCGGGACTGGTCGGGCGCCGATCTCGCCGAACGGCTCGGAGTCACCCCGCGGACCGTCCGCCGTGACGTCGACAAGCTGCGTGAACTGGGCTACCCGGTCAACGCCAGCCCCGGCACCGGCGGCGGATACCAGCTCGGCGCCGGCGCCCAGCTCCCGCCGCTCCTCCTCGACGACGAGGAGGCAGTCGCCGTAGCCGTCGGGCTGCGCACCGCGGCGGGCAACGGCGTCGAGGGTATTGGCGAGACCTCCGTACGCGCCCTGGCCAAGCTCGAACAGGTGCTGCCGGACCGTCTCCGGCGCCGGGTGAACGCGCTGAACACCTTCACCGTGCCGCTGCTCCGCGGACCCGGCGCGTCCACCGCCGATCCGGGTGTCCTCACCGAACTGGCCGGAGCCTGCCGGGACAGCGAGCGGCTGCGCTTCGAGTACCGGGACCACTCCGGCTCCGTATCGCGCCGGACCGTCGAACCGCACCGGCTGGTGTGCACCGAGCGCCGCTGGTATCTCGTCGCCTGGGACCTGGACCGCGCGGACTGGCGTACGTTCCGCGCGGACCGGATCACGCCCACGCCGCCGCACGGCCCGAGATTCGTCCCCCGCGAGGCACCGGCAGAGGATCTGGCCGCCTACGTTTCGAAGGGAATCTCGACCACCGTGTACGCGACGCATGCGGTGATCCGGCTGAAGGTGGGGATCGAGCGTGCGGCCGAACGGATCTCGCCGTCCTCCGGGGTGCTGGAGGCGGACGGCGCCGACAGCTGTCTGCTGCGCGCCGGGGCGGCGAGTCTCGATGTGCTGGTCATCCACGTCATGCTGCTGGGGATCGACTTCGAGGTCGTCGAACCGCCGGAGCTCAACGACGCGATCAGGGCGGCCAGGGACCGGCTGTCCCGGGCCCTGGACTGAGCGCTTCCACCGGCGTCCCCATACGGAGACGGTTCGGGTTGTCCGCTATACGGGCGGCAGTGGGCCGGCCGTCCCCGGCCCGTGGCGCGGATTTTGTGACCAAAAGATAAGGCTGCCATAAGGAAGCGTGAATTCCCGGTGGCATGCTCATTTACAGAGGCTATTCAATGCGGAAATTCCAGCTGTTCGATACGGGGTATTCCGTTTTGTTTTCAGACCTTCCGCATGATCATTTCCTGGGCTGTGTGATTACTGTGTGTCCGGTCCTGGACCGCAGGTTCGGGTGGCGTGATTCAGGTGGCACGCGTGTCGTGATCCTGTGACACAAGCGTGACCGCCGAGGGACGTGAGGATGCCGTGCGGCGGTCGGCGCCCCGGCTTCCGTCATGGTCCGCGGCCGCCTACGGTGAGAGGCATGGCACCCATACCGACCCCTCCCGCCCAGCCCGACGACACGCCCGGTGCGTACGTCGGCCTCGCCGTCGACGCGGCCGAACAGCGGGCCCGCAGGCATGGCTGGAGCACCGTCAGATCCCTGCCGCCGGGCGCGATCATCACCATGGAGTTCCGGAGCGGGCGGATCAACTTCGAGGTCGCCGATGCCGTCGTCACCCGCTGCTGGGTGGGCTGAGGATCGCCGCGACCCGCGCCCCGGACATGAGTGAAGGCCCCGACCGAAGTCGGGGCCTTCACTGTGCGGGGGAGCGGCTGTGCGTACCGGCCCAGCCGGTCCTGGGGTGTTCAGCCGCCGGTCATCGGGCGGGACGGGGCCGAGCCGCCGCGTGGCGTACGGTCCGCGTGCGGCGGGCGGCGGCTGCCGGCCGGGGTGACCGGGGTCCGCTCCGAGCGCACCAGATGCGCCTGATGCGACGGGGGCGCCGGATGTGCACGCGAGCGGGCACCCGTGACCGTGCCCGTTGTGGTCGCCGTGTGTCCGCCCGCGGCGACCGGCTCCAGCACCGGGCTCTCCGCCACGGTGCCGCCGCCGTCCAGCTGCGGGAGCAGTACGGTCCGGGGTCCTCCGGCCGCGACGGGCACGGAAGGAACGGGACGGCCGCGTCCCCGCAGGTTCTCGCGCTGGGCGAAGATCCACGCCTCGGCCCGGGTGATCAGCGGCTCGACCCAGGGCAGGCCCAGCAGGATCAGCAGCCCCGCGACCCAGCCCAGCAGCACATCGCTGAGCCAGTGCGTGCCGAGGTAGACGGTGGTGAGCCCGACGCCGAGCGAGACGATCGCCGACGCGGCCGACAGATAGCGCCTGGCCTGCGGGGTGGTGGCCAGATAGGCGAGGATTCCCCAGGTCACGACCGCGTTGGCGGTGTGGCCCGACGGAAATATATCGCCGCCGGCGAAGAGCTCCGCGGAGCCGATCTGGGTCGCGTAGTGCGGGCCGAGCCGCCCCAGGCCGATCTTGACCGCGCCGACCGTCGCATTGAGCAGCAGCAGTGAGGCGCCGAGCGTCAGCAGGGGCCGCAGTGTGTGCTGCCGCCAGGAGCGCCAGCCGAGCCAGCAGGCGACCATGGTGGCGGTGGGGCCGCGCTGGCCGAGCACGATGTAGTAGTCGAGGAAGGCATGGATTTCCGGCCACTGCTGATACGGCCGGAAGAGCATGACCTTCCAGTCCAGGGTCACCAGCCAGGAAGAGACCAGCACGGCAACGACGATGGCGAGATAGAACGCCAACGCCCCGCAGAAGAGAGCGATGCGGTGACGGCTCATCCGCGGTGGCTCTATCTTCGGCGGCTCCGGCTCCCGGTCCAGGCGGGCAAAGATGTCGGTACGCACCCAATCGACGTTACAGCGAGTTAGTGCGCGAACAGGTCGATCCGGTCTCTTTGTGATGACGATGTGATGTGGACTATGTCTCAGCCGGGCCTTAATTCCCGACTCGGAGAAGCGTATCCGAGGGTCTCTGCACTATTGATTTCGCACTCATTTCGGAAGGGTGTTTGGGTGCGGACAGAAATGCGCAGGAGGTGCCGGTATGAATTTCTCCGGCCTCTCGGAGAGGTGAAACGGACGGTGTCTGTCCGGTTACCGACCGCTGTCGATGCAGGCCCGGCGCGTGCTCCGGGAGTGACGCCGAGTACCTTCTGTGCCGGGTGCGGAGGCCGTCCGTGCGATTCCGAGCGGGCTCCGAGCGGCGGCTCGGCGTGGCGTACGCCACACTCCACGGTCCATCGGGGTATGAGGTGGACCACGTGTGAGTGCTCCGAACTCGCGTACGCTGACGGATCACTCGCCCGTCGATGCCGGGCCCCGAGGGACAGCGAACCGCTGCATCCCCGGCTGGCCTGCCGAGCGCGAGGGACCTTTTGGGAGGTACATGCATGTCCGGGACGACCACAGCCCGAATCCGGCTGCGCTCAGCCGCCGACGGTGCCAATCGATGGGTCGTCCTCGTCGTCCTCTGCCTCAGTCTTCTGCTCGTCGCGCTCGACGCGACCGTGCTCCATGTCGCCGTCCCCGCCGTCACCGAGGACCTGCGGCCCAGCGCCGTCGGTCTGCTCTGGATCGTGGATGCCTATCCACTGGTCTGCGCCTCACTGCTGATCCTCTTCGGCACCCTCGGTGACCGGGTCGGACGGCGACGCGTTCTGCTGCTCGGCTACGCCCTCTTCGGTGTCGCCTCCGCGATCGCCGCGATGGCCGACAGCCCCGGCGTACTCATAGCGGCACGTGCCCTGCTCGGTGTCGGCGGGGCGATGATCATGCCGGCGACGCTGTCGATCCTCCGGCAGGTCTTCCCCGACCGGCGCGAACGAGCCGTGGCGATCGGCGTCTGGACCGCGGTCGCCGCCGTCGGCGCCGCCATCGGACCCGTCATAGGCGGCTTCCTCGTCGAGCACTTCTGGTGGGGCTCGGTCTTTCTGATCAACATTCCGCTGATGGCTCTGGTCCTGCCGCTCGGCCGCCTGCTGCTCCCCGAGTCACGCGGCAGCAACGACGGCCCGTGGGATGTGCTGGGTGCACTGATGGCCGCGGCCGGCGTGCTCGGTGTGGTCCTCGGAGTGAAGCGGGCGGGCACCGGTGGGGGATTGCTGAGCCCCGCCACACTGGCCCCGCTGCTGATCGGGGCCGTACTGCTCATAGCCTTCGTGCGCCGCCAGAAGCGCCGCACGCATCCGCTGATCGACATCGGGATGTTCGCCAGGCCCGCCTTCTCCACCGCGGTGGGCTGCATCGTCCTCGCCATGCTGGCCCTGGTCGGGCTGGAACTGATAGCCGTGCAGTACCTCCAGCTCGTCCTCGGCCTGAGTCCGCTTCAGACCGGTCTGCGGCTGCTGCCGCTCACCTTCGCGGCCATGGCCGCGGGCGCCACCGGCTCGTACACCCTGCGCCGCATCGGGCCGCGCCGGATGGTCGGCTGGGGCTTCGTGCTCACGGCCGGCTCCGTGCTGATCCTGACCGCGATGGGGCAGCACGACCGGCCCGGTCTGCTGACCGCGGCCTTCGTCGCACTCGGCTTCGGACTGCAGTCCACGCTCTTCGGGGCGTACGAATCCATGCTCAGCGAGGCCCCCGCCGAACGGGCGGGCGGTGCGGCGGCGATCGGCGAGACCTCCTACCAGCTGGGCGCGGGCATGGGGATCGCCCTGCTCGGCAGCGTCATGAACGCCGCCTACACCCCCGGACTCGCGAAGCTTCCCGAAGAGGGCGTCCCTGCCGGGGACGGTGCGGCCGCCTCCCACTCGCTGGGTGAGGCCTACCAGGTGGCGGACCGGCTGGGCGGTCCGCTGGGCGAGGTGCTGCGCTCCACGGCCCGCCATTCCTTCATCACCGGGCTGCATGTCACGCTGCTGGTCAGTGCGGCGCTGCTGCTGCTCGGAGCGCTTGCCGCGCTGCGGCTGCCGCGGGTGATGGAGTGCCCGTCAATGGAGTGCCCGGCACCGGGTGTCCGTGAACCCCGAGAGGCCGAATTCCATGGTCCGCGCGAGGCGCCCGCCGCGGGCCGTACGCAGCGGCCGCTTTCGCGACCTGCCCGGCGCCGACCCGCTGAGGCGACCGGCTCTGGACGGGCGGGACACTGAGCCGTAACGTCGGTGCGACGCCATGACTAACACTGCTAGTTTTAGCATCGTGTGAGCCGCCGGAGGCACTCTCATGTCCACCACTCCGTCCTCGAAGATCCCGCCCTTCGACCCCGCCGACCCGATCGGCATCGACGATCTGCTCAGCGCCGAGGACCTCGCGATCCGCGACACCGTCCGCGACTGGGCCACCGACCGAGTCCTGCCGCACATCGCCGAGTGGTACGAGAACGGCGAGCTGCCCGGTATCCGCGAGCTGGCCCGTGAGCTCGGATCGCTCGGCGCCCTCGGCATGTCCCTGCAGGGATACGGCTGCGCGGGCGCCACCGCCGTCCAGTACGGACTGGCCTGCCTGGAACTCGAAGCGGCCGACTCGGGAATCCGCTCCCTCGTCTCCGTACAGGGATCACTCGCGATGTACGCCATCCACCGTTTCGGCTCCGAGGAGCAGCGGCAGCAGTGGCTGCCGGGCATGGCGGCCGGCGAGATCATCGGCTGCTTCGGCCTCACCGAGCCGGACCACGGCTCCGACCCGGCCGGGATGCGGACGTACGCCAAGCGCGACGGCGAGGACTGGGTGCTCACCGGCCGCAAGATGTGGATCACCAACGGCTCGGTCGCCGGGGTCGCCGTCGTCTGGGCGCAGACCGACGAGGGCGGCGAGGGCGGCGGAATCCGCGGGTTCGTCGTGCCGACCGGCACCCCGGGCTTCTCGGCGCCGGAGATCAAGCACAAGTGGTCCCTGCGCGCCTCGGTCACCAGCGAGCTGGTCCTCGACGAGGTACGGCTGCCGGCCGATGCCGTACTCCCGGGGGTCACCGGTCTGCGCGGCCCGCTCAGCTGTCTCAGCCATGCCCGCTACGGCATCGTCTGGGGAGCCATGGGCGCGGCGCGGGCCAGCTTCGAGTCGGCCCTCGACTATGCGAAGACCCGGGAGCAGTTCGGCAGGCCGATCGGTGGCTTCCAGCTCACCCAGGCCAAGCTCGCGGACATGGCCGTGGAACTGCACAAGGGCATCCTGCTCGCCCACCATCTGGGCCGGCGGATGGACGCGGGCAGGCTCCGTCCGGAACAGGTCAGTTTCGGAAAGCTCAACAATGTGCGGGAGGCGATCGAGATCTGCCGTACCTCGCGCACGATCCTCGGCGCCAACGGGATCTCGCTGGAGTACCCGGTGATGCGCCATGCGACGAATCTGGAGTCGGTGCTCACCTACGAAGGAACCGTGGAGATGCACCAGCTGGTGCTGGGCAAGGCGCTCACCGGCCTCGATGCGTTCCGGTAGACCGGTCCGGCGAGCGCCCTGCTCAGCTCTGGTTGAAGAAGCCGTCGGCCGGCCGGCCGGCGGCTTCGCCGTTGACCACCTGGGTGTCGGCCGGGGTCAGCAGGAAGACCCGGGTGGCCACGCGGTCGATCGAGCCGCGCAGTCCGAAGATCAGCCCCGCCGCGAAGTCCACGACACGCTTCGCGTCGGAGGGGTCCATGGCCGTGAGGTTGACGATCACCGGGACGCCGTCCCGGAAGAGCTCGCCGATGGCCCGCGCGTCCCGGAAGCTGTCCGGAGTGACGGTGGCGATCCGGCGGCCCGTCTCCACGGCCGCCTCGGAGGCCACCTGCACCCGGGGGTCGGTCACCCAGGCCTGACCGGTCCCGGTCTGCGCACCCTCGGGGTACTCGTCGTCGTCGTAGTACCGCTCGTCGTTGTCCTCTACGAGGCCCAGCCAGGCACTCGCCTTGCGCACCGATCCCATGGACGCCTCCTCTCACCGCGGTTCCGTGGTGTTCCGCATCTCTTTCGTATCCCTATGGTCGTCCATGATGCGGATCGTGCGCCAAGTGGATAGTCGGCGCGCAGGGGATTCGTGACGGTACTGGTGCAGAAGATGTGGCGGTTCGTCAAGGTTCCTCCTGCATTAGGGGCCTGAAAGAAAGAAAATACGATGTGCCGGTCCGTACGGGTGACATGGGGGACGTACGGGTGAATGGGGTGCTCGATACGATGCACGTCGCGCATGCGCACGAGCGCGGCGCACAGGTGAACGACTCCCGGGGGATCGTCGTGTTCGGAATCGTCAGGCCCTGTGCCCACCGGTTGTCCGAGGGGCTCAGGGCCGAGTGGATGGCCCATCTCTGCGGGCTCTGTCTCGCGCTTCGCTCCGATCACGGGCAGTTCGCCCGGATTGTCACGAACTACGATGGTCTGATCGTCTCGGTTCTGACGGAGGCTCAGTCCGAGCGCACCACTGGATGGCGACGTACCGCGGGGCCCTGCCCGCTGCGCGCCATGCGGACCGCCCCGGTCGCCCGTGGCGAGGGAGCCAGGCTGGCCGCCGCTGTCTCCCTGGTGCTGGCATCGGCGAAGGTACGGGACCACGTCGCCGACCGGGACGGCCTGTTGAAGCGCCGCCCGGCCGCCGCCGCAGCGCGCCGGGTCGCCGCGGGCTGGGACCGGGCCGGTGCGCGCACCGGTGCACAGCTCGGCTTCGACACGGCGCTGCTCGTCGACGCCGTCGACCGGCAGACCGGCATCGAGCTGCTCGCCGGGCCCGGCACCCCGCTGCTCACGGTCACCGAGCCCACCGAGACCGCCACCGCGGCCGCCTTCGCCCATACCGCGATACTCGCGGGCAAGCCGCAGAACGCGGAGCCGCTGGCCGAGGCCGGCCGCCTCTTCGGACGCCTGGCACATCTGCTGGACGCCGTGGAGGACCAGGAAGCTGACGCCGCGTCGGGTGCCTGGAACCCGCTCACCGCGACCGGCACCTCGCGGGCCGAGGCCCGACGGCTCTGCGACGACGCGCTGCGCGGCGTACGGCTGGCGCTGCGCGACGCGGAGTTCACCGACGACAAGTTGGCCCATGTGCTGCTGGTGCACGAACTGCGGCAGTCGGTGGACCGGGCGTTCGGCACCACGGCGTGCTCGCACCAGGCGGGCGGCATGGTCCTGGACGGAGTCGTCCCTCCGTCGGGTGTGCGGCAGGCCGGGTCCTTCGGGCCGCCGCCCGGCAATCCGTACGCGCCGGGCCCCGGCAGCCCTGCAGGCCCGCCGCAGCCCCCGCCCGAGCCACCGCGCGACCGGCGCGGTCTGATCGTGGGCTGCCTGGTGTGGGCGGGGCTGGCCTGCACCTGCCAGATGTGCTGCGGCACCTTCAACGACCCATGGAGCCATCAGCGCCGCGAGGGACTGTGCAGTCAGTGCGACTGCGGCGACTGCTGCGACGCGTGTGACTGCTGCAGCAACTGCGGGGACTGCTGCGACTCGTGCGACTGCTGCGACTGCGGGTGCGACTGCAGCTGCTGAGGCGGGGCCCGGCGCGGGCCGGGCCCCGGACTTGGCGGACCCGGCCCCGGTGCCGGCCGGGTCACTTGATCTCGGGCGGCGAGATCTGCGAGGTCTTGATCGCAGACGCGCTGATGCCCCACTTCTTCAGGATCCGGTCGTAGGTGCCGTCCGCCTTGAGGCCGTTCACCGCGGCCTGGAAGGCGGGCGCCAGCGGGGTGCCCTTCTTGAAGGCGAAGCCGACGTCGAGGCGCTTGAACTCATTGAGGAAGCGCACACCCTCCTGCTGATCCACCGCGTACCGCAGCCCGTTGATGGTCGACATCACCACATCGCTGCGACCCTGCTGGAGCGAGCTCCAGACCGCACCCTGGTCGCTGTAGGTCTTCACCTCGTACGGCTTCTTGCCCGCGTCGGAGCACAGGTGCCTGTTCTCCTCCAGCGTCACCTCGAAGGTGGTGCCCGCGCCGGTGCCCACGGTCAGGCCGCAGAGCTGGGTGAGATCGGTGACCTTCTTCAGCTTGCTGTCGTCGCGGACCGCGAAGCCCTGGCCGTCATTGATGTACGTGACGAAGTCGATCGTCTTGCGGCGCTCCTCGGTCACCCCGAAGTTCCCGGTGCCCACGTCGTACTTCCCGCTGCCCAGCGCCGGCAGGATCGCCTCGAAGGAGGCCACCTCGCGCTTCAGCTTCAGCCCGAGCTTCCTGGCCACCGCGTCCGCGAAGTCGATGTCCGTACCGGCCACCGTCTTCCCGTCCTCCAGGTAGGTGGCGCCGGGCGGATTGCCGATGCTGGAGGCGATGGTGAAGGTGCCGGAGGCACGGACATCGGCGGGCAGCAGCTTCGCCGCGGCCTCGTCCTTGTGCACCGACGACACGACATCCGTCGTCGGGACCTTTCCCTTGGCGGCCGCGGTCCCGGCGGCGCCGGCCGGTGCGGCCGCCGGATCGCCGGATCCGCACGCGGTGAGGGCGAGAGTGGCGACAGTGATCAGCGCGAAGGCAGCGGAGTGCCGGGTTCGGGGCATGAGGCGTGGTTCTCCAGGGTCGTCGGCCGTGCACAGGCGCACAAGCGCGGCAGCAGGGCAGCGCGCAGCGACACCACGGTCGTGGCGAAGGAAATCGGCGGAGCTGGGGAAAACAGCGGAGCGAGGGGAGGGGGAAGCGATGTTGTGTACGCGAAGACACGCAGGGAACAGTGCTCAGGCGCCGCACACGGCGCGAGGCAGAGACGCGAGGAAACGCAGGGGGTCAGCTCAACAGGAGGAGGACCACACGCGACCGAAGTCGATGTGGGAGCGCTTGACCAGCCACTGCTGCGAATACATGGCCCAAGTGGAGCAGGCATCCGGTGGTCCGTCAACTGAACTGAGACGTACGACTCACAGTGTGGACAAGCTTGACAACATGCAGTGAACAGCGCTTACCTCGAAGGCGGACCGGTGCTGAGGGGCCCGGTCCACGTTGTGTTTCTGCTGAAGGCACGTCCCGTGTTCGATCTCTGCATCCACGGAGCCTTCGCATGTCCGCGCAGACAGATACCCGCCCTCCGCCTCCCCCCGCCCCACTCACGAAGAGCAACGATGCCGACCGGCTCCGGATCGTCCCGGTACGCCGGACAGGACAGTGGGCGGCAGCCGTCGTCGCCCTGGCGCTCCTCGCCCTGGCGCTGAACTCCGTCATCCGCAACGAAGCCTTCCAATGGGATGTCGTCGGCGACTACTTCACCACCACCGCGGTCCTGCGCGGCCTCGGCCTCACCCTCTGGCTCACGGCGCTGGTCATGGTGCTCGGCTTCGCCCTCGGCACGCTGCTCGCCGTCCTCAGACTCTCCAGCAACCGCGTTCTGCAAGCGGTCAGTTGGGGATACGTCTGGCTCTTCAGGTCCACCCCGATCCTGGTCCAGCTGCTGTTCTGGTTCAACATCGGCGCGCTCTACCCGCAGATCCTCGGCGTCCGTACGGTGAACCTCCTCGGCCCCGTCACGGTCGCCGTCATCGGGCTCACCCTGCACGAGGCCGCGTACGCCGCCGAAGTCGTCCGCGGCGGCATCCTCTCCGTCGAACGCGGACAGATCGAGGCCGCCCAGTCGCTCGGCCTCGGACCCTGGCGCCGGCTCCGCCGGATCGTGCTGCCGCAGGCGATGCGCTCCATCGTCCCGCCCGCCGGGAACATGCTCATCGGCACCCTCAAAGGCACCTCGATCGTCAGCATCATCGCCGTACAGGACCTGCTGTACTCGGTGCAGCTCGTGTACCACCGCACCTACCAGGTCATTCCGCTGCTGCTGGTCGCCACCATCTGGTACGCCGTCGTCACCTCGCTGCTCAGCATCGGCCAGCACTACATCGAGCGGCACTACGCGCGCGGCACGGCCGGCGCCCGATGAGCCCGGCACCGACGCTCGTCGTCATCGGCGCCGGACCGCGCGGCACCGGCCTCATCGAGCGCATCGCCGCCAACGCCCCGGACCTGTACGAGGGCCGCCCGCTGGACATCCATCTCGTCGACCCGTACCCGCCGGGCGGCGGACGGATCTGGCGGCACGACCAGTCGCCGCTGCTCTGGATGAACTCCATGGCCGAGGACGTCACGATGTTCACCGACGACACGGTCCAGCAGGAGGGGCCGATACGCCCGGGGCCCGCGCTCCACACCTGGGCGGCGGACATCCGGGACGGACGCCTCACGCTCCCGGACGAGGCCGGCATCGAACCCGAACTCCGTGCCGAGATAAAGACGTTGGAGGGAGGCGACTTCCCGAGCAGGCGACTGCAGAGCGTCTATCTGCGCTGGGTGTACGAGCAGGCCGTGGCCGCACTCCCGAAGGGCATCACCGTCCACTGGCACCGCGGCCGGGCCGTACGTGTCACCGGGCCGCGCGAAGGCCGCCAGCGCGTCTGGCTGGCGGGCCGTGACAAGCCGGTCCTCGCCGATCTCGTCGCCGTCGCCATCGGCCACCTCGACGCCGAACCCGAGCCGGAACAAGTCGAGTTGGCCGACTTCGCGGACCGGCACGGACTCGTCCACCTGCCGCCCGACTTCACCGCGGACACCGATCTGACCGGCCTGCCCGCGGGTGAACCGGTCATAGTCCGCGGCTTCGGACTCGCCTTCGTCGATCTGATGGTGCTGCTCACCGAGGGCCGCGGCGGACGGTACGAGAACGGCGAGTACGTGCCGTCCGGCAGGGAACCCGTGCTCCACATCGGATCGCGCCGGGGTGTCCCGTACCACTCCAAGATCGGCTATGCCTGGCAGGGCGAACGGCCGCCCCTGCCGCGCTTCCTCGGCCCGGACCGGACCGAGGCGCTGCTGAAGACGGACGAGCCGGTCGACTTCCGGCGCGATGTGTGGCCACATGTCGACAAGGAGCTCGGCTACGCCCACTACCACCGGCTCTTCACCGCGCACCCCGAGCGCACGACGGCCGACTGGCCCGATTTCGAGGCGAAGTACGCCGCCGCGGACCCAGCAGGAACCGAGCTGCGCGCCCTCGTCTCGGCCGCCGTCCCCGACCCCGCCGACCGGCTCGACCTCGAAGCGCTCGACCACCCCCTGGACGGGGTGCGCTACCCCTCGTACGACGCACTGCAGGAGGGGCTGCGCGGCTACATCACCGCCGATCTGGAACGCCGCCACGACCCCGCCCACAGCCCGGACCTCGCCGTCTTCCTCGGACTGCTGTCCGCCTACGGGCAGTTGAGCCGGCTCGGCGACATCGGCGGCTGGTGGCACGGCTTCTTCAGCTACCTCGCCTCCGGCCCGCCGGGACCCCGGCTGCACCAGCTCCTCGCGCTGTCCCGGGCCGGTGTCGTCCGCTTCCTCGGCGCCGGAATGACCGTCGAGGCCGATGAACGGCGCGGCGTCTTCCGGGCCGGCAGCGCCACCGTGCCCGGGCAGCGGATAGAGGCCCGCGCCCTGGTCGAGGCCCGGCTGCCGGACCCCTCGCTGGAACGCACCCGCAGCCCGCTGCTCCAGGGGCTGTACGAGGACGGGGCCACCGCCACCGCCACCGGGCTGCTCTCGGTCGCCCCCGACAACGGCCGGATCCTGGGCCGCGACGGCCGCCCGCACCCGCGCCGCTTCGCACTCGGCCCGTTCACCACCGCGCGCGCCGGCGGAGCTTTCACCCGGCCGCGCACCGGCGGCCCGGCCTTCCGGCAGAACGATGCCACCGCGCGCACGGCGCTCACCTTCCTCCGGGACCTCGCCTGTAGCGACGGCCCCCTCGGCGCCTGACCGCGACCCCGCGCAAAGCCCCCGCCCCCACCCTCGTACACCTGCAGCTCAAGGACCTCTCATGTCCCTCACCAGCGATCCACCCATCGGCAAATCGACAGAACCACCTGCCGCCGCGCCCACTGCCGCCGACCACGACACGCTCACCGTCGTCCCCGTACGCCACCCCTGGCGCTGGGTCGCCGTCGCAGCCACCGCCGTCGTACTCGCCCAGTTCCTGCACGGTCTGGTCACCAACCCCGGCTGGGAGTGGGACGTCTTCGTCCAGTTCTTCACCGGCGAGACCATCCTCAAGGCCGTCTGGGTCACCCTTCAGCTGACCTTCTACGGTACGGTCCTCGGCTTCGCCCTGGGTATCGTGCTCGCCTTCATGCGGCTGTCGGCCAGCCCGTTCCTCAGCGCGGTCGCCTACGCGTACATCTGGGCGTTCCGCTCCATCCCGCTCATCGTCCAGCTGCTCTTCTGGTTCAACCTCGCCTATCTCTACAAGGAGTTGCAGTTCGGCATCCCGTTCGGGCCCGGCTTCTTCTCCTTCGACACGATGAATCTGGTCGGCGCGATGAGCGCGGCCGTCCTCGGACTGGCGCTGCACCAGGCCGCCTATGCGGCGGAGATCGTCCGCGGCGGTGTACTGGCGGTGGACGGCGGCCAGTTGGAGGCCGCCGCCGCGCTCGGGATTCCCCGGCACCGGCAGCTGCGGCGGATCGTGCTCCCGCAGGCGATGCGCTCCATCCTGCCGAACGCCGCCAACGAGATCATCTCGCTCTTCAAGGGCACCTCGATCGTCTCCGTGATGGCGATCGGCGAACTCTTCTACCAGGTCCAGGTCGTCTACGGACGCAACGGCAGGGTCGTGCCCCTGCTGATGGTCGCGACGGTCTGGTACATCCTCCTGACCACCGTGCTCTCCGTCCTCCAGCACTACGTCGAACGTCACTACGCCAAGGGGGCCGCGCGATGAGCAGCACCACCACCGACACCAACGGATCCACGGACGCCAACGCCATGGTCGAGATCCGCTCCGTCCACAAGAGCTTCGGCAGCCTCGAAGTGCTGCGCGGCATCGACCTGTCCGTGCGCACCGGAGAGGTGACCGTCGTTCTCGGCCCGTCCGGTTCCGGCAAGTCCACGCTCCTGCGCACCATCAACCATCTGGAGAAGGTCGACAACGGCTGGATCAGCGTCGACGGCACCCTGGTCGGCTACCGCAGGGACGGCAACAAGCTGTACGAGCTCCGCGAGCGCGAGGTCCTGCGACAGCGCACCCGGATCGGCTTCGTCTTCCAGAACTTCAATCTCTTCCCGCACCTCACCGTGCTGGAGAACATCATCGAGGCCCCGGTCGCCGCCCTCGGCCGCCCGAAGAGGGAAGCCGTCGCCGCCGCGGAGAAGCTCCTCGCCCGGGTCGGGCTCTCCGACAAGGCGGGGGCGTATCCCAAGCAGCTCTCCGGCGGGCAGCAGCAGCGGGTGGCCATCGCCCGCGCACTGGCCCTCGAGCCGAAGCTGCTGCTCTTCGACGAGCCGACCTCGGCGCTCGACCCCGAGCTGGTCGGTGAAGTCCTCGACGTCATCAAGGACCTGGCGCGCCAGGGCACCACGATGATCGTCGTCACGCACGAGATCGGCTTCGCCCGCGAGGTCGCCGACACCGTCGTCTTCATGGACGAGGGACGGATCGTCGAGCAGGGCGCCCCCGGCGACGTACTCGACGATCCGAAGCACGAGCGCACCCGCGCGTTCCTCTCCAAGGTTCTGTGATCCCACCCATGTTCTCTTCAAGGAGTACGCACGTGTCCGTCCGCCGCACCCTTTCCGCCGCGCTCGCCACTCTCACCGCCGCAGGACTGCTCACGGCCTGCGGTGGGGGTGACGCCGCCACCAGCGAGGTGAAGCCGAAGGGGCAGCAGGGCACCGGTATCAATATCGGCCCCGACCAGCACCGGATCAGAGGAACGAAGGCCGACACCATCGCGGCGAAGGTGCCCGAGGCGATCCGTAAGCGCGGCACGCTGCGGCTGGGAGCGAGCGCCGATGCCTCGCCACCGCTGGGGTTCTACGCGACCGACGACAAGACCCGGATCGGCTCGGAGATCGACATAGCGACCCTGATCGCCGACACGCTCGGTCTGAAGCCGCAGTTCGAAGAGGTCTCCTGGGAGAACCTCTTCGTCGGTCTCGACAGCTCCAAGTTCGACGGGGTGCTCTCGAACGTCACGGTCACCGAGGAGCGCAAGGAGAAGTACGACTTCGCGACCTACCGGCTCGACAACATCGCCTTCGAGGCCGAGAAGGGCTCCGGCTGGAAGGTGAAGGAGCCCAAGGACGTGGCGGGGAAGACGATCGCCGTCTCGTCCGGGACCAACCAGGAGAAGATCCTCGTCGATTGGAGCGAGCAGAACGTCAAGGCCGGACGCAAGCCGGTGGACATCAAGTACTTCCAGAAGGACACCGACTACTACCTGGCCCTCCAGTCCGGCCGTATCGACGCCTACCTCGGCCCCAGCCCGTCCGCCAACTACCACGTCGCATCGGCCGGCCAGTCCGAGATCGTCGGCACGCTGTCGGGTGCGGGCGACGGGCTCCAGGGCAAGATCGCGGCCACCACGAAGAAGGGCAGCGGTCTGGTCGAGGCGTACGCGGCCGCCATCGACCACATCGTGCAGGACGGTTCGTACGCCAAGGTGCTGAAGCGTTGGGGGCTCTCCAACGAGGCCGTCGCGAAGTCCGAGATCAACCCGCCCGGCCTGCCCAAGCCCAAGAACTGAGCCCCGAGAGGTAACACCCATGGCTTCAACCGCACCTCTTCACCTGGCCGCCGAGATCGGCGGTCCGCCCCGCTACGACCCCGAGCACTACACCGGCCTCGCCCGGCTCGCCGAGCGCGGCGCCCTGGACTTCGTCACGCTCGGCGACTCGTTCGCCAGGCCCGGGCTCGACGCGCTCGCCGTGCTCACCCGGGTCGCGCCCGCCACCGACCGGATCGGTCTGGTGCCGACCGTCACCACCACCCACACCGAGCCGTTCCATGTGTCGTCCGCCGTGGCCACCCTGGACTGGGTGAGCCGCGGCCGGGCGGGCTGGAACATCGATGTGTCGACGACCGAGGCCGAGGCCCGGCTCTTCGGCCGGCGCCCGGCAGCGCCCGCCGACGAGCTGTGGCGCGAGGCCGGTGAGGCCGCCGACGTGAGCGCCCGGCTCTGGGACAGCTGGGAGGACGACGCCGAGATCCGGGACGTCGCCACCGGACGCTTCATCGACCGCGACAAGCTGCACTACGTCGACTTCGAGGGCGCCAACTTCACGGTCCGCGGCCCGGCCATCGTGCCCCGGCCCCCGCAGGGACACCCGGTCACCGTCGTCGACGCAGCGGGCGGCCCGGCCAGGGAGACCGCGGCCCGCCATGCCGATGTCGTCCTCGTACGGGCCACCGCCCCCGAGCGGGCCGCCGCGATCCGCACCGATCTTCGCCGGCGCGCCGCGGCGTACGGGCGCGACCCCGACACCCTTCGGGTCCTGGTCGCGCTCACCGTCGACCTCGGCGACGCCGAGACCGCCCCGGAACCGGGACTGGAGAGCGGACCCCCGCTCGCCGCCGGCGGCTCCTACTACCGGGGCGGCCCGGTCGACCTCGCAGAACTGATCACCCAGTGGCACCGCGGGGGAGCGGCGGACGGTTTCCACCTCACGCCCATCACCCCCGGGCGTGACCTCGAACGAATCGTCAACGGCACCGTGGCCCTGCTCCAGCACCGCAGCCTGTTCCGCACCTTCTACCCCGGCGGCACCCTGCGCGAGCACCTGGGGCTGGCCCGCCCCGCCAACCGGTACGCCCTCGAAGGGGGACGAGCATGAGCACCGCAACGAGGCAGCTGCATCTCGCGGCCCACTTCCCGGGTGTGAACAACACCACCGTCTGGGTGGACCCCCGTTCCAGGAGCCAGATCGACTTCTCCTCCTTCGAGCACCTCGCCCGCACGGCGGAACGCGGCAAGTTCGACTTCTTCTTCCTCGCCGAGGGGCTGAGGCTGCGCGAGCACAACGGCCGGATCCACGACCTGGACGTGGTCGGCCGCCCCGAATCCCTCACCGTGCTGGCCGCGCTGGCGGCCGTCACGGACCGGCTGGGCCTCGCCGCCACCGTCAACGCCACCTTCAACGAGCCGTACGAACTGGCCCGCCGCCTCGCCACCCTCGACCACCTCAGCGACGGCCGGGCCGCCTGGAACGTGGTCACCTCCTCGGACGCTTTCACCGGGGAGAACTTCCGGCGCGGCGGCTATCTCGACCGGGCCGACCGGTACACCCGCGCGGCCGAGTTCGTCGCCACCGCCCGCGAGCTGTGGGACACCTGGACCCCCGACGGCACCCCGCGTCCGTTCGCGCACCGGGGCCAGCACTTCGGCATCGAGGGCGAGTTCACCGTCCCGCGCTCCCCGCAGGGCCATCCGATCGTCATCCAGGCCGGGGACTCACCGGAGGGCCGCGAGTTCGCCGCGTCCGCCGCCGATGTCATCTTCACCCGGCACGGCACCCTGGAGGCCGGCCGTACCTTCTACGCCGATGTAAAGGCGCGGCTGGCGAAGTACGGCCGGGAACCCGACGAGCTGAAGATCATGCCCGGGGTCACCTTCGTGCTCGGCGACAGTGATGCCGAGGCCCAGGAGAGGGCGGCCGAGATCCGCCTCCAGCAGGTCTCCCCGCAGAACGCGCTGCTGGCCCTGGAACAGATCTGGGGCCGTGACCTCTCCTCGTACGACCCCGACGGACCGCTGCCCGAGATCGACCCGGACCCCGAGTCCTCGCTGGTCCAGGGCCGGGTCAGACACGGCGACCCGCTCGCGGTCGCGGCCCGCTGGCGTGCGCTGTCCGAGGAGAAGGGACTGTCCATCCGTCAGACCGTCATCGAGACGACCGGGCGGCAGTCCTTCATCGGCAGCCCGCAGACGGTCGCGGCGCAGCTGGCGGAGTTCGTGGCCGCCGACGCCGCCGACGGATTCATTCTCGTACCGCATCTCACGCCGGGCGGCCTGGACGACTTCGTCGACCGGGTCGTCCCGCTCCTCCAGGAGCGCGGTGTGTTCCGCTCCGAATACACCGGTCCCACACTGCGGTCGCATCTCGGGCTCGCCGAGCCGGTATGGAAAGGTTGATCGCATGAGCACGGACGCACAGCAGCCGCACGATTCCGGGCAGGCGGCACAGGACTGGAAGCACTGGCACGAGGAGCGCACCGCCACGGTCGCCGCACCGTACGGACCACTCTCCCTCACCGGCACCCACTGGCTCTCCGACTACCCGGAAGGTCACATTCCGGGGGTGCCCGGGCAGTGGCGGGAGGACGGCGAGGAGCTGGTGCTCAGCGCCGCCGCCGGCGACGGTCTGACCGTCGACGGCAAGCCCTTCACCGGCCAGGTCCGCCTCACCGCCGACCGCGGCCCGATCGACGAGTCCCGCGTCGCTCACGGCGGGCGGCGGCTGGTCGTGCTGAGCCGCGAAGGGCTCTGGGCGGTACGGGACTTCGACCCGGACTCCCCGGCGCGGCGCGACTTCCGGGCCATCGAGGCCACTTTGTACGACGCCCGCTGGGCGCTGCCGGGCACCTTCCGCCCGTACGACACCGCCCGTACGGTCCGGGTCGAGAACGCCGACGGAGTCGAGCGCGGTCTCGGACTCGCCGGCGAGATCGCCTTCGAGGCCGACGGCACGGAGCACACGCTGCAGGTCGCGGTCGAGCCCGACGGCTCGCTCTGGGCGGTCTTCGCAGATGCCACCAGTGGAAACAGCAGCTACCGCTTCCGGTTCCTGCGGCCCGCGGCTCCGTCCGAGGATGGCAGTGTGACGGTCGACCTCAACCGTGCGCTGCTGCCGCCCTGCGCCTTCGCGGACCACTTCATCTGCCCCTTCCCGCCGCCCGGCAACACCCTTCCCATCGCGGTCGAGGCGGGGGAGCGCAGCCGCGTCGACGGCTGACGTACCGCCATATCGCCCCGGGACCACGGCCCCGGCAGCCCGTGTGCTGCCGGGGCCGCCCGTGCGGCGCGACAAGTTCAGGCCAGAGGGCCCTCTTGCGCCAGAAGTTGACGCCTTGAATACTCCCGAGCAGCGCTTGTCAGGAGCACGGCATGTTCGCGCTGCGGACGTGCCGTGCGAACGACTGCGCCTCACGGGTCCGACCACCCCACAGGCGGGCCCCCGACTTCCCCTCGGGAGGAATGAAAAGTGAGGATCAAGCGCACCACCCCCCTCAGCGGTAACGCGAGACGCAACAGGGCTGTCGCCATCGCCGCAGGCCTTGTCGCCGTCGCCGCACTCGCCGTCCCCACCGCCCAGGCCAACACCAACACCACCTTCAGCGCCAACCAGCTCTCCGCCGCGAGCGACGCCGTGCTCGGCGCCGATGTGGCGGGGACCGCCTGGCGCACCGACCCGGCGACCAACACCCTGGTGGTCACCGCGGACAGCACGGTCTCGAAGGCCGAGATCAAGCAGATCAAGCAGTCCGCCGGAGCCAACGCCGGCGCCCTGCGGATCGAGCGCACCTCCGGAAAGCTCAGCAAACTGCTCTCCGGCGGCGACGCGATCTACGCCCCCGGCTGGCGCTGCTCCCTCGGCTTCAACGTCCGCAGCGGCAGCACCTATTACTTCCTGACCGCCGGTCACTGCACCGACGGCAACCCGCCCTGGTACACCAACTCCTCCAACTCGACCAGCATCGGCCCGACGGTCGGATCCAGCTTCCCGACCAACGACTATGGCCTGGTGCGCTACGACAACACCTCGCTCGCCCACGAGGGCACCGTCGGCAGCGTCGACATCACCAGCGCGGCCAATGCCACGGTCGGTATGTCGGTCACCCGCCGAGGCTCCACCACCGGCATCCACAGCGGCACCGTCACGGGCCTCAACGCCACGGTCAACTACGGCGGCGGGGACATCGTCTACGGCATGATCCAGACCAATGTCTGTGCGGAGCCCGGCGACTCCGGCGGTCCGCTCTACTCCGGCTCCAAGGCAATCGGTCTGACCTCCGGCGGCAGCGGCAACTGCTCCTCCGGCGGTACGACCTTCTTCCAGCCGGTCACCGAGGCACTCAGCGCGTACGGGGTCAGCGTCTACTGACGCCCCGGCACCCCGGTCCGGCCCTCGGGCAAGCAGTCGGCCGAGACGGAGCCCCCGCCCGAATCCTGGGCGGGGGCTCCCGTTCACCCCGCGGCTTTTGAGAGAATGTGGGGCAGGCCGGTCATGCAGGAGTAAACGGGGGCGGATGCTGTGCCTTCCGGAGGGATGCCCTCCGGGAACCCCCGGCAGACACCTCAGGGGGTTCCAGGTCCGTGAAACGCATCGGAGTGACCGGCCATCGCAGCATTCCGCAGGAAGCCCATGCCCATGTGCTGGCCGGGTTACGGGCGGCGCTCTGTGGCTTCGAAGGCTCACTGGAGGCCCTCTCCAGCCTGGCGGTGGGAGCGGACCAGCTCTTCGCCGACCTAGCCCTGGCCCACGGTGCGGATCTGACCGTGGTCATCCCCAGCGGCGACTATGAATCCTGCTTCGCCGACGTGGCCGAACTCGCCCGCTACCGGGCCCTCAAGGACCGGGCGGTCCGGGAGGTCCGGCTGGACTACCCGCACTCCACCGACGAGGCGTACTACGCGGCGGGCGCGTACATCGCCGACCACTGCGACCGGCTGCTCGCCGTGTGGGACGGAAGGCCGGCCCGAGGCTTCGGCGGCACGGGCGACATCGTGACGTACGCCCGCAGCCTGGGCCGCCCGGTCACCGTGATCTGGCGCGAGGGCGTGGAGCGCACCTGACCCGCTCCCGCGGCCGTCTTCGTATACGGCCGCGTGTGATCCCCTGACGGACTGTCCGTCACATCTGGTGCCGGGCAAGCCAGTCGGTGTGCTGCGGAGAAACAATGCGCTCGGTCTCGAAAACGGCCCGCGGCCACTGACGCTCGGTCAGCGTGGTCTCCATCGCCACCTGCATCGCCTCCAGATCCTGCTCCACCAGTGAGTGGGCCGAGATCAGGGGGTGGTGGCGACGCATCTCGCTCCACGCCAGACAGGCCGCCGCGGCGGTCGACAGTATCGCCGTCAGGGCGAAGGACTGGGTGACGGAGAATGTCCGCAACAGCGCGAACACCAGGGCCAGCGCCGTCAGTACGGCGATGGTGGTCGACCAGACGAGCGTGGCCCGCCGGGACACCTCCTGACGCCTGCGGTACCAACTGCGCTGCTCGATCAGCCGGTCCCGTACATACGTCTCCTTGCGCACGGTGAATGCCTTGTTCCGCAACTCGCGCATGGAGTCCGTCATCAGCCCGCCCGATTCCGCCGTCAGTTCGCGGGGGTCGGTCCACCCCACCTTCCGGAGCTCCTGAAGGCCCTCTTCGAGACGGTTCGCGAACACCGCCTCGGGGTGCTGGGTGCTGGTGTCGAAAGGCGAGCCGTGCACCGAGTAACGCCAGCACATCGACTTGATGAACTCTGCCGCCGAGCGGTTGAGTTGCCATTGCGACTTTGCTTTGCGCTGGGCGGTGAGGTACGTCGTGATCAGGACACCCACATAGGCCAACACGCCGATGGCGTCGGTGAGTTGAAACGTGTCAGCCATCTCCAGGCGCCAGGGCACCGCGGCCGGCATCGCGCCCACGACCAGTAGAATCAGCTGGACGCGGGTGGTGTTCACGGCCTCCCGCTGGCTTGCGATGGCGATCGTGTCCGTGTGATGGAAGAGCGCCGGCAGATCGGCGTTCCTGAACACCATGCTCTGCAGCGGTCCGGGGATCGCCGTCATGTTCACTCCCGTCTGCGGTTATGTCGTCACCTCAATGGTGGAATCGGTGGTTCCGTTCGATCCGGGACGGTCCCACGTGGCGCTCTTGTTCCAAGTGGGCGTCCTCAGTTGCCAACCGAGGTCATGAGAGTAAAGTCGTGCCGCCGGACACTGCAATGGTGCAGATACCGTTGCTGCATTCCTGTCTGGAACCATTCCATCGGAACAAATCCCCTCAAGGACGGCCGTGAAGACCTCTGAATCCTCCCTCTCCTTCGCCGTTGCGAAGAAGAACCGTGTGCCGCTCGCCGAGATCGATGTCCGCGGCGCTGCTGCTGCCCGGAAGCTCGGTCGCGTGCATGCCGCGTCAGCCGGTCGCCCCACCCAGGCATCGACCTTCAATTCGGCACTCTGAACCGACGCCTCGGCACTCCGAACCAATGGCCCGAGCACCCCTTCGGGCTGGCTAGACTGGTGGAATGACAGGACCCCTGGTCCCTTTCCGCGAAGTCGTTCTCAAGGTTCACAGCAGGTGTGATCTTGCCTGTGACCATTGCTATGTCTATGAACATGCAGATCAGAGCTGGCGAACCCAGCCGAAAACAATCTCTGATGATGTCATCTTCCGGACTGCTCAGCGCTTGGCCGAGCATGCCAAGACACATGCACTGCCCTCCGTGTCAGTGATCCTGCACGGAGGGGAGCCTCTACTGGCGGGCCCCGCCCGATTGCGGCGCGTCTGCGAAGAGCTCACCTCCGCCTTCGAAGGCATCGCGGAGCTCGACCTCCGTATCCACACCAACGGACTCCAGCTCAGCCCGCGCTATCTCGACCTCTTCGACGAGTTCGACGTCAAGGTCGGCATCTCCCTCGACGGCGACCGGGCCGCCAACGACCGGCACCGCCGCTACGCCGACGGACGCAGCAGCCACCCCCTGGTTCTCAAGGCCGTCGAGCTGCTCCGGCAGGAGCGCTACCGCCATCTCAACCTCGGGCTCCTGTGCACCGTCGACATCGAGAACGACCCGCGCGCGGTCCTCGACGCACTCACCGAGCTCGCCCCGCCGCTCATCGACTTCCTGCTTCCGCACGCCACCTGGGACGAGCCGCCGCCCCGCCCGGACGGATCACCCACCGCCTACGCCGACTGGCTCCTCGCGGTCTTCGACCGCTGGCAGGAGCAGGGGTGTCCGGTGCCGGTGAGGCTCTTCTCCTCGGTGCTGTCCACACTGAGCGGCGGCCCCAGCCTCACCGAGTCCCTGGGGCTCGCCCCCACCGACCTCGTCGTCGTCGAGACCGATGGCCAGCTGGAGCAGGTCGACTCGCTGAAGAGTGCCTACGAAGGCGCGGCGGCCACCGGCTTCGATGTCTTCACCCACACCTTCGACGAGGTCGCGGCCCACCCCGGGGTGCGGGCCCGTCAGCTCGGACTGGCCGGCGTCAGTGAGACCTGCCGCCGATGCCCGGTCGTACGTTCGTGCGGAGGCGGCCTCTACACCCACCGGTACCGCTCCACGGGGCCGTCCGGCGCATTCGACAACCCGTCCGTGTACTGCGCCGATCTGGCCGCCCTGGTGCGCGGCATCGAGGCGCGCACCGCGGCGGCCCTCGTCGCACCCGCGGTGGTCGAGCCCGTCGAGCTGCTCGCCGCCCAGCAGGACCTCACCCGCACCCTGCTCGCCCGGCTGAACGCCGACATCGGACGGCGCGGCGGCGAGTGGTGGGCGGCCGTGTGGGAACTGGCCGCCACCATCGACGGTTCCGAGGAAGGGGCCCGCGGTCTGGACGAGGTGCTGGCCCACCCCTACACCCGCAGCTGGCTGCTCCACGCGATGGAGCTGGTCCACGAGCGGCCCGGGGCCGTGCAGGTGGCGCGTCAAATGCCGGCGTATCTCGCGGCCGCTGTCGTACGGGCCGGCCTCGATCTGTCCGTACGGGTGACCTTCTCGGGCGGCAGGATCTTCCTGCCCGGCCTCGGCGAGTTGCGGATCACGGACGCGGGGGAGCACGGCACGGCACTGGTGCGGGCCACCGAGGACGGCTTCCTGGTCCGGCGGGAAGGGAGCGGCGCGGCCGAGCTGCGCGTCGTACGGCCTCAGGTGGCCGGTCCCGGCTGGCGGCCGTTGCGCCGGCTCGCGACGCCCGGTTCGACGCCCGGCCTGGTGCTCGACGACCTCGACCCGTACCGCGAATGCTTCGGCCTGCCCGCCGCGGACGCCCTCGACGACCGGGCCGCCGCCGGCCTGGAGGCCAGGATCGGCGAGGCGTGGACGCTGATCGAGACGAAGGCGCCCGGGCGCACCGGGGAGATGGCGGGCCGCCTCACCACCCTCACACCGCTGACCCGCCTGGCCCCGACGGAGCCCGCCGTCGGACGGCACGGATACGGCGCACTGGGGATCTCCCCGGACGGCAGTGCCGAGGAGCTGGCGTTCGCGCTGCTGCGGGGCTTCCGGCGGGCCGAATTGCGGGCGCTTTGCGATGTCACGGATCTTTACGCGGCAGACGGCTCCTGGGAACATCGGATGCCCTGGCAGGAAGAACCAGTTCCGTTTTCCCGGTTGCTGGCCGACACCTATGAGCGGATGGCGTTGGGGGCTTTCGAGCCGAGCTGCCTGGAGGGCGTACCGCAGGCCCTCGACACGCTGGAGGGTGCCGCCGAACTGACCGTCGGTGGAAAACGGCTGCTGGATCAGATGCGAAAAGAGATCTGAGGCTCGCATTCCGGTTTAGCCGGGGCCGTCCGTACGCACAGGACAACTGGGAGGAACAGACGCAGACCGAATTCGATCAAGGAACGATCGACTGAACCTGGGAACGTATGACTGAAAACTGGCGTTGAATGACCGAACGCCATGGGGGTGGAGCAACGTCCGCTCCGGAATGATGAATTCGCTCGCATTCACTTCACTCCTCGGGTGCGGGTGCTCACACAGGACGGGGGTCGTGTGCACGCAACAACGCAGCAGCGAGCGGCGGACCATCGGCCGTACTTCTTCTTGAGTTATGCACATACACCGGGGTACGGCGGTGGAACGGACCCCGATATGTGGGTCGAGCGGCTCTTCCAGGATCTCTGCGGCCATGTGATGGCCATGACCGATCTGCCCGCGGGCGCGCCCGCCGGGTTCATCGACCGCGAGATACGCTCCGGCGAGGGCTGGTCGGAACGGCTCGGTGAGGTGCTCGCCACCTGCCGGGTGTTCGTCCCGCTGTTCTCGCCGCGCTACTTCGCCAGCGAGATGTGCGGCAAGGAGTGGTACGCCTTCGCCCAGCGCGCCATTCACTACCGGGCCCGCTCCAACCAGTCGGCCGAGGCGATCGTTCCGGCGCTCTGGGTGCCGGTACCACCGAGCCAACTCCCCGGCCCCGCCGAACGATTACAGTTCAACCACCGCGACTTCGGGGACCGTTACGTCAGCGACGGACTCTACGGACTGATCAAACTCAGGCTCTTCGCCGAGGAATACGAGCGCGCGGTGTACGAACTCGCCAAACGCATCGTCAGCGTCGCGGACACCATCCGGATCGGCACCGGCCGTCCCGTCGACTACCGGCTGGCCCCCAGCGCCTTCGGCCCGCCGAACAGCACAGTCGGCGGCCCCCGCCCCATGCAGGTAACCATCGCCGCCCCCACCCGGCACGACCTGCCCGAGGGACGCAACGCCGAGTACTACGGCGACAACCCGCAGGACTGGAACCCCTACCACCCGGCCGCCGCCCGCCCCCTGGCCTATGTTGCCGAGGACCTGGTGCGCTCCCTCAACTACCAGGCCACCATCTCCTCCTTCGACGAGGAGTCCGGGCACCCGGAGGGCAAACAGCCGCCCAGCAGACCGGAGATCCTGCTCGTCGACCGCTGGGCCCTGCAGGACGAGGACCGGCGCCGGCGGCTCGCCGCCTTCGACGCCGAGAACCGCCCCTGGGTGACGATGGTCGTGCCGTGGAACCGCGAGGACCACGAGAGCAGGGCGGCCGAGGCCGAGCTGACCGAGAAGCTCGAACAGACCATGCCGACCAAGATGCGCCAGGGGCGGGCCTACTGCCGCGCCGCCGCCAAGGGCGTACCCAGCATGGAGGCATTCGGGCAGATCCTGCCGCAGGTGGTCGAGGTGGCGGCCCAGCAGTACCTGAGACATGCGGCGGTCTACCCACCCGCCTCCGGCGGCGGACACACCGAACGGACACGGTTGATGGGGCCGATGGCGCAGACGTACTACACCCCCGAGACACACGACCCTGCGACGGATGCGGAGGACACGGATGACGGCCAGTCGTGACGGGCGCATCGTCACTTTCTACTCGTACAAGGGCGGCACCGGGCGCACCATGGCCCTGGCCAACACCGCCTGGATACTCGCCGCCAACGGGAAACGGGTACTGGCCGTCGACTGGGACCTGGAGGCACCGGGGCTCCACCGGTTCTTCCACCCGTTCCTCGACCCGTCGACGCTCGGTGCCACCACCGGTGTCATCGATCTGATCACCGAGTACGCGTGGGCCGCGACCAGCCCCGTCCAGCGCGCCGACGACTGGCACCGCGACTACGCCCGTATCCAGCCGCACGCCGTATCCCTCACACCCGAGGCGCTCGGCTGGGAGTTCCCGCACGGCGGCACTCTCGACTTCGTCTCCGCCGGACGGCAGAACCGCGAATACTCCGCGACCGTCTCCACCTTCGACTGGGACAACTTCTACGACCGGCTCGGCGGCGGCCATTTCTTCGACGCCCTGCGCGACGACATGAAGGCCAACTACGACTACGTCCTCATCGACAGCCGGACCGGCCTCAGCGATATCGCCGACATCTGCACCGTCCACCTGCCCGACGTCCTCGTCGACTGCTTCACGCTCAGCGACCAGTCCATAGACGGCGCCGCCTCCGTCGCCCGGCAGATCTCCGAGCGCTACACCGGCCGCCCCATCTCCATCTTCCCCGTCCCGATGCGCATCGACGAGGGCGAGAAGGAGAAGGCCGATGCCGGACGGGCGCTGGCCCGGCTGAAGTTCGACAGGCTGCCGCGAGATCTGTCCGGTGATGAACTCACCGCCTACTGGGGCGCGGTGGAGATTCCGTACCGTCCCTACTACGCCTACGAGGAGACCCTCGCCACCTTCGGCGACGAGGCCGGCCTCACCAACTCACTGCTCTCCGCCTTCGAGCGGCTCACCTCTGTCGTCACCGACCAGCAGATCACCTCGATGCCACCGGTCGGCGAAGAGGTACGGCTGCGCATCCGTGACGCGTTCACCCGGCGCAGGCCCGCGCTGCCCGCCGATCTCTTCCTCAGCTATGTGGCGGAGAACCGGATGTGGGCCGACTGGATCGAATCCGTGCTCACCCGGGCCGGGTTCCGCGTCGTACCGCGCGATGTGTCCGCCGAGCGGCAGCCCCCGGAACCGGCGGCCGTCGCCGCGGAGAACGCGGCCCGTACCGTGGTGCTGCTCTCCAGCGCCTACCTCAAGTCGCAGCGTGCGGTGAGCCTCTGGGACCGGGCCGTGGCGGAGGACCCCGGCGGTGGCCGGCGCCATCTGCTGCCGCTCAGGGTCGGTGACGTACGACTGTCCGCGCCCTACATCGACCGCAACCCCGTCGATCTCTTCCGGCTCGACGAGGTGCATGCCACCGCCGCCCTGTTGCGCGCCCTGGACCGCCCCGTACAGCTCACCGACGGTGTGTCGCCCGGACCGCGCTTCCCGGGTACCGTCCCCAGGATCTGGAACGCACCGCCGCGCAACCCCGGCTTCACCGGCCGCTCCCTGGTCCTGGAGCGGATGCGCGACCAGCTCGGCGGCGGTATGGCCGTCGTGCTTCCGCAGCCGCAGACCCTGTACGGACTCGGCGGCGTCGGCAAGACCCAGGTCGCCCTGGAGTACGTACACCGCTTCATGGCCGACTACGACCTGGTCTGGTGGATATCGTCCGAGCAGACCGACGACGTGGTGGCCGGGCTCGCCGAACTCGCCGTCCGGCTCGGCGCCCAGGGCGGCGACGACATGGCGGCCGCCTCCCAGGAGGCCGTGGACCTGCTGCGGCGCGGCGTGCCTTCGGACCGCTGGCTGCTGGTCTTCGACAACGCCGACGACCCCGAACGGCTCAGGCGCTACTTCCCGCAGGGCGGCTCCGGACACATCCTGGTCACCTCCCGGAACCAGGCCTGGTCTCAGCACGGCGACGCACTGCCCGTCGACGTCTTCCTGCGCGAGGAGTCCATCGAACACCTTCAGCGCCGGGCCCCGGGGCTGAGCGACGAGGACGCCGCCCAGGTGGCCACCGCAGTCGGTGACCTGCCGCTCGCCGTCGAACAGGCGGCGGCCTGGATCGCGGAGACCGCCACCCCGATCGACGCCTATCTGGAACAACTGGCCCAGCAGGCCCCCGAGGTCCTGGCGCTCAACCAGCCGGCCGGCTACCCGGAGCCGGTCGCCGCGACGTGGAACATCTCCATCGAACGGCTCAAGGAGCGCTCGCCCGCCGCGGTGCGGCTGCTCCAGCTCTGCGCCTTCTTCGCCCCCGAGCCGATCTCGGGGAACCTCCTGTACAGCAAGGAGATGATCGAGGCGCTGAAGCCGTACGACGCCTCGCTCCAGGAGAAGCTGGTACTGGGCCGGGTCATCCGGGAGATCGGCCGGTTCGCCCTCGCCAAGGTCGACCAGGTCTCCAACTCCATCCAGGTGCACCGTCTCGTCCAGGCCGTCATCCGGGCACAGCTCAGCGAGGAGGAGCAGCAGGACGCCCGGCATGCCGTCCACCGCATTCTGGCGGGCGCCCGGCCCGATGACGACGAGCCGATCGACAACCCCTCGACCTGGCCGCAGTTCGCCACCATCTGGCCGCACCTCGGCCCGTCCGACGCCCGTAACTGCAAGGAGCCCGAGGCCCGCAGGCTGTTGATCGACCGGGTTCGCTATCTCTGGAAGCGAGGCGACTTCAGGACCGCCGCCAGCCTCGGCGAGGAGCTGCGCGCCATCTGGAAGGAGACGCTGGGGGAGCGGGACATCCAGTACCTCTACCTCTGCTTCCATCTCTCCAACATCTACCGCTCGCGCGGCCGTTATGTGGAGGCGAAGGAGCTCGACGAGATCACCCTGGCGACGCAGCGGGAAGTCCTGGGCCCGGAGCATCCGCACACGTACATGAGCACCAGCAGCCTGGCCACGGACCTCGGCACGCTCGGTGAGTACACCAGGGCGATCGAGCTGGCGACCGAAGCCACCGACGGGTTCAACCAGATCTTCCACGATTCGCACCCGAGGACCCTGGCAGCGGCCAACAACCTGGCGTTCACCCTGCGGTCCATCGGGCAGTACGCCAAGGCCAGGGAGATCGACCAGGACGTCCTCGACCGGCGGGTCGAGGTGCTCGGCGCGGAACACCCGTACAGTCTCTCCTCGGCCATGAACCTGGCCCGTGACCTGCGTGACGTCGGGCGGTACGAGGACTCCGTCGGTATCCTCAGCCGTACGTACGACAGTTACAAGGCCACGCTCGGCCGGGCTTTCCCCGGCACGCTGAGTGCGGCGAAGAGCCTGGCGGTGTCGCTGCGCAGGGCGGGCAGACTGGAGGACGCCCGCAGGCTCACGGTGGCCACCCGCGCCCGGTACCGGGCCAAGTACACCTCCGCCAACCCGGAGTGGCTGGCCTGTGACCTCAATCTGGCGGCCGACCTGTTCGCGGCGGGCGAGGCGACGGAGGCCAGGAGCACCGCACAGGAGGTCGTCGACCAGTACATGAAGGTGCCGGGGGAGAAACACCCGTACACCCTGGCCGCCCTGAACAACCTCGGCGTCTACCAGTTGGGGTCCGGCGCGGTGGAGGAGTCGGAGCTGGTCCTGACCCGGGTGGTCGCGTCGATGCGGGAGGTGTACGGGCACGAGCACCCCAACACCCTGTTCTGCGTGATGAATCTGGCCAACGCGACGTCCGAACGGGGCGATCTCGAACTCGTGCTGGAGACCGAGCGGAAGGTGGCGGGGCAGCTCAGGCACGTCCTCGGGGCGCACCATCCGGAGACCCTGGCCATGATGTCGAACATGGCGGTCACGCTCGATGCGATGGGGCGCAAGGACGAGGCGCTGCGGCTGAGGGCGGAGACGGTCGACGAGCTGTCGCGGCAGCTCGGTGACGACCATCCGATGACCCGGATCGCCCGGGACGAGCGCCGGTTCGAGCGCGAACTGGAACCGACGGCGGTATGAGCCGCGGGAGCGTCCGGCCGCCACCGGACGCTCCCTGTCTCTCGCTGCCTCTTCCTGTCCCTCCCGGGTCCGTTCCTCAGCAGGCAGCCGGCTCCAGCAGCCAGTTGAGGATCGGGGGCAAGGCGTGCAGCGCGTCGAAGTGCGCGGCCGCCGGTTCCACCACGACGGTGGAGTTCGGGATGCGCTCGGCCAGCCAGCGGGAGTGGCCCACCGGCGAGAACACATCCTTCTCGCCGTGCCACAGCATCACCGGACCCGTGATGTCCGCAGGGTCGAACCCCCATGGATGGCTGAACGCGATCGCGTCGTCGATCCATCCCCATGCTGAAGTGCGCAGCCCCTCACGGTAGTTGCGCAGCAGCATGGTGCGGACTCCGACGTCGTTGACCACCATCCGGTCGGAGTCGGTCAGCTCCCGGCGCAGGTCGTCGATGAGCCTGACCGGGTTCTTCCTGATCACCGCGGACCGCGAGATGAACGACTCCGCGAGCCCGTCCGGATCGGCCGCGGCGGTGGAGTACGCCAGCACATTGGAGGCGGCCATCCCGTCGAACCAGTCGAGGCCGTCGGCACCCCAGGGGGCCAGCCCGACCAGTGCGGCGGTACGGGTCACCCGCTCGGGCATCAGCGCGGCGCAGGCCAGGGCGTGCGGGGCGCCACCGGATCGGCCCACCACGGCGAACCGCTCAAGCCCGAGGTGGTCCGCGATGGCCCGCACGTCCTGGACGGCATCGGCGACACAGCGGCCCGGCAGCCGGTCGGATTCGCCGTACCCCGGCCGGTCGTAGGTGATCAGCTGTGTCTTGCGCTGGTACAGTACTATGCCGCGCGGAGCCGGACCGAGCCTGCTGCCGGGCATTCCGTGCAGCAGGAAGACCGGTCTGCCGCGTGGATCTCCCAGACGCTCCACCACCAGATCCCGCCCGTCCGTTGCGCGCATCCGACTACGCACTCCGCGCCTCCTCCGTATGGTGCGGGCACCGCGTGCCCGACTTTTCCCGCCCGATTCGATGATGGCCCATCAAAGCCGTTATCGGGACTGTGCGTTGGGAAACTGTGGGGGGCGCTCGGGGGCGCGGTCTCATGCGGCGTATTCGGGGAGCTCTCGATCCGGCCTGCGGGGCTCACCCGCACCATAGCGTCCCTCGCCCGGTTGGCCCCGGTGGTATCCGGCGGCAGCCAGACCGTTTCCTTCGGAGCGTGCTGCCGCCACGATCCGCTGGGTCAGGCGCCCGTCGAACCGGCGGACGCCGTGTCACCAGTGACATCATCCGGTTTGCGGCGCATGGCCATCAGGAGTGTGACGAGCGTGCCCGCCACCGCCCACGCGGACAGCACCAGCAGGGGTCCGGTGACCGCGTTGCCCTTGAAGTAGGCGATCGAGCGTGCCACCCAGGTGCCCGCCCCGGGCGGCAGCGCGGGGCCGATGGCTCGCCAGAAGTCCGGGAGCATCGGCAGCGGGAAGGCGCCGCCGGCGCTCGGGTTGCCCGCGATCACCACGATCAGGACGGCCAGGCCGATGCCGACGATGCCGGTGAGGGCCTGCAGGGCGAGGGTGAGCATGCCGACCGCGAAGACGGTCAGCGCCCCCAGCCCCGACAGGCCCCAGAAGCTTCCGGGCAGGGCGCCGAGGATCGGGCCGATGATGATCGCGCCGCCGATTCCGCCCACGATGGAGTACAGCGCCATGACGCCGGTCCGGATCACGGCGCGCTGCCGGTTGGCGGGCTTGGAGCCGGCGCTGATCGCCAGGATCGAGGCGCAGAGGTAGCCGCCCACGCACCAGCCCACGACCAGATAGAAGGACGAGAGCCCGTCGAAGTCCTGGTCGGAGGCGGGGGCCAGGTCCACGGACCGCACCGTGCGCTGCTGGGTCGGATCGACCTTCGTGATGATCTTTGTCAGGGCGTCGGCCAGCACGGTACCCCCGCCGGAGGCGACCAGCACGGTGTCGGTCGTGCTCCTGGGACTGACGATCAGGGCGCCGTCGATCTCGCGGTTCAGGATCTGCTCGCGGGCCGTGGCCGCGTCGGCGGCCGTACGGGGGTCCAGCGGGCCGCCCGGGAGATTCTTCAGCTCGGTGATCAGCTGTGCGGACATCTGCTGGGGCGCGACGACCCCGAAGGGTACGTCCGTCGGCTTCGGCTTGTGCAGGGCCCCGACGTAGGACGCGATGAACAGCAACTGCAGGCCGAGCACACCGATGACAAGCAGTGCGGCTCGTGGAGTGACGGCGTTCTTCACCTCGTCAGCGAAAGTCATGCCCCCACGGTCCGGGGCGTCGGCCGTTCGTGCAGGTGGGACTGGGCCGAATGGCTGACCGGGGCGGCGGTCCGGGGCCGGGTGCGTGTCCCGCGTCCCGAGTATCGTACGAATGTTCGAAACTTGGTCTATGGTGGAGAGCGAGGGGTGGTGAGTGCGGATCGGTCCAGGAGGTGCAGATGCCAGGGTTCACGCATCTGCATACCGTTTCCGGGTTCTCCCTGCGGTACGGGGCCTCGCACCCGGAGCGGCTGGCGGAGCGCGCCGCGGAGCGGGGGATGGACGCTCTCGCGCTGACCGATCGCGACACGCTCGCGGGTACGGTCCGCTTCGCCAAGGCATGCGAGAGGGCCGGGGTGCGGCCGCTCTTCGGGGTGGAGCTCGCGGTGGATCCTGTGGCGGCGGAGCATACGGGAGAGGACGGGCGTACGCATCGACTGCGCACCCCGGTCCGCGGTGGTGCCTTTGTCGATGAATCCGCACCCCGGGTCACTTTCCTCGCCCGGGACGGTGCGCAGGGCTGGGCGGAGCTGTGCCGTCTCGTCACCGCCGCCCACGCCCCCGCCGGTGCCGGACAGCCCCTGGTCGGCCGGTCCGAGCTGCCCGCCGAAGGGCTCACCGTGCTGCTCGGCCCCGCCTCCGACGTCGGCAGGGCGCTGGCCGCCGGCCGCCCGGACCGGGCCGCCGCGCTGTTCGCCCCCTGGCGGGAGATCTACGGCGACGACCTGCGCCTCGAAGCCGTCCACCACGGACGCGAAGGCACCGGACCCGGATCGCTGCGGCTCGCCGCCCGTACCGTCGGCTTCGCCGCCGAGCAGGGAGTGCGGGCCGTGCTGACCAATGCCGCCCGGTACGCCGACCCCGGGCAGGGCCCGGTCGCCGATGTGCTCGACGCGGCCCGCAGGCTGGTCCCCGTCGATCCCCGCCGCGCCCCGCTCGACAGCGGCGAGCGCTGGCTGAAGGACGCCCGCGCGATGGCGGAGACCGCTGAGCGGATCGCCTCCGCCGCCGGGCTCGGCCGGGACGGCGGAGCCCGGCTGCTCGCGGAGACCCGGCGCACCGCCGACGCCTGCGTCGTCGAGACCGAGGACGACCTCGGTCTCGGCACCGTCCACTTCCCCGAACCGCATCTCGTCGGCGCCGGGCGGCGCACCGCCCAGCGGGTGCTGGCCTCCCGCGCCGCCGCCGGAATGGTGCTGCGCGGCTACGACCGCAGGCGCGACTACTGGGAGCGGATGCACCAGGAGCTGGACATCATCGCCTACCACGGTTTCGCCTCCTATTTTCTGACGGTTGCTCAAGTCGTGCATGACGTAAGGGCGATGAACGTACGGGTCGCCGCCCGGGGCTCCGGCGCGGGCTCCCTGGTCAACCATCTCCTCGGGATCGCGCACGCCGACCCGGTCGAGCACGGGCTGCTGATGGAGCGCTTCCTCTCCAAGCGCCGCGCAGTGCTGCCCGACATCGACATCGACGTCGAGTCCGCCCGCCGGCTCGACGTCTACCGCACGATCATCGGGCGCTTCGGCACCGAGCGGGTCGCGACCGTCGCCATGCCCGAGACCTACCGGGTGCGCCACGCCATCCGGGACGTCGGCGCCGCGCTCTCCATGAACCCGGCCGAGACCGACCGGCTCGCCAAAGCCTTCCCGCACATCCGGGCCCGTGATGCCCGCGCGGCCATGGAGGAGCTGCCCGAACTGCGGGCCGTCGCAGCAGAGAAGGAGAAGTACGGGCGGCTCTGGGAGCTGGTGGAAGCGCTGGACGCCCTGCCGCGCGGCATCGCGATGCACCCGTGCGGGGTGCTTCTCTCGGACGCCTCCCTGCTGCGCCGGGTGCCCGTCATGCCCACCAGCGGGGAGGGCTTCCCGATGGTGCAGTTCGACAAGGAGGACGTGGAGGGTCTGGGGCTGCTCAAACTCGATGTGCTGGGCGTGCGGATGCAGTCGGCGATGGCGCACGCGGTCACGGAGGTCAAGAGGGCCTCGGGGCAGGACGTGGACCTGGACGCCGTACCGCAGGGCGACCCGGAGACGTACCGGCTGATCAGGAGTGCCGAGACGCTGGGCTGCTTCCAGATCGAGTCGCCGGGCCAGCGTGATCTGGTCGGCAGGCTCCAGCCCGCCACCTTCCACGATCTGGTGGTCGACATCTCGCTGTTCCGCCCCGGGCCGGTCGCCGCCGACATGGTGCGGCCGTTCATCGAGGCCCGGCACGGCCGGGCGCCCGTGCGCTATCCGCATCCCGATCTGGAAGGGCCGCTGCGCGAGACGTACGGGGTGGTCGTCTTCCATGAGCAGATCATCGAGATGGTCGACATCATGACCGGCTGCGGCCGGGACGAGGCCGACCGGGTGCGGCGCGGGCTCTCCGACCCCGGGTTGCAGGGCCGGATCAAGGTGTGGTTCGCGCAGCAGGCGGCGGCGAAGAAGTACGGCGCCGAAGTGATCGCCAGGGCCTGGGAGATCATCGAGGCGTTCGGCTCGTACGGCTTCTGCAAGGCGCACGCGGTCGCCTTCGCCGTGCCGACGTACCAGTCGGCGTGGCTCAAGGCGCACCACCCGGCGGCCTTCTACGCCGGGCTGCTCACCCATGACCCGGGGATGTACCCGAAGCGGCTGCTGCTCGCGGACGCGCGGCGGCGCGGGGTGCCGGTGTTGGGGCTGGATGTGAACCGGTCGGCGGCCGCCCATCGAATCGAACTGGTGTCCGATGATGAGAGGGAGAGTGAGGTCTGGGGGGTGCGGCTCGCGCTCTCGGACGTCCATGGCATCAGTGAGGCCGAGGTCGCCCGGATCGAGGCCGGGCAGCCCTACACCTCTCTGCTGGACTTCTGGCAGCGGGCCAGGCCGGGAAAGCCGGTCGCCGAACGGCTGGCCCAGGTCGGCGCGTTGGACGCGTTCGGCGCCAACCGGCGCGATCTGCTGCTGCATCTGTCCGAACTGCACCGCGCCCAGCGGGGCGCGGGCTCCGGCGGCGCCGGTGCGCAGCTCCCGCTCGGCGGCGGACACCGGACCGGCTCCATCGGGCTGCCCGACCTCAACGAGGCCGAACGCCTCAGTGCCGAGCTGGGCGTCCTGAGCATGGACGTCTCCCGCCATCTGATGGGTGATCATCATGCGTTCCTGAAGGAGCTCGGCGCGGTCTCCGCCAAGCGGCTGCGCGAGGCACGGCACGGGGAGACCGTGCTGGTCGCGGGTGCCAAGGCGGCCACCCAGACCCCGCCGGTCCGCTCCGGCCGCCGGGTCATCTTCACCACTCTGGACGACGGTACGGGCCTGGTCGACCTGGCTTTCTTCGACGACAGTCATGCCGCCTGCGCGCACACCGTCTTCCACTCCTGGCTGCTGCTGGTGCGCGGAGTGGTGCAGCGGCGCGGACCGCAGAGCCTGAGTGTGGTCGGTGCCGCGGCCTGGAATCTGGCGGAACTGGCCGAGCTGCGGCGTACCGGCGGACTCGACGCGGTCGCGGCCCGGCTGGCGGAGGCTTCTGTTCCTGAGAGCGCCGACAGCGGCCGTCGCATCCAGATGCCCACCGGGTACGAGATGAACCCCTGGTCCGACCTCCAGCCGCCCGGCGAAGGCAACGCCACCGGAAGGAAGTTGTGGCACCAGAGCCCGGGGAGCGCGGGATGAGCACTGCATACGATGCGCCGGGAATCCTGTATCTGCGGTTCCGCAAGATCGGCGGCGGCCTCCCGGACGGCGCCGGTTACGAGGGGCTGCTCGCCCTTCTCGGTGCGTTCACCCCGGTGGTCGAGGCGGTCCCGCCCGACGGGGCGCTCGCCGATGTGCGCGGCGCGCTGCGCTACTTCGGGCGGGACGTGAAGGGGCTGGCCTCGGTGATCCGGATCCGTGCGCTCGCCCTGCACGGGGTGGACTGCGCGATCGGGGCCGCGGAGAACCCGATGCTGGCCCGGATGGCGGCACGGCAGGCCGCGCCCGGAGCGACCTTCGTGGTGCCCGGGGGCGGGGGAGCGGAGTTCCTCGCGGCCAAGCCGGCCGCCGCGCTGGACGGCGTGGGGGCGGCGACGGCCCGCACCCTGTGCGGGTACGGGCTCGACTCCGCCGGCCGGATCGCGGCGGCCCCGCTCGGCACCCTGCAACGGATCACCGGCGTACGGACCGGGCGTGAACTGTGGGAGCGGGCGCGCGGCATCGACCGTACGACGGTCGTGCCGGGCGCTGCCGCCCGGTCGATCGCCGCCGAACGGTCCTTCCCGCGCGACGAGCTGGACCGGGAGCGGCAGCGCCGCGCGCTCATGTCGCTCACCGAGGAGCTGGGGGCCAGGATGCGCGGGGACGGGCAGGTGTGCCGGGGGCTCGCGGTCTCCGTGCGCTATGCCGACCGGACCGGATACGCGACGCTGACCCGCAGCCGTACGCTCCGGGAGCCCACCGCCCACTCCGCGGCGCTCACCGAACTCGCGTACCGGATCCATGACTCGTTCGCTCTGCAGCGGGCCCGGGTGCGAGGGATCGCGCTGCGCGCGGAGGGGCTGACGGACGGCGAACGAGCCACGCACCAGCTGTCGTTCGACCCGGTGGACGAACGGGCGCGCCGGATCGAGGCGGTGGCGGACCGGCTGCGGGCCAAGTTCGGCCCACGGGCCGTGATGCCGGGGCGGCTCGCGGCCTGACGCACTGTCGTGCAAGGCCGTGGACAAGGTGAGTGATGTGGCGTCAGTTTTTACCGACGCGTAACTTCCCCCGCTACCTTACTCGCGCGTAATTTGGCTTGAGTACACGGAAAGTCAGCACGGAAGACTTGTGGTCCGGGCCGCAGGGCGCATTGACATCGCAACTCCCTTGAGCCGCAAGGAGACCACACGATGCTGCCCTGGACACGTGCGCCGCGCACCCCACGTGCGCGGAGAACACTCGCCGCACTGCTCCTCGCCGTCGCAGCGCTCGCCGCCCCCACGGCGACCGCAACCGCAGCCACCCCCACCGCCGCCACCTCCCGTGGCTGGAACGACTACTCCTGCAAACCCTCCGCAGCCCACCCCCGCCCCGTCGTCCTGGTCCACGGAACCTTCGGGAACTCGGTCGACAACTGGCTCGTCCTCGCGCCCTACCTGGTCAACCGGGGCTACTGCGTCTACTCGCTCGACTACGGGCAACTGCCGGGCGTGCCGTTCTTCAACGGTCTCGGCCCGATCGACAAATCGGCCGGGCAGCTCGCCACCTTCGTCGACCAGGTGCTCGCCGCCACCGGAGCGCCCAAGGCCGACATCGTCGGCCACTCCCAGGGCGGCATGATGCCCAACTACTACCTGAAGTTCCTCGGCGGCGCCGCCAAGGTGAACGCCATGATCGGGCTCGCCCCCGACAACCACGGCACCACCCTCCTCGGCCTGACGAAGCTGCTGCCGTACTTCCCGGGCGCCGAGGACCTGCTGAACGCCAACACCCCCGGTCTCGCCGACCAGATGGCCGGATCCCCGTTCATCACCAAGCTCAATGCGGGCGGCGACACCGTGCCCGGGGTGCGGTACACGGTCATCGCGACCAAGTACGACGAGGTCGTGACCCCGTACCGCACGCAGTACCTGGACGGGCCGAGCGTACGCAATGTGCTCCTCCAGGACCTGTGCCCGGTCGACCTGTCCGAGCATGTGGCGATCGGGACCGTGGACCGGATCGCCTACCACGAGGTGGCGAACGCCCTGGACCCGGCGCACGCCACCCCGACCACCTGCGCCTCCGTCATCGGCTAGGCCAGGCCTGAAGCACCTCTCAACGTCCGCGTCGGGCCGCACCGCCGGCCCGGCGACGGACCGAGGCGAACAGGACGGCCGCGCCCAGGGCGAGCGCGGCCGCACCGCCGATCGTCAGGTACGGGGTACTGCCGTCGCCACCCGTCTCGGCCAGGCTCCCGCCCGCCGGGGCGGGTGCGGTGGCGCTGTCCGGCTCGGGCGCGTTCGCCTCGGACGGACCGGTCCCGGATCCGGCCGCCGGAGCCGCCTGGGTGACCTTCGCGCCCGTACCGGCGTCGTCGTCACCATGGCCGCCGTGCTCCACGGACGACTTGCCGGCGCCCCCGGCGATCTCCTGCTCGGTCGGCGCGGACGCGGAAGGCGCCGGGACCGCGCCGACCGAACCACTGCCGCTCGCACCGCCGAACACCACATCCGAGCAGGCGTAGAACGCCTCGGGGGAGTCCGAACGCTGCCAGACGGTGTAGATCAGCTGCCGCCCCGAACGCTTCGGCACGGTGCCGTCGAAGACGTACGAACCGCTCTCCAGCTTCGGTTCGGTGGCCGTGGCGAAGGGCTCGGCCTCCAGATCCGACCACTTCAGGGGCTGCGTCGGGTCGTAGCCGGCCTTGGTGAGATACAGCTCGAAGGAGCCCTTGTGCGGTGCGGTGGCCCGGAACCGGAAGGTGTGCGTGCCCGCCGCCATTTTCGTCGACGGCCAGTCGGCGCGCGGCAGATCGAGCCCCTTGAACTTGTCGTTGCCCGCGCTGCACAGCTTGCCGTCCGGGATCAACTGCCGGTGCTTTCCTGCCGCGTCGGCGATGTTGACACCGTTCCAGTCGTACAGCGCCTGCGTCCCGCCCGCCGCGACCGCAGCCACGCACGCCGCCGACTTCGGATGCTCGGGCCCTTCGGCGAAACAGGCGGAGACCCGGCTGACCGGCTCCGTCAGCGAGCCGTGGGCTGCGGCCGGAGCCGCGGCGAGACCGGTCAGCGCGAGCGGCGCCGCACTGAGCGCGACGATGGCGGAGGCCTTGCGGTGGGCGGTCCTGATGACGGCCATGGTGGCAGTTCTCCTTCGGCGGTCCACATCTGGGTGGGGGAGAAGCTAGCCGCTCCCGGACCCGAAAACGGCTGCTGAGAGGGGCGTTGGCGATCGTTATGACGGCCTTAAGGACCCGCTCAGCAGCGATTAAGAACAAACGGCCGTACGGTGCGTCCATGACCGCCGACACTTCCGACGAGATCCGCCTCGCCACCCCGGCAGACGTCCCCGCCGTGCGGGCCGTCACCGATGCCGCGTACCAGCACTACATCGCGCGCATCGGCGTCGTCCCCGCGCCCATGCGGGCGGACCATGCGGCGGATGTCGCCGCGAGCCGGGTGTACGTGACGGGGGACCAGGACGTCGTCGGCGTCCTGGTCCTCGTCCCGCACGACGACCACCTCTTCCTGGAGTCCATCGCCGTCCACCCGGACGCGGCCGGCCGGGGAGTCGGCCGGCGGCTGCTCGCCTTCGTGGACGCACACGCCCGCAGCCTCGGCCTCCCCGGGATCCGGCTCTACACCAACGCCCTGATGTGGGAGAACCGGAAGCTCTACCCGCGCTACGGATACGAGCTGGTCGAGCGGCGCGTGGACGGCGCGTACGACCGCTTCCACTACCGCAAGCGGCTGACCGGTTGATCGACTGCGTCAGTGGCGGATGGCACGATCGACTCATGACGACGATCGACTGGGATTCCGCAGCCGGCTCCTTCGACGAGGAGCCCGACCACGGGCTGCTCGACCCGGCGGTCCGGCACGCCTGGGCGCAGCGGCTGGAGAGCTGGCTGCCCGGCGAGCGCTCCGAGGTGCTCGACCTGGGGTGCGGCACCGGAAGCCTTGCGCTGCTCGTCGCCGGGCAGGGGCACCGGGTCACCGCCGTCGACAGGTCGCCGCGCATGGTGGAGCAGGCGCGGGCCAAGCTCGCCGGGACGGGTACCGGGGTGTTTCTCGGGGATGCGGCCCAACCACCGGTCGGCAAGCAGCAGTTCGATGTGATCATGGCCAGGCATGTTGTGTTCCTGCTGCCCGATCCGGCGGAGGTCCTGCGTCACTGGTTCACCCTGCTGCGGCCCGGCGGCCGGCTGATCCTGATCGAAGGCGTCTGGGGCGGCGTCGGCCTCTCCGCCGAGCGGCTGACCGGACTGCTCTCGGAGCTCACCGAACGCATCCACCACGAGCGGCTCTCCGGCGATCCGGCCCTGTGGGGCAAGCAGGTCGACGACGAGCGCTACGCCCTGGTGGCCCGCGCCGAACCGCCGCACCGGCATACCGAGGTCGTCGATGTGCATCTGATCCTCCGCCGCGGCCCGGACGTCCTGCTCGCCCGCCGGGCCAATACGGGGTACGCGGACGGGCTGTTCAACGGCCCGTCCGGACATGTGGAGGACGATGAGGACGTCCGCGAGGCGATGATCCGTGAGGCCGCCGAGGAGATCGGTGTCGAGCTCGGCCCGGACGAGCTGCGGGTCGCCCTGGTCATGCAGCACCGAGGCCCCGGCGGCAGTCCAAGGACCGGCTGGTTCTTCGAGGCGGAGTACGACCCCGGCCGCCCGCCGTACAACCGTGAGCCGGACAAGTGCTCCGAGCTGGCGTGGTTCCCGCTGGACGCCCTTCCGGACGACATCGTCGCCTACTGCCGGGCGGGACTCGACGGCTACCGCGCGGGGGAGCGCTTCCTGATCCACTGGCACGAGGACGGCGACACCGTGGCGTACCAGCCGCACGGCATCCGCCGCGCCGTCCCGCTGCCGGCCGGCGGGGCCCACACCGGCGGGGTGCACCACATCGAACTGTGGGTGCCCGATCTGCCGGCGGCCGAGCAGGGGTGGGGCTGGCTGCTCAGTGAGCTGGGTCATGTCCCGTACCAGCGCTGGGAACACGGGCGGAGCTGGCGGCGCGGCGACAGCTATGTGGTGGTCGAGCAGTCACCCGATCTGGCTGGGGGGACGCACGACCGCCGCCGCCCCGGGCTCAACCACCTGGCGTTCCACGTCCGGGACCGGGCCACCCTCGACGCACTGGTGGCCAGGGCCCCGGAGCATGGCTGGCGGCCGCTCTTCCCGGACCGCTACCCGCACGCGGGCGGGGACGGGCACATCGCCGCCTATCTGGAGGACGCGGCGGGATACGAGGTGGAGCTGGTCGCCGGAATCCAGCAAGCCCGCCCGGCACCGGAGGACCCGGCGCCGCACACCGATGTATGGGTGCGGCGCCGGGACTAGGGCTCAGGCGTTGCGGTTTTCACTCACAGGGTGCGCTCAAGGCGGTCGGCCATCAGTCTGACGAAGCGCGACGGGTCGCCCAGTTCGCCGCCCTCGGCCAGCAGCGCCAGGTCGTGGAGGAGCTCGGCCGTCTCCTCCAGGCCGGTGCCGGCGTCCTCACCGCGTTCGGCGTGTGCCCGGTTGAGGCCGCTGACCAGCGGGTGCTCCGGGTTGAGTTCGAGGATGCGCTTGACATGAGGGACGGGCTGGCCCATGGCGCGGTACATGTTCTCCAGGGCCGGCGTCACATCGTGCGTGTCCGAGACGATGCAGGCGGGCGAGACGGTGAGGCGCGAGGAGAGCCGTACCTCCTTGACGGTCTCGCTCAGCCGGTCCGTCATCCAGGCGAGCAGATCCGCGTACGCCTGCTGCCGGTTCTCGCGCTCGGTCGCGGCCTCCTTCTTCTCCTCCTCGGTGCCGAGGTCGACCTCGCCCTTGGCGACGGAACGCAGCTGCTTGCCGTCGAACCCGGGTTCCGCCTCGACCCACACCTCGTCGACGGGATCGGTCAGGAGCAGCACCTCGACGCCCTTGGCCCGGAACGCCTCCATGTGCGGGGAGTTCTCGATGGCCTGCCGGGACTCACCCGTGAGGAAGTAGATGTGCTCCTGGCCGTCCTTCATCCGCTCCACGTACTGCCGCAGAGTGGTCGGCTCGTCCTTGTCGTGGGTCGTGGCGAAGGAGGCGACACCGAGGATGGCGTCGCGGTTCTCGAAGTCGCTCAGCAGCCCCTCCTTGAGGACGCGGCCGAACTCCCGCCAGAACGTGGCGTAGCGCTCCGGGTCGGCGGACATCATGTCCTTGACCGTCGACAGCACCTTCTTCGCCAGACGCCGGTGCATCAACTGGATCTGGCGGTCCTGCTGGAGGATCTCGCGCGACACGTTGAGCGACAGGTCCTGCGCGTCGACGACGCCCTTGACGAAGCGCAGGTACGGCGGCATCAGCGCTTCGCAGTCGTCCATGATGAAGACGCGCTTCACATAGAGCTGGATGCCGCGCTTGTAGTCCTGCATGAACAGGTCCTGGGGCGCGTGCGACGGGATGAAGAGCAGCGCCTGGTACTCGAAAGTGCCCTCCGCCTGCAGCCGGATGGTTTCGAGCGGGGCGATCCAGTCGTGGCTGATGTGCTTGTACAGCTCGTGGTACTCGTCGTCCGTGACCTCGTCGCGCGAGCGCGCCCAGAGGGCCTTCATCGAGTTGAGGGTCTCGGGCTCGCGCGGGGCGTCGTCGGCCCCTTCCCCGGCGTCCGCGGCGTCTGCGGCCGCGGTCTCCGGGGCCATCCTGACGGGCCAGGTGATGAAGTCCGAGTACCGCTTGACGATCTCCCTGATCTTCCAGGGAGAGGCGTAGTCGTAGAGCCGGTCATCGGCGTCCTCCGGCTTGAGCCGGAGGGTGACCGCGGTGCCCTGGGGAGCGTCGTCGACGGTCTCGATCGTGTACGTGCCCTCGCCGGTCGACATCCAGCGGGTGCCCTGGCTCTCGCCGGCGCGCCGGGTCAGCAGCGTGACCTCGTCGGCCACCATGAAGCTGGAGTAGAACCCGACACCGAACTGGCCGATGAGCCCTTCGGCCGCGGCGCTGTCCTCGGCCTCCTTGAGTTCCCGCAGGAACTTCGCGGTGCCCGAGTTCGCGATGGTCCCGATGAGCTGGACCACTTCGTCGTGCGACATCCCGATGCCGTTGTCCCGCACGGTCAGCGTACGGGCCTGCTTGTCGGTCTCGATGTCGATGTGGAGGTCGGAAACGTCCGCGCCGAGCGAGTCGTCGCGGAGTGCCTCGAGCCGCAACTTGTCGAGCGCGTCGGAGGCGTTGGAGACGAGTTCGCGCAGGAACACGTCCTTGTTCGAGTAGATCGAGTGGATCATCATCTGCAGAAGCTGGCGCGCTTCCACCTGGAACTCGAACGTTTCAGTGGGCATAATCCGTGATTCCTTCTCAGGTCACCAGGTGGGGAACCGACCTGAGCACTGTAGATCAACTGGTCATCACGGGAACTGTGTTCCGACGGTCAGGGGTGTCCGTCGTGCGGCTCCGGTGGCAGGGCCGGACCGGACTCGCGGAAGTTCAGTACAAAGCGGGCGCGCTCTCCCTGGATGCGCCGACGGACATAGAGCACCGGTTCGCCGTCGGGGGTGCAGCTGACGCCTTCACGGACGAGCAGGGGGCTCCCGGCCGGTACGCCCAGGATGTCGGCGTCGCCGATGTCGGCCCCGATCGCGCTGAAGGCGCGCCAGTCGTACTCCAGGGTGATGCCGGCGCTGTCGGCCAGGGCGCGGACCAGGTTCTCCACCGGTCCGGGTGCCGCGAGTTCCCGGGGCAGCAGGGCGGTGGGCATCCAGTAACTGCTGATGCCCCAGGTCTCGGAGCCGATCGAGAACACGGTCTCCACCCGTGAGAGGACGCCGGTGGGCCGGCCCAGATGGCGGGCCGCCTCCTCGTCGACCGTGGCGGTTCCCGCGGGCAGGGCGCCGGTGATCGTCTCCTGGACGTCCATGCCCTGTCCGGCGGTGGACTCGGGCAGTGAGGCGTGCGTACTGCCCATGTCGAACCGCTGGCTGCGGGGGTCGACCGCGATCGACACCCGGGCGACGGGCGGGCGCACGAAGGTCCCGATGCCCCGGCGGATCTCGATGGCGGCGGCCCGCTCCAGCTCCGCGACGGCCTCGCGGACGGTCAGGCGGTTGACGCCGAACTCGGCACACATCTCGGGCTCGCTCGGCAGCCGGGAGCCAGCCGGGAACTCTCCGGCGTCGATGCGTTCCTGGATGAGGCGGGCCAACTGCAGATAGCGCGGACTGGTCCTTCGGTGGTTCGACACCCCTGGATAGTACGAACCTCCGCGAGCCGTCCGGGACGGGGATCCTGCCCCACCGACCTTCGCACCGCGGTGATTTCACCGATGTTCATCTGCCGGTCATTCGCAGGGCCGGACCGTCACACCTGAGACATCTACACATCTAGATGTCTCCTCCTGGTGTCCTCCCACGGGCGACGGCGGCGACAGCCGGACCACCATCCACCCCCGCATCACCTGTGAGGTCCCCGTGCCCCTGCTGAACTTCCGCGACCCCGCCCTGACGGCCGATTCCCACCGTAACCGGATATGTCCCGGGGCCCTCTTCCGCTCCGCCCGGCCGTTTCCCGCCGCAGATCAGGACACCGTCCGGGAACTGCGCGCACGGGACATCCGCACGATCGTGGACCTGCGCGGCGACTCCGAGCGGTCGGACGCGGACTGGGCCGCGGCCGAGGATGCGGGCATCCGGGTCCTGTGGGCTCCGCTGGACGCCACCGCCGAAGTGGCGGCGGTCGATCCCCGCTCGCTGCGGACCGCTGACGACCTCGGCCGCTTCTACCTCACCCTGGCCGAGGGCACGCCCCGGACGATCGCGGACGCGGTCACGGCAGCCGCGGCCCCCGGCGCGACCCTGGTGCACTGCGCCGCGGGCAAGGACCGCACCGGCCTGCTCATTGCCCTGCTGCTCGATCTGGTGGGCGTCCCGGTGGACGAGATCGCCGAGGACTATGCGCGTACGGCCGACGCCCTGCCCCGGATCTTCTCCGCCCTGGCCACCAGCGCGGGCCTGGGCACGCTCAACACGGCCCACGGCGACCGGCCGGTCCCGCCCGCTCTGCTGGAGGCGCCCGCCGAGGCGATCCGCGCCTTCGTGGACGGCATCCGCACCCGCCACGGCGGCACGGAACAGTTCCTGCACGGCTGCGGTGTCGACGCCGAGGTGATCGCCTCGTTCCGGGCCAAGGCCGCCCCCGCCCGGGAGTCCGCGCCCGTCCCCTCCGCCCCTTCCGGGCTCTGACACCCCGCCATCGAGCAACAGCCCCCAGGGACACACACCATGACCGAAACCCTGCCCAAGGCTCCCGCGACGGGCACGCCCGCGGCGGACACCCGGCCCACCGCGCCCCGCCGTCTTCTCGTGGCTCTGATCATCAGCGAACTGCTGATCACCTTCGCGCTCGCGACGCCCCTCGTGGCCACACTCGGCCTCAAGGTCCAGGAGATCGCACCCGACCGCAAGGAACAGGTACTCGCCACCGTCATGGCGGTGGGCTCCATCGCCGCCCTGCTGCTCAACCCGGTCTTCGGGCACCTCTCGGACCGCACCACGGGCCGCTTCGGCCGGCGCAGGCCATGGATCGCCGGAGGTCTCGTGGTGGGACTGCCCGCCGCCGCCGTGATGGCCACCGCCCACTCGACCACCCAGCTCGTCCTCGGCTGGCTCCTCGCCCAGGCCGCCTACAACGCCGCGCTCGCCGCGCTGTCCGCCGTGATCGCGGACCGGGTGCCGCCCCGGCAACAGGCCACCATGTCCGGGCTCTTCGGCGCCGCCGGATTCGCCGGGGTCGTGCCCGGACTCGTCCTCGTCGGACTGATTCCCGGCAGCACCACCGCCCTGTTCGTGATCCCGTCGACGGTCGGCGCCCTCGGTGCCGTACTCGCCTGGTACCTGCTGCGCGAGCCCGCGATCCCCGGCGGCGCGGGCCGCGCCGTGAAGGCGGTGAACCTGCGCAGCGTTCTCGGCAGCCTGCTGTTCGACCCGCGTACCTCTCCCGCCTTCACCGTGGTGTGGTGCCAGCGCTTCCTCCTCCAGTTCGCCAACGCGCTGATCGGCGCCTACGGGCTGTACTTCCTGATGGCCCGGCTGGACATGTCCGTCTCCCAGGCCGCCGCCCTGGTGTCGGCCACCGGACTGGTCTCGCTGGCCGGAAACGTGCTCGCCGCCACCTTCTTCGGCAAGGTCGCCTCGCGTACGGGCGCCTATCGGGTGCTGGTCGTCGCCTCCGGGACGCTGATGACCGCGGCCATGGTGATCAAGATGTTCTCCGCGTCCGTGTGGCCCGTCTATCTCGCCACCGCCGTGGCCGCGGTCGGACTGGGCGCCTTCTACGCCGTCGACCTCGCCCTGGTCCTGCGGGTGATGCCGGACGGCGGCGACTCCGCCCGCTACCTCGGGGTGTTCAACATCGCCAAGACGGTGCCCCAGGTCCTGGCCCCGGTGCTCGCCCCCGTGCTCCTCGCCCTCGGCAGCGACCCGGTCGGCGCCTCGCCGGACAAGAACTACTTCGCGCTCTTCCTCGGCGGTGCCGTCGCCGCACTGCTCGCCACCGCCCTGACCCCGCTGATCCGGCACCCGAGGCTCGTCCGTGACTGACCGCCCCTGCCCGACAGGAGATCCCTTCATGCCCGAACTCGCGCGCCACCACGACGGAACACTGTTCCGCGACCTCAACCACAACGGCACCATGGAACCGTACGAGGACCCGAGGCTTCCGGTGGAGGACCGGGTCGGCGATCTGCTGGCCCGGATGACCCTGGAGGAGAAGGCCGGTCTCCTGTGCCACAGCCGCATGCTCGCCGGCGACCACGGACCGTACCGCTCCGGCGCGGAGCTGATCGGCGAACGCCACATCAGCCACTTCGCCATGATGCGGGTGCCCTCACCCGGGGAGATGGCCCGCTGGAACAACCACGTCCAGGATCTCGCCGCGGCCACCCGGCTCGGGATACCGGTCACCCTCTCCTCCGACCCCCGGCACGGCGTCGTGTCCAACCCCGCCACCGCCCACACCGGCGGCGGGTTCAGTCCGGGCCCTGAACCGATCGGTCTCGCCGCGACCGACGACCCCGTCCTGGTCGAGGAGTTCGCCCGAGCCGTCGCCCGCGAACTGCGGGCCGTCGGGATCCGGCTGGCCCTGCACCCGATGGCCGATCTGGCCACCGAACCGCGCTGGGCCCGGATCAGCGGCACCTTCGGCGAGGACGCGGCCCGCACCGGACGGATGCTGACTGCCTACGTCCGCGGCATGCAGGGCGATTCCCTCGAATCCGGCGTCGCCTGTATGACCAAGCACTTCCCCGGGCACGGCCCCCAGGTGGGCGGGGAGGACTCGCACTTCGCCCACGGCAAGTGGCAGGCGTTCCCGGGCGGCAACCTCGACTACCACCTGCAGCCCTTCGAGGCGGCCCTCGACGCCGGCACCGCACAGATGATGACCTGCTACTCCATCCCCGGTGGCAGCGGACTGCCGGAGGTCGGCGCGAGCTTCAGCCGGGAGGCGATCACCGGCCTGCTGCGCGAACGCCTCGGCTTCGACGGTGTGGTGTGCAGCGACTTCAATGTCCTCACCGGCGTGGAGCTCCCGGGGCTGGGGGAACTGCCCCCGCGCAACTGGGGAGTGGAACACCTCTCCCTCACCGAACAACTGCTGACACTGCTGGACGCCGGAGTCGACCAGCTCGGCGGCGAGACCCGGCCCGGTCTGCTGGTCGAGGCGGTCCTGGGCGGATCGGTGACCGAGGACCGTATCGACGCTTCCGCCCGCCGCATCCTGCGGGACAAGTTCCGTCTCGGTCTCTTCGAGGACCCCTATGTGGACCCCGAGGCCGCCGAGGCACTCGTCGGCAGTCCCGCCACACGCGAGCTGGGCCGACGGGTGCAGCGCCGCTCGCTGGTCCGGCTCACCCCCCGCCGGGACACGCTGAACCGGATTCCGGCGTCGCCCGCCGTGTACGTGGAGAACGTGGACCCGGCCGTGGCGGCCCGCTACGGCAGGGTCGTCGACCGCCCGGAGGAGGCCGATCTCGCCGTCGTACGGCTCCAGGCCCCCTTTGAGCAGCGGGAGTCACCGCTGGAGCGGCACTTCCACTCCGGCTCGCTGGAGTTCCCACCGGAGGAACTCCAGCGGCTGGAGATGCTGTGCGCGGCGGTTCCCACCGCCATCGACGTCTTCCTCGACCGCCCCGCCGTCCTCACCGGACTCTCCGCCGGCGCCGCCCTGCTGACCGGCAGCTTCGGGGCGTACGACGATCTGGTGCTGGACGTCGTGTTCGGGCGCTCCGAGGCGGAGGGGGTGCTGCCCTTCGACCTGCCCTCCTCGATGAAGGAGGTCGAGGCTTCCTTCGGGGATGTCCCGTTCAGCATGCCGAACCCCCTGTTCCGCTGCGGCCATCGCGCCGGCGGCTGACGGGAGCGGTGGGTGGGGTTCCGGGCGGATGTCACGTACAGCGGTCCGCCCGGGGCCGGGAACGAATGCCTCCGCCAGTCAGGCCAGCAGCGTCGCGAGGCCCTCCGTGCGGGCCAGGTGTTCCAGCTCGTCCAGTGCCCGGCGGGCCGCCTGGGCCGCCGCCGGATCGCGGTCGGCGAGACCGCTCTCCTCGAACTCGTCCTCGTCCAGCCGGAGTACGGACGAGCCGTCCGCCGACACCCACAGATCGAGATCCAGATCCTCGACCAGAAGCTCCGTGTCCCGCAGCACGGCGGGACGGGTGATGTCGCAGTACCAGCCCTTGAGTTCGCCCGCGCCGGTACGGACCTCCTTCACGGCGAACCAGCGGTCGCGCCAGTAGTGCTCGGTGAACACATCGCCCGGCTCGAATCGTACGAAGCCGAAGTCCCGGACTCCCGGCGCCGCCCAGGGCGCACGCACCGTCACCCGGGTGCCGTCGTCGCGGACCACATCCGCCGGGTAGCGGATCTTGGTCCGCCCGGCCTTCACCAGGGCGACCACCAGCGCGGTCTCAGCCGAGCTTGCGGACATACCGAACCTCCGTTGCACAGATCTCGTAACCGAACCATCGATTGACCGCCAGCATCGGACCGTTGTCCGCGTCATTGCCGGTGTACGCGTCCGTGTACCCGGCGGCGCGCGCCCGGTGCAGCGAGTCGTTCTTCGCGAGCTTGGCCAGGCCCCGGTTGCGGTACGCCCGGCGGGTGCCGGTCATCCCCGACATGTAGCGGGTCCGGCCATCGGTCTGCGCCACGCTGAACGCCGCCACCTCCCCGTCGACCACCACGACGGAAGTCAGCTCATGGTCGAGTCCAGGACGGCGCCAGGTCTGATCGAGCCAGTCCTCGTAGTCGGACAGCTCGGCCGGGGTGTCGCTCGGCTCGTCGGCCGTGGTCTCGGCGTCCGCCTCGAAGAGCGGGCGCGGGTCGTCCGCGAAGTCCGCGGCGGTACGCAGCTCGGCGTCAGCCGGGAGCTGCTGACGGGGCGGCAGCGAGCCGCCCGCCAGATCGAGGTGGAGGAAGTGCGCCGAGCGGCTCGGCGCATAGCCGCGCTTCTCGGCGAAGGCGCGGTTCGACGGGGTGTCGAGCACCCAGGTGTAGAGCGCGAGCGCGCCCTCCCGCGCCAGATACTCCTCGGCCGTGCTCAGCAGCAATCCACCTGCCCCGTGCCCGGTGCGGTCCGGATGCGTGTACGGATTGCAGAACGCCTGGCCGGGTTCGGGGCTGTCGTGGACGAGACCGACCTGCGCAGTCCCGATGAGCTCCCCGTCCTCCTCGGCGACCAGCAGCCGGTAGCGCTTGCCGGGATGGGCGGAGGCCAGATCGAAGGCGACCTGCTCGGGAGTCGTCACCATGTAGGGCAGTGCGGCACGCCGGACCTGCACCCAGGCCGCCGCGTCGGCGGGCAGGAAGTCGCGAATGAGGACAGTCATGGGCCGGACGTTACGCGTGGGTCCGCACAGGCCGCCCCTGATTTTCCGGCGGTGGGGGACAATCAGCGCGTGACCCTGAAGATCGCCCTTGATCCGGACTCCGGTACCGCCCCGTACGAGCAACTGCGCACACAGATCTCCGAACTGGCCCGCTCCGGCGCGCTGCCCGTCGGTTTCAGACTTCCGACCGTACGCGGCTTCGCCGAGGAGCTCGGTCTCGCCGCAAACACCGTCGCCAAGGCGTACCGGGCGCTGGAGGCCGACGGGGTGATCGAGACCCGCGGCCGCAATGGCACGTTCATCGCCGCTGCCGGTGATGCGGCGGACCGTCATGCGGCGGCCGCGGCGCAGGAGTATGCGGAGCAGGCCCGGCGGCTGGGTCTGTCCCGGGCCGAGGCGCTGTCCCTGGCGGAGGACGCGGTGCGGGCGGCGTACGCGGCGCGGTGAGTTGGGGCCGGGCCCGTCCGGCGGCCGGTTTGTCCTCACACGCCGGACGGGCTCGAAAGATGTCCTCAATCGCCGGACGGGCCTGGTATTGCCGGGCTCAGAGATACAGGCCCGCGTCCGCACCGGAATCCTGCTTCGGCACCGACGCGGGACCGCTGCCGCGCCGCAGCGCGTACAGCTCGGCGAGCGTGGCGCCCTCGCGGCCCAGCCCCTTCTCCGTACCCAGCCAGGCCACCGCCTCCTTGCGGGTCAGTGAGCCCACTTCGATCCTGGCGAGGCAGCGGCCGGGCCTGACCACGGCCGGGTGGAGCCGCTCCAGGTCCTCGTTCGTGGTGACGCCCACCAGCACATTGCGGCCCTGGCCCAGCAGTCCGTCGGTGAGGTTCAGCAACCGGGACAGTGCCTGGCCCGCCGTGTGCTTGGCCTCGCCGCGGATCAACTCGTCGCAGTCCTCCAGGAGCAGCAGCCGCCAACGGCCCTTCGCCGTACCGTCGTCCTCACCGATCGCGATGTCCATCAGATAGCCGACGTCGTTGAAGAGCCGCTCCGGATCGAGCACGCAGTCGACCTGGCACCAGTCCCGCCACGAGCGCGCGAGCGTGCGCAGTGCGGACGTCTTGCCGGTGCCGGGAGGGCCGTGCAGCAGGAGCAGCCGGCCGGAGATGTCGTCGGGCGTGACCTTCATCAGCCGGTCCATGGCATCGGCCACCGGTGCCGTGTAGTTGTTGCGGACCTCGTCCCACGTGCCGGCGGCGATCTGTCGGGTGGTGCGGTACGGGCCGCGGCGCGGGGACACGTACCAGAAGCCCATCGTCACATTCTCGGGCTGCGGTTCCGGTTCGTCCTGGGCGCCGTCCGTCGCCTGGCCGAGGATCTTCTGCGCCAGCTCCGGGCTGGTCGCGGTGACCGTGACATCGGCGCCGCGGTTCCACCGCGAGATGAGCAGCGTCCAGCCGTCGCCCTCGGCGAGTGTGGCGCTGCGGTCGTCGTCGCGGGCGGCGCGCAGCACCTTGGCGGCCGGGGGCAGCAAGGTGGCCCCGGCCTTGACACGGTCGAGGGAGGAGCTGTGCGAGTACGGCTGCTCGCCCGTCGCGAAGCGGCCGAGGAACAGTGCGTCGACGACGTCGGACGGGGAATCGCTGTCGTCGACGGTGAGCCGGATCGGCAGAGCGGACTCAGGGTTGGCGGACATGGTGCCCATGATCCGGCAAGGGGGCACCCGGCGCACCCAGGTTTCGCCACCTTCCTCCCTGCTTCCGGCGGGTGAACCGCGGATATGACGCGACCTCAGGGGGGCGCGCAGGAGAACTCATTGGACCAACTTGGCATGGACACTTCCGGTGGGGGTGCGGGTACTGCTACCACGGACACGGCGGACCAGCGGAGATCCTGCCGGTCGGTCCAAGGGAGGTTCCATGAAAATGTCCAGACTCGTGGCGTTCTCGTCCTCGCTCCTGCTCGGTGCCGTACTCGCTCTGACCGGAGCGGCCACCGCCGGCGCCGCACAGTCTGTCCAGGCCGTCGACTACGTCGCCCTCGGCGACTCGTACTCCTCGGGTGTCGGATCCGGCAGTTACGACAGCTCCAGCGGTGACTGCAAGCGCAGCACCAAGGCCTACCCCGCACTCTGGGCCGCCGCCAACTCGCCCTCGTCCTTCGCCTTCACCGCTTGCTCGGGTGCCCGTACAGGTGATGTCAAGGCCGGTCAGCTCGGTCCCCTGAGCGCCTCGACCGACCTCGTCTCGATCTCCATCGGCGGCAATGACGCGGGCTTCTCCGATGTCATGACCACCTGTGTCCTCCAGTCGGAATCGACCTGCCTCAGCCGGATCGCCACGGCTCGCAGCTATGTCGACACCACCCTGCCGGGCAACCTCGACTCGGTGTACTCGGCGATCAGTGCCAAGGCGCCGTCCGCTCACGTCGTCGTCCTCGGCTACCCGCGCTTCTACAAGATCGGCGGCAGCTGTGTCGTCGGCCTGAGCGACAAGGTGCGCACCGCGATCAACGGAGCCGCCGACTACCTCAACGCGGCGACCGCCAAACGCGCCGCCGACCACGGCTTCACCTTCGCCGACGTCACGGGGAACTTCACCGGGCACGAGATCTGCTCCGGAAGTGTCTGGCTGCACAGCCTCAACTGGCTCGACATCGGTGAGTCGTACCACCCCACCGCGGCCGGACAGTCGGGCGGCTACCTGCCCGTCTTCAACTCGGCTGCCTGACCCCCCACCCAGTACGTGCGCCGGGCCCGTTCGGTCGTCTGACGGGTAGGAGGCCCCGTCCGCAGGGGTCTCCGTCCGGCACTCGGCCGGTCTGCTGCGGGCCAAACGCTTCCGTTCTGTCCAACTCGCCCTGGAATCGGGTGCATTCGGAGTCTATTCGTCAACCTCCGTATGTGTGTGCTCAATCCTGCGACCGGGATACACGAGTGTCGTCGCGGGGGGTTAGGGTTAACCTGCCCGGGCCGGGTGCCCTCGTACGGGTGGGGAGTGACATGGAACAGATAACGGTGCGCAGCAGGCCGCGTGTGCCTGCCATCACATGCGGGAGCAGTGCGACGAGTTCGCGCCTCGACCGCCATCTCGCGGTGCTCGGCGGCCCTGCCGTCCCGCAGCGGGAGTCCGCGGAGGCGACGCTGCTGATGCGCGAGCTCACCTCGCGCGATGCCGCCCACAGCCGTCGGAGCAAGAGTGCGCGGGTCTCGCTCTTCGCGCCGCTGCGGCGACTGCGACGCTCGCTCTTCGGCAGCCGCCACTGATTGATCCGACGGCCCGTCACGACCGCCCATCGGTCCACCACCCGGGCTCCCCGGCCAGGATCCGTCGCCCAGGCCCCCCGCTCGGGGCCGATCGGGCGATCACACCGTCCCGGCGCTGCGCTGCTGTCTGCTCTCCCGTCATCCCCGGGGCCCGCAGCAGCGCTTCGGTGTGTTCGTCGGATCCAGTTAGCCCTGCGGCCCGCCAGGGTCACCTCGATCTGCTGGATCGCTTCGCGGTACGGGCCGACGCTGCTGACTCCGTAGTTGTAGAAGACCGGAGCGGCCCGCGGGTGGTCGTCGAGCTCCAGGTGTTCGGGCAGCACTGCGGCGGCCCGCTGTCCGTCGGTTACGTACCGGAAGGCGAGCATGTCGGTCTGCGTCCAGGCGGGGCGTCCGTAGCCGTACGCCGGGCGACCCGGCGCAGCACGGCCGACTGGACTGTGTGCGCTTCTTCCGGCAGCCTCGGCGGCGCCGCCGAGGCGGGGCTGCTCGCCGACGGCGCGGCCAGGCTCCGGGCCGCGTACGCGGGCCGGATCGAGCCTTCGCTGATCGAGGAGAACGGTTCGCAGGCTGAGCGTTCCGGGTGCGTTGACGGCCACCCTCAACTGGTACCGCGCCCCCGAGGGCGTTCTCACCGCCCCGGCCGGCCGGATCCAGGTACCGACGCTCTGTCTCTGGGGGAGCGAGGACGGGGCGCTCGGGCGCGAAGCGGCCGAGTCGACCGGGGAGTGGGTGGACGGCCCGTACCGCTTCGAGGTGATCGAGGTGGCCGGCCACTGGCTGCCGGAGGAGGTGCCCGACGCGGTGATCCCGCCGATGCTGGACCATCTGGCCCGGTACGCGGACCGGAACGGGGGTGCGGAACGGGTGCCGGAATAGTTCGGCACCGAAGTACTCCTAGACTGTTCACATGCCCGAAAAGCGAGCCGCGCGCCTCAGCCCCGATGAACGAAGGGCCCAGCTGGTTGCCATCGGCCTGGACATGCTCACCGACCGGTCACTGGATGAGCTCTCCACGGACGAGGTGGCGCGCCGCGCCGGTATCTCGCGGGGGCTGCTCTTCCACTATTTCGACTCCAAGCGCGACTTCTACCGCGCCGTGGTGCGGCAGGAGTGCGACGACTTCGCCGCAGCCACGGAACCGGACTCCTCGCTGGAGCCCGTCCCCTGGCTGCGGTCGTTCATCACCGGTTTCGTGGCGTACGTACTGGAGCACCGCAGGGTGTATCTCGCCCTGGTCCGCGGTGCCGCCGGCAGTCACCCCGCGGTGGAGGACATCGTCGAGGGGACCAGGGGCACCCTCGCCCGGCGGGTGGAGGAGGGGCAGCGGCGGCTCGGGATGCCCGACTCGCCCCGGCTCTCGATCGCCACGCGGGCTTGGATGGCGTTCGCCGAGGAGGCCGTGACCAATTGGCCGCTGGACGAGCCGGACGCGCTGACGGAGCTCGGTGCCTTCCTGGAGGCCAGCTTCATCAGCCTGCTCGGCACCCTGGACCGGCCCGCCACGCTGCCCCGGTGAGCGCGGCGCGCGGTGGCGGTCACTCGCCGCCGCGCGCGTAACGCCGCACGGACAGTGGCACGAACACCGCGAGGAGCACCACCGACCAGGCGAGCGTCCCGGCCACCGGGTGGGCGACCGGCCAGGCCGCGTCGGCGGCCGGGGACGCGTTGCCGAACAGGTCGCGGGCGGCCGAGGCCATGGCGCTGATCGGGTTCCACTCCGCGACCGTCCGCAGCCAGCCCGGCAGATTGTCGGTCGGGATGTACGCACTCGACAGCAGCGGCAGGATGAAGGTGGCGCTGCCCAGCTGACCGGCGACCTCCTCGTTGCGGATCAGCAGGCCCAGCCAGCAGCCCATCCACGACGTGGCGAACCGGAGGAGCAACAGCAGCCCGAAGGCGCCCAGGGCGGCGAGCGGGCCACCCTCGATCCGCCAGCCGACCGCGAGTCCGGCCAGAATCAGCGGAATCATGCCGATGGCCGTGGTCAGCAGATCGGCGGCGGTCTGGCCGAACGGAACGGCGGGCCGGCTCATCGGCAGCGTAAGGAGCCGGTCCATCACCCCGCGCTGGCAGTCCTGCGAGGCCTGGAACATCCCGATCATGATGCCGTTGGCCGCCGTCGACGCCAGCAGACCCGGCACCAGGAACGCGCGGTACTCCTGGCCGGGCATGGCCAGGGCGCTGCCGAACACGTACCCGAAGAACAGCAGCATCGTGATCGGCATGGTCTGGGTCAGGATCATTACGCCCGGCGCTGCTTTGATCCGCTGCAGATGGCGGCCCAGCATGGCCAGGGCGTCGGCGATCGGGGTGCTTGTGCCGGGCGCGACGGTCTGCTCGTGGGCCAGTACGGTGCTGCTCATGCTGCCGTCTCCTTCAGGGGCGGGGAGGTGCGGCCGTCGCCGCGGCCGGTCAGGCGGAGGAAGACCTCGTCGAGCGTCGGCGGGCGCAGGCTCGCATCGATCAGCGGTACGCCGGCCGCGTCGAGTTCGCGGACGATACGGGGGAGGGTGAGCGTGGTGTCGGTCGCGACGGCGCCCACGGTGCGGCGCTCGTGGTCGAGTACCGGTTCGGTGCCGGTGAGCTGGTCGAGGACGCCTGCTGCCAGGACCAGCGCCGATTCATGGGAGACGACCACTTCGGCGTAGCTGCCGATGCGGGCCTTCAGCTCGGTGGGGGTGCCGCGGTGGGCGGCCCGGCCCTGGTCGATCAGCACGATGTCGTCGGCCAGCTGATCGGCCTCCTCCAGATACTGCGTGGTGAGCAGGACGGTGGTGCCCCGGCCGGCCAGATCCCGTACCGCCGCCCAGATCTGGTTGCGGCTGTGCGGGTCGAGTCCGGTGGTCGGCTCGTCCAGGAAGAGCACCCGCGGGCGGGTCAGCAGACTGGCGGCGAGGTCGAGGCGGCGGCGCATGCCGCCCGAGTAGGTGCGGGCCGGGCGGTCGGCGGCCTCCATCAGCTCGAAGCGTTCCAGGAGCTCGTCGGCGCGGGTGCGCGCGGCCTCGCCGCGGAACCGGAGCAGCTTGGCGAAGAGCCGCAGGTTCTGCCGGCCGGACAGCTCGCCGTCGACCGAGGCGTTCTGCCCGGTGACGCCGATCGCCGCGCGCACCGTCCCCGCCTCGCGCACCACATCGTGGCCCGCGACCCGGGCGCTTCCGCCGTCCGGGGCCGTCAACGTGGTGAGCACCCGGACGGCGGTGGTCTTGCCCGCGCCGTTCGGCCCCAGCACTCCGCAGACGGTGCCCTCCGCGACCGCGAGATCGAGTCCCCGCAGCGCGTGGACGTCGCCGTAGCGCTTCTCCAGTCCTTCACTAAGTACAGCGTACGTAGTTGTCATGCGGCCTACCGTACCGCACTACGTACGGTGTACGTAACTACGATGGTGGGAGAGGTGATGATCAATGGTGGGGCGACCCGCTGTACCCGAAGTGATCTGGGCGCGCCCCGAGCGTGCGGGCCGCGGCCCCAAGCCCGCGTTCAGCCGCGCCGACATCGCGGCAGCCGCCGTCCGTGTCGCCGATGCGGAGGGCTTCGACGCGGTGTCCATGCGGAAGGTGGCGGCGGAGCTCGGCTGCGGCACGATGTCGCTCTACAACTACGTGCCGCGCAAGGAGGACCTGTACGAGCTGATGCTCGACGCGGTCAGTGCCGAGTACGAGTTCCCGGAGCCGTCCGGCGACTGGCGTGCCGACCTCGTCGGGCTCGCCCGCCAGGCCCGCGCGATGATGCACCGCCACACCTGGGTGCCCCGGCTGATGTCACCCGTGTACGGCTTCAGCCCGAACTCCCTGCGGTATCTGGAGTACTCGCTCAGCTGCCTGGACGGGGTCGACGCGCGGTTCGGCGAGAAGATTGAGCTCATCGCCATGGTCAACGGTGTGGTCACCACCTTTACGGCCAACGAGATCGCCACGGCGGAGCGCAGCCGGTCGCTGCCCTGGTCCGAGGAGCAGGAGCACGCCGTGCGCACCGGCTATCTGATCAGCCAGATCGCGACCGGGAAGTATCCGCGGATGGCGGCGGGATTCGCCGAGGACCCCGGGCCGATCGATCTGGACGGGGTCTTCGACCGGGCGCTCGCCCGGGTGCTGGACTCCTTCGACCGGTAGCGCGTAGCCCCGGGCGCACCGTCACAGCAGCGCGAACTGCCCGTCGGGGCCCTCTTCCTGATGGTCGAGCACCGATGCGGGCCGCCGGGCCGTGGCCGGGACCGGCAGGACGCCTGCCGCGCGGAGGTCGTCGGCCGTGATCTGCGGGCCGTCGGCCAGGCCCTCCTGACGGGGCCGGAGTGCGTCGAGCAGGGCGAGCACGGTGATCAGTTCCAGCAGCTCCGAGGTCCACTCCTGGGGCCAGGCCCGGGGCCTGACCGCTTCCAGGCCGTCCATGTCCTGCGCTCCGGCCGCCGCCGTACGGCGCTCGAACCACAGCTCCAGCATCCGGACCCCGCCCACCCGGAACTCCCATGCCCCGGCCGGCACGGGCGAGATACGGCCCGTGCCCAGTGTCAGCGTCTCGTCGTCAGGGTCGTACTCCAAGGCGGTCGGTACGGGCGGAACCGCGGCCCGCACATAGGGGCGCCGCCCACCGGGCAGCCGCGGGCGCTCCCCACCCCGGGCGCCGCGCAGCTGCAGCCGCAGCAACTCCTGCCCCAGCTCCACCCCCGCCGACCAGCGCGCCGTGTCGGCGGGCAGCGGTACCACGCACCCGGCGGGGGAGTGGCGGGCCGCCGCGAGTGCCCACGCCAGCACGGACCGGTCGGTGACCGCATCCCCGTGGCGGGACCGCAGCAGCGCGAGCAGTCCGGGGGTCAGATTGGGTTCGAGACCGCCGGGGCGCCGGTACAGCGGCCGGATCCGGCCCGGCCGGCCGGCGGGGGAGTGACCGTCCGGCAGCAGCGCCGTCACGGAGAGGGCGGGGCCGGTGTCCTGGGGCACGTAACCGTGCTCGACGGCGAAGAGCTGGTGCCCGTCGGCGACCCGCCACAGCTCGGGGCGGGCGGCATCGATCAACCGGTGGTCGGGGAGCAGCCACTGCTCGTCGAACGGGCCGTGCAGGATCCGTACCGGCTCGGGGCACGGGCCGCTCTCCCGGGCGAACCGGCCGGTGCCGGTGGCCTGTCCGGGAAGTGCTGCCACCGGGGTCTGTGGAGTACGGAGGCGGGTGGGCCGGAACAGCCGCTCGCACTCGGCGGCCTCCGCCCGAACCAGCCGCTCCCAACGGGCCTTGAGCGAACCGGCATCCGGGGCGGTCACCCAGGAGCGCCCGGTCCGCAGAGGCCGTACGGACCATGGCATGAGGTCGTCGAGCAGCGGGATGTCGTCGTCCCCGCCGGCTCCGGCCGCCGCCCGTGCTGCCACCGTGTCGTCCTCCCCGTCGCCACGCCGCCTCCGGCATCGTAACGGCGCCGGAGGCGGGCCGTCAGTGCGCTTCCACGGTGACCGAGAAGGAGAACCGGTCGCCCCGGTAGCGAATCTGCGCCACATCCACCACCCGGCCGCTCTCGTCGTACGTCACGCCCGTGTAGAACAGGATCGGGCTCAGCAGCGGCACCTGGAGGAGTTCGGCGGTGGCCGGGTCGGCGAGGCGCGCCTCGACCGTGTCGGTGATGCGCGCGATCCGGACGCCGACCCGGTCGCGCAGCACCTTGGTCATCGGCCAGCGTTCGAGATCGGCCACATCGAGCCGGGCCGCGACCTCGGGATGCACTGCGTTCTCCGCCCAGTTGGTGGGCTCGTCGCTCTCCCCGTCGCGACGCAGCCGGCGGTAGCTGACGACTTCCGCGCAGTCGGGGAAGTACTCGGTGAGGTCTCCCGGCACGGCGACCGGACCATGGCCGAGGACCACGGCCCGCTCGCCCGACTGCTGGGCCACGATCGCATCGATCGAGCCCAGCAGCCGGACCGGTGACACCCGGCGGGCGCGCGGCTCGATGAAGGTGCCGCGCCGCCGGTGCCTGCTGATCAGCCCTTCCGTCTCCAGCTCCTTGAGCGCCTGGCGCATCGTCAGGACGCTGACGCCGTAGTGCGCGGCGAGCTGTTCCTCGGTCGGCAGCCGCGCCGATGCGTCCTTGGCGCGGCCCAGTATCGAGGCGCGCAACGACTGCGAGACCTGGTACCACAGCGGCAGTTTGCGGTTCAGGACCAGCGAATCGGGGGCGAAGGCATGCCCCTGGGACATCTTGGGCATCTGAGGCACCTGGGTCACCTGGTCTCTCCGTACTGCGACACAGCGGACGCGACGACGCGGGGGCCGAGGAGTGGCGTCGTTGCCTACGGCCTGAAGTTGCGGCTCAGACCCTGCCACACGTCGTCGTAGCCACGCTGCAGATGGCCGGCGCCCGCCGCCTGCCCGGTCGTCGTCACCGGCCAGCGGGTCTCGAACATGAAGGCGAGACCGTCGTCGATCTTCTGCGGCTTCAGCTCAGCCTCGCTCGCCCGGTCGAAGGTCTCCCGGTCCGGGCCGTGCGCCGACATCATGTTGTGGAGCGAGCCGCCGCCCGGGACGAAGCCGCCCTTGCCGGCCGTCTTCGCGTCGTAGGCGCCCTCGATCAGGCCCATGTACTCGCTCATCACATTGCGGTGGAAGTACGGCGGCCGGAAGGTGTCCTCGCCGACCAGCCAGCGCGGTGCGAAGACGACGAAGTCGACGCCGGCCAGACCGGGGGTGTCGGACGGCGACGTCAGCACCGTGAAGATCGACGGGTCGGGATGGTCGTAGCTGATCGAGCCGATGACATTGAAACGGTGCAGGTCGTAGACGTACGGAGTGTGGTTGCCGTGCCAGGCGACCACATCGAGCGGCGAGTGGTCATAGGTCGCGGACCAGAGGTTCCCGCAGAACTTGTTGACCACCTCCACCGGGCGGTCGTCGTCCTCGTACGCAGCGACGGGGGCGAGGAAGTCCCGGGCGTTCGCCAGGCCGTTGGCGCCGATCGGGCCGAGGTCGGGGAGGGCGAACGGCTGGCCGTAGTTCTCGCAGACATAGCCGCGGGCGGTGGCATCCAGCAGCTCCACGCGGAAACGGACGCCGCGCGGGATCAGTGCGATGTGCCCCGGTTCGGCGCGCAGCAGCCCCAGTTCGGTACGGAGCAGCAGGCCGCCCCGCTCCGGGACGATCAGCAGCTCGCCGTCCGAGTCGCTGAACACCCGGTCGGTCATGGAGGAGTCGGCGTGGTAGAGGTGCACGGCCATGCCGGTGCGCTGTGTCGCGTCGCCGTTGCCGCCGAGGGTCCACAGACCGGCCAGGAAGTCCGTCCCGGCCGCGGGCTCGGGGAGCGGATCCCAGCGCAGCCGGTTGGGGTCGGGCACGGATTCGGTGAACGGGGCGGTGCGGATCGCGCCGTTGTCGATGCGGGCGAACGGGGGATGAGCGGCCGACGGGCGGATCCGGTAGAGCCAGGAACGGCGGTTGTGCACCCGCGGTTCGGTGAAGGCCGAGCCGCTCAGCTGCTCCGCGTAGAGCCCGAGGGGCGCGCGCTGAGGCGAGTTGCGGCCGTGCGGCAGCGCCCCCGGCACCGCCTCCGAGCTGTGTTGATTACCGAAACCGGCGGAATGCTCAAGCCCTTCCGCCGTCTTCCTCGCCTGCTCGATGCCGCTCATGTGCGCTCCCGGTGCCGAAGGAATCCTATGGACAACCGTAGGAATCGGATCGAGGCGCGTCAACGGCATTCGTGGTGCACAGGGGGGTTCCAAAAGTTGAACAATGCTCTACTCTCCCGCACATGTCGTGGACACGAAGACTTCTGGTGATCCTGGCGGCGCTCGCCGTCGCCCTCCTCGCGGCTCCGGCCGCCCAGGCGCACGAGGAACGACCGGTCACCCTGCCCGACGGAACCGGCAGTGTCCCCGTGTACCGCACCGGCGAACCGGATCTGCTGGTCTGCAAGAGCGACCGGGCGGATTTCGAGCGCCGCATATCCGGCTTCCCGGACGGGCTGCGGGCCCGGAACTTGAAGCTGTTCGACCGGTGCCTGAAGTCCGGCTACCGCCATCTGCAACAGGCCGTCGACGCGGCCGGCAGGCCCGGCATGAACATCGCGATCCTGCCCGGCCTGTACGAGGAGGAGCCCTCACTGCCCAAGCCGGCGGGTCGGTGCGCCCGGCTGAAGGCGCCCAACTCCAAGCTCGGCTACCAGATCCTGTCCTACGCGCAGCAGACGCAATGCCCGCACAACCAGAACCTGGTGGCGATCCTCGGCAAGAAGAACCTCCAGATCGAGGGGACGGGCGCCGAGCGCACGGATGTCGTCATCGACGCCAAGTACCAGAAGCTCAACGCGATCCGCGCGGACGGCTCCGACGGCATCTACTTCAAGAACTTCACCGCCCAGCGCACCACCTTCAACTCGCTCTACGTCCTTGCCCAGGACGGCTTCGTCATCGACGACGTCCTCACCCGGTGGAACGACGAGTACGGCTTTTTGACCTTCGCCGGCGACCACGGGCTGTACAAGAACTGCGAGTCGTACGGAAACGGCGACTCCGGCATCTACCCCGGCAGCGCGTCGGACATCAACGACGCGTACGGCTACAAGGTCCCGCGCTACTCGATCGAGATCACCGGCTGCCGCAGCCACCACAACATGGTCGGTTACTCCGGCACCGCCGGCGACTCCGTCTATGTCCACGACAACGAGTTCGACCACAACATGGGCGGCGCCTCGATGGACAGCGCCTTCCCCGGCCACCCCGGGCTGCCGCAGAACCACGCCCGCTTCGAACGCAATCTGATCCACGACAACAACGCCGACTACTACCCGTACGTCGCCGACGGCACCTGCGCCAAGCCGCCCGTGGACCGGGGTTATGAGGACGGGGTCGTCTGCCCGCAGATCTCCATGCCGCCGGGCACCGGCATCATCACCGCGGGCGGCAACTGGAACCTGTACGAGAACAACTGGATCTACGGGCAGAAGCGCGCCGCCTTCTTCCTCACGGCGGTCCCCGCCTTCATCCGCGGCGAGAACGCGCTGTCCAAGCAGACCGACACCTCCCACCACAACCGGTACGCGGGCAACCACCTCGGTACGGACAAGGCGGGCAACTCCCGGCCCAACCGCACCGACGTGTGGTGGGACGGCCAGGGCGACGGCAACTGCTGGCAGTCGGACGCCGGTCCTTCCTCCCCGCGCGCCCTGCCCACCTGCGGATCCGAGCGCGGCGCCGTGTCCGGACGCACCGACCGGCTCGTCGGCGAACCGGTCAAACTCGCCCAACTGCTGGTCTGCGCCGACTACAACGTGCAGGCGCGACGGCTGCCGGCCGGCTGCGACTGGTACGGAGCACGCGGCATCGAGCGCATCGAGGTACAGGTGGCGCTGGCGGTCGCGGTGGTGCTCGCGCTGGTCGGCGGGGTGCTGTGGTGGCGCAGACTGCGTGGCAGCAGGGTGGCCACGGCGGTCACGGCGCTCGGCGCGATCGGCCTGGGGCTGGATGTGGCCGGATCGACCATGGGGCTGGCCTCCTCCTATGTGCCCGCGCTGGCACTGCTGCTGACCGGGGTGTGGTGGACCGGGACCGGGCTGGTGCTGCGGGGCGAACGGCCCTGGCTGGGCTGGACCACGGTGGTCCTGGGCGCGCTCACCCTGCTCGACGCGGTCGACAAGGCCGTGTTCATGATCCCGTGGATTCCGCTCAGCCCGGCCTGGGTGCGTGGACTGCTCGGCGTGATCTGGGTGGTGTGGGCCGTGGTGGCCGCGGCCCGGCACGGCGAACGGGGTGCGCAGGGCGAACGGGGTGCGCCGGAGGAGGGCCCTGCCTCGGGTACGGGCGTGGACGCGGTTGCCACCCCGGCACCAGCCCCGGCCCCGGCACCCGCCCCTGCCCCGGAAGGAGACGCATCGTGAAGCGTTCCCGTACGCAACTGCGGCCCGCCCGGCCGGGCGTCGCAGCCGTCACCATGCTCACCGCAGGCGCCCTCGTGTTCGGTGCGAGCGCCTGTGGCGGGCGGGCCACCACCCACCACAAACCCGGCACCAGCCATGAACAGGCCAGCGGCAGCGTCGGCCGGCTCCTCGCCGACGACGACGGCTCCGGCCACCGGCTGCGCCAGGTCGACGCCGAGGGCGCCCCCGCGGTGACGGTCGCCGTCCGGCCGGACTCCGAGGACGGCTGGAACGTCCATCTCTCCGTAAGGAACTTCCGGTTCACCCCGGACAGCGTGGGCGGCGCCGCTCTCCTCGGGCGCGGCCACGCCCGGCTGTTCCTCGACGGCCACCCCCTCGCCCGCGTCTACGGCTCCTGGTACCACCTCCCCGCCTCCCTCGTCCGCAGCGCCGGCGGCGGCACCGGCCTCACCGCCCGGCTCTACGCCGACGACCACACCGCCTGGGCGGTGAACTCCGCCCCGATCCAGGCCACCACCTCCCTCGCCACGGCCTCCGCCTCCGCCTCTGCACAGCCCACCGCCCCCGCGGCGCACCAACCAGAAACACCCCGGCCCGACACGACCCTGGAGATCGTCGTCTCCCACGGCAGGGTCCGCCCCACCCCCGGCCGCACCGAGATCAAGAAGGGCCGGATCATCGAACTACGGGTCCGCAGCGACCGCGCCGACACCCTCCACGTCCACGGCTACGACAAGGAGGCCCGGCTGCCCGCAGGAAAGACCGTCACCCTCTCCTTCACCGCCGACCGCACCGGGCTCTTCGAGGTCGAGACACATGAGTCCGACCTGCTCCTGACCCAGCTCGTCGTACGGTGAGCGTCCTCGCCCATGGCATCGGCGCCCAGCACGACCTTCCGCTGTCCCCCTTCTACGCCTTCGCCGGAGCCTTCGCCGCGCTCTTCGTCTCCTTTCTCGCGCTCGGCCTGCTCTGGTCCACCTCCCGATTCCGCGGCGACCGGGCAGGCCGCCCGCTCCCGGCCGCCGTCCAGCGCCTCGCCGACGCCCGCCCCACCCGTATCGCCGTGCGCATAATCGGGCTGGCCGCCGCCCTGTTCGTCACGCTCCACCTCCTCCTCGGTCCGCAGGACCCGGACCGCAACCCGGCCCCCGGCGCCGTCTACGTACTCCTCTGGGTCGGGCTCGTCCCCGCCTCACTCCTTCTCGGCCCCGTCTGGCGACTCCTCAACCCGCTGCGCACCGTCCACCTCCTTGTCTGCCGCGCACTCGGCCGTGACCCCTCCGCGGGCCACCCCCTTCCCGTACGCCTCGGGCTCTGGCCCGCCGCGGCCGGGCTGCTCGCCTTCACCTGGCTCGAACTCGTCGCCCCCGACCCCGCATCGACCACCGCCCTCCTCCTCTTCCTCTCCCTCTACGCCGCCGTCCACCTCGCAGGCGCCGCCCGCCACGGCGCCGGATGGTTCGACCGGGCAGATGCCTTCGAGGTCTACTCGGGGCTGCTCGCCAGGCTCTCCCCGCTCGGCCGCCGCCCCGCCGACCGCCGCCTCGTACTCCGCTCCCCGTTCAACGGACTCGACGCCACCCCGCAGACCCCCGGACTCGTCGCCACCGTCTGCGTCATGCTCGGCTCCACCGCCTACGACGGCTTCTCCGACGCCCCCTCCTGGATCACCACCGTCCAGACCTCATCCCTGGGCCGCACCACCACGGCCACGCTCGGACTCCTGGGCGCCGTCGTCCTCGTCGCCACCCTCTATGCCCTCTGCGCCGGCGCCGCCCGGTTGATCTCCGGTCAACTCCGCCACCCCCTCACCGCCTTCGCGCACTCACTCGTCCCGATCGCCCTCGGCTATCTCATCGCCCACTACTTCACGCTCTTTGTCACCGAAGGGCCACGCACAGTCATGGTGGCATCCGGCACTGACAATCCCGTCCCGCCCGAGCCGCCCCTGGGGCCGGGCGGCGTCGCCACGCTCCAGGTCGCCACGATCGTCCTCGGCCACGTACTCGGCGTCATCGCCGCCCACGACAGGTCCGTACGCCTCTTCCCGCCCGGCCGCGCCGTCGCGGGGCAACTCCCGCTGCTGGTCCTGATGATCACGTACACCATCGGCGGACTGTCCCTGCTCATTGCATGACGATCGCGCCGGTGCCGACCGGTCAACCGTCCGCCCGCAGAGGAGACCCACGGCATCATGGAGCCCGTGCCCCATGCGAACACGAACCTCCGCCGCGCCCCCGTGCAGCAGCGCAGCGCCGAACGCCTCGCCCGGATACTCGACGCCTGCGCCGAACTCCTCGACGAGACCGGCTACGAGCAGCTCTCCACCCGGGCCGTCGCCGTCCGGGCCGAGGTCCCCATCGGCTCCGTCTACCGGTTCTTCTCCAACAAGCGCGCGCTGACCGATGCGCTCGCCCGGCGCAACCTGGACAGCTACGCCGAACGCATCACCGCCCGCCTCGCCGCCATCCCGGCCGCCGACTGGCGCAGCGCCATCGATGCCGTCCTGGACGAATACCTGGCGATGAAGCGCTCCGTGGCCGGCTTCGCCCTCGTCGACTTCGGCGCTCCGGCCCCCGAGGACGACCCGGCCGGCGACGCCAACCACCGGGTCGCCGGCCGGCTCACCGAACTGCTCTCCGGGCACCTCGGCCGCGCCCCCGACGAGGATCTGCTCCGGACGATCCTGGTCTGTGTCGAGGCCGCCGACGCCCTCCTCCAACTCGCCTTCCGTGCCGACCCGTCGGGTGACCGGGCCATCGTCACCGAGACCCGCGTCCTGCTCCGGGCCTACCTCGCACAAGTCCTGGACTGACCGCGCGGGCCCCGTCCCACGGTCCGTCCCCCGAACCGCCCCGGGCCCCGTCCCACGGTCCGTCCCCCGAACCGCCCCGAGCCCCGTCCCACGGCCCCGGCAATATCGTCACGACAACACCTCCCCACCATGCGTACCGGTCGGTATGCTCGGCGTGCTTGCCCACGTACGCGCGCCACCGCTGTCGCCGCCCCGGGGAGGGCCCATGTCGCACGACCCCAGCAGCTCCCGCACCGCCCTGCGCATCTGCCCCCTCTGTGAGGCCACCTGCGGACTCACCCTCACCATCGAGGGAACCTCGATCACCGGCGCCCGGGGTGACCGGGACGATGTCTTCAGCCGCGGCTTCATCTGCCCCAAAGGCGCGTCCATAGGCGGGCTCGACGCCGACCCGGACCGGCTGCGCACCCCGCTCGTCCGCCGGGACGGCGTCCTGACGGAGGCGAGCTGGAGCGAGGCGTTCGACGCGATCGCCCGCGCCCTGCCCGCACTGGCCGACGAGCACGGGCAGCAGGCCGTCGGTGTCGTCCTCGGCAACCCGAACGTGCACACCATGGCCGGCGCGCTCTACCCGTCCGCCCTGCTCTCCGCCCTCCGTACGCGCGCCCTGTTCACCGCGAGCACCCTCGACCAGATGCCCAAGCACGTCTCCAGCGGACTGCTCTTCGGCGACCCGAACGCCATCCCGGTGCCCGACCTCGACCGCACCGACCATCTGCTCCTCCTCGGCGCCAACCCCCTCGAATCCAACGGCAGTCTCTGCACCGCCCCCGACTTCCCCGGCAAGCTCAAGGCGCTGCGCCGACGCGGCGGCACCCTCACCGTCGTCGACCCCCGCCGCACCCGCACCGCCCGCCTCGCCGACCGGCATGTCGCCATCCGCCCCGGCACCGACGCCCTCCTCCTCGCCGCACTCACCCACGTACTTTTCGAGGAGAAGCTCACCGACCCCGGCGCGCTCGCCGGCCATCTCGAAGGGATCGACGAAGCAGCGGAAGCGGTAAGGGAGTTCACGCCCGAGGCGGTCGCCGAAGCGTGCGACGTGGATGCCGCGACCATCCGTGCGATCGCCCGCGAACTCGCCGCAGCCCCCACCGCCGCCGTCTATGGGCGCATCGGCAGCTGCACCGTCGAACACGGCACCCTGGCCAGCTGGCTGGTCGACGTCCTCAACATTCTCACCGGCAACCTCGACCGCCCCGGCGGTGCGCTCTTCCCGCTCTCCGCCACCGCCCGCGCTCCCCGCCCCGCCGCCCCCGGCAAGGGCTTTGCCCTCGGGCGCTGGGCGAGCCGGGTCTCCGGACACCCCGAGGCCAAGGGTGAACTGCCCGTCTCCGCGCTGGCCGAGGAGATCGAGACGCCGGGGGAGGGCCGGATCCGCGCGCTGATCGTCCTCGCCGCCAACCCCGTACTGTCCGCACCCGACGGCGACCGACTCGACCGGGCCCTCGGCGGGCTCGACTTCATGGTCAGCGTGGACCCGTACCTCAACGAGACCTCATGCCACGCACACGTGGTGCTGCCCCCGCCGCCGCCCTCGCAGAGCGCCCACTTCGACTTCGCGTTCAACGCCTTCGCCGTGCACAACCAGGTCCGTTACACCCGCCCCGCCGTCCCCCTCGACGACGGTCTGCTCGACGAGAGCGAGATCCTCGCCCGGCTCGTCCTCGCCGTCTCCGGGATGCACGGCACAGACCCGTCCGCCGTCGATGCCCTGGTCATCGACCGGATGCTGACCAGGGCCGTCGCCGACCCGCACTCGCCCGTGCACGGCCGCACCCCCGACGGGCTCGCCGCCGCCCTCACCGGCCGCACCGGACCCGAACGCCGCCTCGACCTGATGCTCCGCCTCGGCCCGTACGGCGAAGGCTTCGGCACCGACCCCGACGGTCTCACCCTGGAGCGGCTGCTCGCCCACCCGCACGGTATCGATCTCGGCCCGCTCCGGCCCCGGATCCCCGAGGTCCTCACCACCCGCAGCGGACGCATCGAACTCCTCCCCGCACCGATAGCCGCCGATCTGCCGAGGCTCCGCCACGCCCTGGCCGACCGGCTCGGTCCCAACGCGCTTCTCCTCATCGGACGCCGCCATCTGCGCTCCAACAACAGCTGGATGCACAACATCGCCGAGCTGAGCGGCGGCTCGAACGTCTGCACCCTGCAGATCCACCCCGCCGACGCGGCCCGGCTCGGACTGACGGACGGCGGCCTGGCCACGGTCGCATCGGACGGCGGCTCACTCACCGCCCCGGTCGAGCTCACGGAGGGCGTACGCACCGGAGTGGTGAGCCTCCCGCACGGGTGGGGACACAACCGCCCCGGCACCCGGCTGTCCGTCGCCGCCGCCCGCCCCGGCGTCAACGTCAACCAGCTCCTGGACGGCACCCGGCTCGACCCGCTCTCCGGCACGGCCGTGCTCAACGGCATCCCGGTGACGGTGACACCCGCCGCGACGCCCGACACCGTGGCTCCGGGGGTGCCGTCGGTTGTGCCCCTCGCATGATCCACGCGTTGACCTGGGGTTTTGCTCGTATTGCTCGCATGTCAACATCTTGTTAACGCTGGGAGGCGCGCCCTAACGTCATCCGCACCGCCGACTCCGGTGGGAGTTCAAGGGTGAGCGAATAGGTATCCCATATGCTGACAATCCTCGGCTTTGCCATGATTGCGACCTTCCTGGTCCTGATCATGATGAAGAAGATGTCGCCGATCGCGGCGCTGGTCCTGATCCCCGCACTGTTCTGCGTCGCCGTCGGGAAGGGCGCGAAGCTCGGCGACTACGTCATCGAGGGCGTCGGCAATCTGGCCCCGACCGCCGCGATGCTGATGTTCGCCATCGTCTACTTCGGTGTGATGATCGACGTCGGCCTCTTCGACCCGATCGTGCGGGGCATCCTGCGCTTCTGCAAGGCCGACCCGATGCGGATCGTCATCGGTACGGCGGTGCTCGCGGCGATCGTCTCGCTCGACGGCGACGGCTCCACCACCTTCATGATCACCGTCTCGGCGATGTACCCGCTCTACAAGCGCCTCAAGATGAGCCTGGTCGTGATGACCGGTGTCGCCGCCACGGCGAACGGCGTCATGAACACCCTCCCCTGGGGCGGCCCCACCGCCCGCGCCGCCACCGCGCTCAAGCTGGACGCGGGCGACATCTTCGTCCCGATGATCCCGGCGCTCGGCGTCGGACTGGTCGCCGTCCTGCTCCTGGCCGTCGTGCTGGGCCGGCGCGAGCGCAAGCGGCTCGGCACGCTCACCCTCGACGAGGTGCTGGCCACCGAGACGGTCACGGAGTCGGAGACGGTTCTCGTCGGGGCGGGCGGCGGCAGCGACCGTACCCGCAAGAGCTCCGGCGGAACCGGAAGCGAAACCGGTACGGGCACAGGCGCGGACGGCGACGAAGCCGAAGCGGACGCGGACGAGGGCTTCAAGGGACTGGACCCGGACCGCGCCACCCTGCGCCCCAAGCTCTACTGGTTCAACGCGGGCATCACCGTCGCCCTGCTCACCGCGATGATCATGGAACTGATGCCGATCCCGGTGCTCTTCCTGCTCGGCGCGGCCCTCGTCCTCACCGTCAACTTCCCCCACATGCCCGACCAGCGGGCCCGTATCGCCGCCCACGCCGACAACGTCCTCAATGTCTCCGGCATGGTCTTCGCAGCCGCCGTCTTCACCGGCGTCCTCTCCGGCACCGGCATGGTCGACCACATGGCCGACTGGCTCGTCGGCGCGATCCCCGACGGCATGGGCCCGCACATGGCCATCGTCACCGGCATCCTGAGCATCCCGCTGACGTACTTCATGTCCAACGACGGCTTCTACTTCGGCGTCGTCCCCGTGCTCGCCGAAGCCGGTGCCGCCCACGGTGTCTCCCCGCTGGAGATCGCCCGCGCCTCCCTGGTCGGCCAGCCCCTGCACATGTCGTCCCCGCTGGTCCCGGCCGTCTACGTCCTCGTCGGCATGGCAAAGGTCGAGTTCGGCGACCACACCAGGTTCACCGTCAAGTGGGCCGCGCTCACCTCACTGGTGGTGCTCTGCGCCGGACTCCTCTTCGGCATCATCTGACCGTGACCCGTACACAAGAGCCCGGCAGGAGCTGGCTGCTGCGCCTCGTCATCGCCTTCGCCTTCGCGCAGGGGGCGGTGTCGATGGCGCGGCCCGCCGTCTCCTACCGGGCTCTCTCGCTCGGTGCGGACGAGCGCGCCATCGGTGTGATCACGGGGGTGTACGCGCTCCTGCCGCTCTTCGCCGCCGTCCCGCTCGGGCGCAGGACCGACCACGGCCGGTGCGCGCCCCTGCTGCCCATCGGCGTCGTTCTGATCGCGGGCGGCTGCGCCCTCAGCGGCAGGGCGGAATCGCTGACGGCGATGGCGGCCTGGAGCGGTGTGATGGGGCTCGGCCATCTCTGCTTCGTCATCGGCGCCCAGTCGATCGTCGCCCGGCAGTCCGCCCCGGCCGAACAGGACCGCAACTTCGGGCACTTCACCATCGGCGCCTCCCTCGGCCAGCTCATCGGCCCGGTCGCCGCCGGGTATGTGATCTCCGAGCGGGACGGTGCCATGGCCCGTACGAGCGCACTCGCCCTGATCGTCTCGGCGGCCGTCGCCACCGTCTCCTTCGTCTCGCTCTGGCGCATCGAGCACCGGTCCGCGCCCACGACCCGCCGCGCGGACCCGGCCACCAAGGTCCCCGTCGGCCGCATCCTGGGTGCCCGCGGGGTCCCGGCCGGGATCTTCATCAGCCTCGCCGTGCTCTCCGCGACCGACATCCTCACCGCGTATCTGCCCGTCGTCGGCGAGCACCGGGGGATCGCCCCCGCCACCATCGGGCTGCTGCTCAGCCTCCGCGCCGCCGCCACCATCGCCTGCCGCCTGGTGATGACCCCGATGCTCCGCGTCCTCGGCCGCACAGCGCTGCTCGCCACGACCTGTCTGCTGGCCGGAATGCTCTGCGCGGGCATCGCCCTGCCCGTACCCGTAGCGGCGCTGGCCGTGATGCTTGCCGTGCTCGGCTTCTGTCTCGGGGTCGGCCAGCCGCTGTCGATGACCACCGTCGTCCAGGCCGCCCCGCCCGAAGCCCGCTCCACCGCACTCGCCCTCCGGCTGACCGGAAACCGCCTGGGTCAGGTCGCGGCCCCCGCGTCCGCCGGTCTCATCGCCGGAGTGGCGGGCACCGCGGCGCCGTTCGTCATGCTCGGCGCGCTCCTGCTCGCGGCGGCAGGGCTGGGGGTACGCGGCGGGTGCGCCCGAAACGCCGAAGCGGCCCCGGCCGTGCCGGCGCCCCGGCCCCGACAGCGCCCCGTCGACCGCAACCGCACCTGACAATTCCTGCTCAAGGAGCGTGCCACCGGGCACATCAGCGGCCCCGTCGTCGCCCTCGACGAGCCCGGCCCGGACAGCGGCCCGAACGCCATGCACAGCCCGGACCGCCCCGCGATCACGGCCGCCGACCTCGTCGTCCGTACCGGCCCCGACATGCGGCTGCGTACCGGCGGACAGGTCCCGCTCCTGGTCGACCTCGCGCATCTGTATGTCTTCGACCACTACGGCCGCCGGATCTGCCCACTGCCGAAGGACATCCCGGGTCTCGACGTTCAGGAGCACCGATCGGACCCTGGCGTTGACCTCAAGTCCACTGGAGGTCGTACGTTCCTTCCATGAGCATGGAAGCCACCGCGTGGACGCAGCTCCACAACGTCATGAACGCACAAGCGGACCGACGCCCCTTCGACCGAGCCATCCTGCGGCGCATCGCCGCGTTCGCCCGTCCGCACCGGCGCCGGGTCGCCCTGTTCCTGATCCTGAGCGTGGCGACGGCGCTGCTCGCGGTCGCCACCCCCGTCCTCGCCGGCCGCGTCGTGAACGCGATCGTGGCCGGCGAGGACGGGGGCACCGTCACACGGCTGTCCCTGCTCATCGCCGTGATCGCCGTCGTGGAGGCGGCACTCGGTCTGGTCGGCCGCTGGCTCTCGGCGAACCTCGGCGAAGGGCTGATCCTCGATCTGCGCACCGCCGTCTTCGACCATGTGCAGCGCATGCCGATCGCGTTCTTCACCCGCACCCGCACCGGCGCGCTCGTCAGCCGCCTCAACAACGACGTCATCGGAGCCCAGCGCGCGTTCAGCAACACACTCTCCGGTGTCGTCAGCAACATCGTGACGCTGCTCCTCACCCTCGCCGTCATGCTCTCCATCTCCTGGCAGATCACCGCACTCGCGCTCGTGCTGCTGCCGGTGTTCGTGCTGCCCGCACGCCGCATGGGCACGCGGATGGCGAGGCTCCAGCGGGAAGCGGCGGCCCACAACGCCGCGATGGGGACCCGGATGACCGAGCGTTTCTCCGCGCCCGGTGCCACGCTGATCAAGCTCTTCGGCCGGCCCGCCGACGAGTCCGCCGAATTCGCCGCCAGAGCGGGCAGGGTGCGCGACATCGGGGTACGCACGGCCATGGCCCAGTCCGCGTTCATCACCGCCCTCACCCTCGTGTCCGCGCTGGCGCTCGCCCTGGTCTACGGGCTCGGCGGGTTCTACGCGCTGCGCGGGCAGCTGGACGCGGGCGCGGTCGTCGCCCTGGCCCTGCTGCTGACCCGGCTGTACGCGCCGCTCACCGCCCTCGCCGGGGCCCGCGTCGAGGTGATGAGCGCCCTCGTCAGCTTCGAGCGGGTCTTCGAGGTCCTCGACCTCAAGCCGCTCATCGACCAGAAGCCGGACGCACGGGCGGTCCCGGAAGGGCCGGTGTCCGTGGAATTCGACGACGTACGCTTCGCCTACCCGTCCGCCGACAAGGTCTCCCTCGCCTCGCTCGAAGACGTCGCGACCCTCGACACCCGCGGCGGCAGCGAAGTACTGCGCGGGGTCTCCTTCCGCGCCGAACCCGGCCGGACGGTGGCACTCGTCGGCTCGTCCGGCGCGGGCAAGTCGACCATCGCGCAACTGCTGCCGCGCCTGTACGACACGGACGAGGGTTCCGTACGCATCGGCGGCATCGACGTACGCGATCTGTCCGCCGACACCCTGCGCGACACCCTCGGCATGGTCACCCAGGACGGCCACCTCTTCCACGAGTCGGTCCGCGCCAACCTCCTGCTCGCCCGGCCGGAAGCCACCGAGGAGGACCTCTGGGACGCGCTGCGCCGCTCACGCCTGGACGGCCTGGTCGCCTCGCTGCCCGACGGGCTCGACACCGTCGTCGGCGAACGCGGCTACCGCCTCTCCGGCGGCGAACGCCAGCGGCTGACCATCGCCCGGCTGCTCCTGGCCCGCCAGCGCGTCGTCATCCTCGACGAGGCCACCGCCCACCTGGACAACACCTCCGAGGCGGCCGTCCAGGAGGCGCTCACCGAAGCGCTCGCCGGACGTACGGCAGTCGTGATCGCCCACCGGCTCTCCACCGTACGGGCGGCCGACCTCATCCTCGTCGTGGAGAACGGGCAGATCGTGGAGCGGGGCACCCACGAAGAACTCCTCGCGGCCGGCGGCCGGTACGAGGAGCTGTACCGCACCCAGTTCGAGCACCCCGGCACGGAGCCCGCGGAGCTCGGCTGACAACGGCCGCCCGGACCGACGGTCAGCCGGGGAATCGGGAACGGGCGGCGGCCCAGTCCGCCCCGGCGGCCTCGTCCACCGCGAACGCCCCTGCGGGATAAGGGAGTTCCCTCGCCAGGGCCGCCGCCCGCCCGAACTCCTCCTGTGCCGCCGCCTCCCGGCCCAGCGCCGCGAGCGCGGCCGCATGCACCGTACGGGAATCGGTCTCCGACAGCCGCTCGCCGACCCGCTCCGCGCGCACCGCCTCGGCCGCCGCCCGCCGCTTTGCCCGGTCCGGGTGCCCCGACAGCAGTTCCGCCCAGGCGAGCAGCGGGGTGGCTGACGGGTCGCTGTCGTCGGCCAGCAGGGTGAGGGCCTCCTGCGGGCGCCCCTCGCGCACCAGGCGCTCGGCCTCCGCCGTGCGCACCTCGTGCACGGCCTGCCGGTCGCGCTGCGCCTCGGCGGTCCGCCCGGCCCGCGCCAGCAGTTCGGCCGCGCCGGGCTCACCCGTTCTGATCCGGGCCCTGGCCAGCGCGGCCAGGGCGTACGGCGTGCACCAGGCAGGGCTCGGTTCTGCGTCCCGGACAGCCGCCTCGGCATGTTCCCGCGCCTCGGCGAACTCGCGCAGCAGCAGATGCAGTTCGGCCAGATTGACGCGCTCGAAGGCCACCGTCGTCGGATCGCCGGTGTGCTCGGCCAGGCTCAGTGCCTGCCGGCCGATGGAGACCGCTTCGCCGAGCAGGCCGGACCGGCGCGCATGCTCCCGCAGCACGGAGAGGATGGTGACCAGCAGCTCCTGATCCCCGTACGCCTCGGCATGCGGCAGTGCCAGATCGGCTGCCACGCGGGCCTGCGCGAACCGGCCCGCGAGGCCGAGCGCGGTCGCCTGGCTCCCCAGGGACCTGGCCGGCAGCCCCCGGCGTTCGCTGCCCCGCACGGCCTCGGCGGCCTCCTGCGCCCTGCGGGCCGAGGCGTGCGCGGACTCGTACCGGCCGCCCACGAACCGCACGACCGCTGCCGCCAGATGGTGCGTCGCGGTGGTGGGCGGCGGGGTGTGCGGGCCCGGCGGATAGGTACGCAGCAGTTCCTCGCCCTCGTCGGTGCCGCGATGCTTCGCCAGCACCTCGGTCAGCCGGGCCGCGGCCAGCACCTGGCCGTCCTCGTCGCCGCGCCGGACCATGTCCGCCAGCGCCTCGCGCAGTACGGTGGCCGCCTCCTGGTACCGGGCCATCCGGCGCAGGACGGCTCCCCGGTCGATCCGGGCCTGTGCCGCATCGGCGGCCAGCGCGTCGAGCCGGGCGGTCAGTTCGGCGTAGTAGCGGTCGGCGGTGTCATTGGCGCAGAGAGCCGCGGCGCGTTCGGCGGCCTGCCGCAGGTACCGGGTGGCCCGCGGGTCGTCGGCCCGGGTCAGATGCGAGGCCAGTGTGTCGACGGCATCCGGGCGCCGCCTCAGCACCGCCTCCGCGTACGCCGAGTGCAACTGCCGGCGGCGGGCGGCGGACAGCCCGTCGTAACAGGTCAGCCGCACCAGCGGGTGGCGGAACGCGAGGCCGGGCAGCGGCCGGCCGCCGACCACCACCGGCCGTTCCGCCACCACCGAGGCGGCGACCGCCGCGTCCACGGCATCCGTCGCCTCGGCGGACGAGAGCGGCGGATGCAGGCCGTGCTCCGCCACATCCAGGATCTCGCTCAGCGCGGCCCCGCCGCCCGCCACGGAGACAGCCTCGACGACCCGGCGTGCCGCAGGCCCGAGCCGCGCCAGGCGAGCGGTCACCAGCTGACGGACACCCTCCGGGGCGCTCAGCCCGGCGGTGTCCGCGCCATCCTGAGCGGAGCGGGGGCCGGGCCGATGAGCACGGCCGCCGCCGTGATCGCGGCCGCCGCCCACGCGGCGGATCTGCGCCGGGGGGATCGGGGCAGGTGCATGGAGTGCTCCTCCTGGACGGGTACGGGGGAGCCCGCTCCGTACCCGTAACTACGAGGGGAAGTACGGGGTGGGCGGGCTGGTCCCGGACGCTAGGAGGAGGCCGTTACTGGCGTATTACCGGCCAGGGCGGGCGGACTTCCGGCGCCTGGCGTGACACCGTGACGGGAGCCATGGGGAAGGCCCCTGGCGCCCAAAAACTAACAGCGCTAGTTTGGGGCGCGGACGACTACGCCGTAGCCACGGCACCCCGGGAGGAATGCGATGAAGGCCCACGACGGGATGTACATCGGCGGCGAGTGGCGGGCCGCCGCGGGCACGGACACGATCGCGGTGGTCGATCCGGCGGACGAACAGGTCATCGCCCATGTCCCGGCAGGCACCGCCGACGACGTCGACGCCGCCGTGTCCGCCGCGCGCGAGGCATTCCCCGCCTGGGCGGCGACCCCGCCCGCCGAGCGCGCCGCGAGGATCACCGCCCTGCGCGACGTCCTCGTCGCCCGCAAGGACGAGATCGCCGCGACGGTCACCGCCGAACTCGGCGCCCCGCTGCCGTTCTCGCGGATGGTGCACGCGGGCGTGCCGATCCTGGTGGCCGGCTCGTACGCCGGACTCGCCGCGTCGTACGCCTTCGAGGAGAAGGTCGGCAACTCCACCGTCTACGCCGAACCGGTCGGTGTCGTCGGCGCGATCACGCCGTGGAACTACCCGCTGCACCAGATCGTCGCCAAGGTCGCCCCCGCGCTCGCGGCCGGCTGCACGGTCGTCCTCAAGCCAGCCGAGGACACCCCGCTGACCGCCCAGCTCTTCGCGGAGGCCGTCCACGAAGCGGGCATCCCCGCGGGCGTGTTCAACCTGGTCACCGGCCTCGGCCCGGTCGCGGGACAGGCGCTGGCCGAGCACGAGGGCGTCGACCTGGTCTCCTTCACCGGCTCCACCGCTGTCGGCAAGCAGATCGGTGCCACGGCCGGCGCGGCCGTCAAGCGCGTCGCCCTCGAACTGGGCGGCAAGTCCGCCAATGTCATCCTGCCGAGCGCGGACCTCGCCAAGGCCGTCGGCGTCGGCATCGCAAACGTCATGGGCAACTCCGGCCAGACGTGCAGCGCCTGGACCCGCATGCTCGTGCACACCTCCCAGTACGACGAGGCGGTCGCGCTCGCCGCGGAGGCCGCCGCCAAGTACGGCGACCGCATCGGCCCCCTCGTCAACGCCAAGCAGCACACGCGGGTGCGCGGCTACATCGAGAAGGGCGTGGCGGAGGGCGCGCGCCTGGTCGCGGGTGGCCCCGAAGCCCCGCGCGAGCAGGGCTACTTCGTCAGCCCCACTGTGTTCGCCGACGTCACCCCGGAGATGACCATCGCCCAGGAGGAGATCTTCGGCCCCGTCGTCTCGATCATCCGCTACGAGGACGAGGACGACGCCCTGCGCATCGCCAACGGCACCGTGTACGGGCTCGCGGGAGCGGTCTGGGCGGGCGACGACGCCGAGGCGGTGGCGTTCGCGCGCCGGATGGACACCGGACAGGTCGACATCAACGGCGGCCGGTTCAACCCGCTCGCCCCGTTCGGCGGATACAAGCAGTCCGGCGTCGGCCGCGAGCTCGGTTCGCACGGGCTGGCCGAGTACCTCCAGACCAAGTCCCTGCAGTTCTGACCTTCCGCCCCTGCCCGATCCCTGCTGCCGACCGTCAAGGAGCCTGTTCGTGGTCCGCGCCGCCGTACTGCCCGCCGTCGGAGCTCCCCTGGAGATCACCGACATCGAACTCCCGGAGCCCGGCCCCGGCCGGATACGAGTCCGTCTCGCCGCCGCCGGCGTCTGCCACTCCGACCTCTCCCTGTCCAACGGCACCATGCGGGTGCCCGTCCCCGCCGTCCTCGGACATGAGGGCGCGGGCACCGTTGTCGCGGTCGGCGAGGGCGTCACCCATGTCGCGCCCGGCGACGGCGTCGTACTCAACTGGGCGCCGTCCTGCGGCAGTTGTCACCACTGCGGGATCGGCGAGGTCTGGCTCTGCGCCGACGCCCTGGCCGGTGCGGCCGGCATCCATGCCCGTGCCGCCGACGGCACCGAACTCCACCCCGGCCTGAACGTGGCGGCGTTCGCGCAGGAGACCGTCGTCGCCGCGAACTGTGTCCTGCCCGCCCCGGACGGCATCCCGCTCACCGACGCCGCCCTGCTCGGCTGTGCGGTCCTCACCGGATACGGCGCGGTCCACCACAGCGCCCAGGTCCGCCCCGGCGAGTCCGTCGTCGTGTTCGGCATCGGCGGTGTCGGCCTCGCCGTGCTCCAGTCCGCCCGGATCGCGGGCGCCTCGAAAATCATCGCCGTCGATGTGTCCCCCGAGAAGGAGGAACTGGCCCGGCAGGCGGGCGCCACCGACTACGTGATCGCCTCCGACACCACCCCGCGCGCGATCCGGGGGCTCACGGGCGGCCAGGGCGCCGACGTCGCGATCGAGTGCGTCGGACGGCCCGCCACCATCCGCGGCGCCTGGGACTCCACCCGCCGCGGCGGCCGCACCACGGTGGTCGGCATCGGCGGCAAGGACCAGCTGGTCTCCTTCAACGCCCTGGAGATCTTCCACTGGGGCCGCTCGCTGACGGGCTGTGTGTACGGGAACAGCGACCCGGCCCGCGACCTGCCGGTCCTCGCCGAGCACATCCTGGCGGGCAGGTTCGACCTCTCCATGATGGTCACTGAACGGATCGCGCTGGACGGCATCCCGGCGGCCTTCGACAACATGATCGCGGGCAAGGGCGGCCGCGCACTCGTCGTGTTCCAGTAGTCCGTCACGCCGTCAGTCCGTTACGTCGTCGGCCGCCCTCCGCCCGCCCCGTGGCGAGCAGCCGGGCTTCCATCTCGCCCCGCTCGAAGAGCCGGGAGGCCGGGCCGACGATCAGCGGGTCCGGATCGCCGACCACGTCCGTGTTCTTGTCCGGGTAGTCGAAGCGGTGCAGCACATGCCGGATCGCCTCCAGCCGGGCCCGCTTCTTGTCGTTGCTCTTCACCACGGTCCAGGGCGCGTCCGCCGTGTCCGTGTGGAAGAGCATCAGCTCCTTGGCCTCCGTGTACGCGTCCCACTTGTCGATCGAGGCGAGGTCGACCGGGCTCAGCTTCCACTGCCGTACCGGATCGATCTGCCGGATCATGAACCGGTTGCGCTGCTCGTTGCGCGAGACCGAGAACCAGAACTTCACCAGGTGGATGCCGTCCCGGGCGAGCATCCGCTCGAATCCCGGTGCCTGGTGCATGAATTCAAGGTATTCGCGGCTGGTGCAGAACCCCATCACCCGCTCCACACCCGCACGGTTGTACCAGGACCGGTCGAACAGCACGATCTCCCCGGCGGCCGGCAGATGAGCCGAGTACCGCTGGAAGTACCACTGGGTGCGCTCGCGTTCGGTGGGCTTCTCCAGCGCCACCACCCGCGCACCACGGGGATTGAGGTGCTCGGTGAAGCGTTTGATCGTGCCGCCCTTGCCCGCGGCGTCGCGCCCCTCGAAGAGGATGACGAGGCGTTCGTCGCGTTCCTTCACCCAGTGCTGGAGCTTGAGCAGCTCGATCTGCAGGGCGCGCTTGGACTTCTCGTACGCCTTCCGGCCGAGCTTGTTGTCGTACGGATAGTCCTCGCGCCAGGCGTCCCGGGCCCGGCCCTCGGGCGTCACCAGGACAGGATCGTCGTCACCGCTGTCGGTTACGCCGAAGCCGTCGAGCCCGGAGCCGCCGTAGCGGGCCGCCTCGGTGAGGGCGTCCAGCACGGCTTCCCGGGCCCCGGCCGACTTCTTCTCCGTCTTCTTCTTACGGCCGCTCGGTTCCTTGGCGCTCCGCGTCATGTCGGCGTCCCTCCACCGGCTGTGCCGGATTCTTCCGCGTCAGGCCAGTCTGCGGAGGCATCCGGGAGACCGCCACCCCGGCCAGACAGAGCAGACCTCCGCCGACGGTGAGCAGCGCGGGCACCTCGTCCAGCAGCAGCCAGGACATCAGCACCACCAGCGCGGGCACCGCGTAGGTGGTGGCACCCATCCGCCCCGCGGTGGTCCTGGCGAGTGCGTAGGCCCAGGTGGTGAAGGCCAGCGCGGTCGGGAAGAGGCCCAGATAGACCACGTTCAGGGTGGCGGACAGGGGTGCGTCGGCGGCGTCGGAGATCAGCGCACCGGAGAACGGCAGACAGGCGACGGTGCCGACCAGGCAGCCGAACGTGGTGATCTGCAGTGCGGAGCCGTGCCGCAGCGCAGGCTTCTGGCCGACCACCCCTGCCGCGTACGCCACCGCGGCCAGCAGACAGAGCGCCACGCCGAGCACCGACGCGTCCCCGTGCCCCGACATCGAGAGTCCGACCACGGCGGCGCCCGCGAACGACACGGCCATGCCCGCGATCAGCCTGCCGGGCAGCCCCTCGCCGAGCATCCGGGCACCGAGCAGTGCGATCAGGAGGGGACCGATGTTCACCACCATCGCGGCCGTGCCCGCGTCGACCTGCTGCTCGCCCCAGTTGAGCACCACCATGTAGAGGCCGAACCAGAGCAGACCCGACCATATGATCCCGGGCCAGGCGGCCCGCGGCGGCAGCCCCTCGCGCCGCAGCACCAGCAGCGTGCCCAGCGCCAGGGAGCCCGCGAGCAGCCGGCCGAGAGCGAGCGCACCGGGTGAGTAGGCATCCCCGGCGCTGCGGATGGAGACAAAGGCGGAGGCCCACAGCAGCACGGTGGTGCAGGCCGCGGCAGGGGACCGCCAGTCACGATGTGCCGCGGGTGTCGCCGCAGGGGCGGGTGTCGTCGTCATGGACCCGACCGTAGGGCCGCGACTGTTCGGCACCTACCGAATTGTTTCCGGCTCGATGCCGAGGTGTTCGTGGAGCGCCACTTCTCCGTCCGGGGTCGCTCTCACCGCACGCCCGGACCCGATCCGTACGCACCACCCGGCATCCAGCGCATGCCGGCACAGTGCTGCTCCCGCGACCCCTGCCAGGTGCGGCCTGCGCTCCGTCCAGTCCAGACAGCTCCGTACGAGCGGACGCCGCGATTTCGACTCCAGACCGATGCCCAGTGCGCCGAACCAGCCGAGCCCGTCGTCGGTGAGCGCGAAGCCGGTGTCCTGTTTCAGCAGTCCCCGTACGGTCATGGCATCGGTGATCGCGATGCCGATCCGGCCAGCGAGATGGTCGTAACAGGTGCGGCCGCGAGCGAGTGCGCTGCCGGCGCTCGCCGCGCTCAGGGTGCGCGGCCGCTCGGGCGCGGTGTCGGGGACGGCCTGGGCCGCCAGGTCCTCGACGAGGTGCGCGGTCCGTTCGTCGGCGAGCCGCAGATAGCGGTGGCGGCCCTGCCGCTCCTCGGCCAGCAGCCCGCCCGCGACGAGCTTGCCGAGGTGTTCGCTGGCGGTGGACGGAGCCACCGAGGCGTATCGGGCCAGCTCGCCCGCGGTCCAGGCGCGGCCGTCGAGCAGGGCCAGACAGAAGGCCGCGCGGGTCTCGTCGGCGAGGAGCGTGGCCAGGGCGGCGAGCCGCGGTGCGGCCGGGTCGGGGTGTGCCGTGCGTGCCATGTTTTCCAGGATGCGTCAGGAACGTTTCGGTGCCGGCCGAACAGTCCCGGCGGGCGCCAGTTGCTCGTACTGGAGCCAGAGGCCGTCGACCAGGGCCCGCAGCCCGGTTTCGAACGCGCCCTCGTCGACCTTCTGTCGGCGGTCGGCCAGCAGATGGGCCTGGCCGAGGTGCGGATAGTCCGCGGGGTCGTACGCCGTCTCGTCGTCGACGAAACCGCGGGCGAACGAACCGAGGGCCGAGCCGGTGATGAAGTAGCGCATCAGGGCCCCGATGTACGTCGCCTGGGCGGGCGGCCAGCCGGCCCTGACCATCGCACCGAAGACCGCGTCGGCGACCCGCAGACCGGCCGGGCGGCGGCCCGGGCCCTGGGCGAGCACCGGGACGATGTGCGGGTGCTCGGTGAGCGCCGCCCGGTAGGAGACGGCCCAGTCGTGCAGGGCGGCGCGCCAGTCGCGGGCGTCCGACTCGTCGAACATCGACAGATCCACCTGGGCGGACACGGCGTCCGCGACCGCGTCCAGGATCTCGTCCTTGTTGCGGAAGTGGTTGTAGAGCGAGGGTCCGCTGACCCCGAGTTCGGCGGCGAGCCGGCGGGTGGAGACGGCGTCGAGCCCCTCGGAGTCCACGAGTGCGCTCGCCGTCTCGACGATGCGGTCTCTGCTGAGGAGGGGCTTGCGCGGTCGGGCCATGCGGCACATAGTAGGGCCTGCAAGCGAAAAACTAGCAGTGCTAATTAAAAGTGGGAGAACCGAAGGATGAACCTGGAGCTCAGCGAGGAGCAGGAAGCCGTCCGGCGGCTCGCCAAGGACTTCGTCGCCCGCGAGATCGCCCCGCATGTCGTGGAGTGGGACCGGGCCGAGAGTGTCGACAAGTCGATCGTGAAGAAGCTGGGCTCCCTCGGCTTCCTCGGACTCACCGTCCCGGAGGAGTACGGCGGCTCGGGTGGCGACCACCTCGCGTACTGCCTGGTCACCGAGGAGCTCGGCCGCGGCGACTCCTCGGTCCGCGGCATCGTCTCCGTATCCCTCGGTCTGGTCACCAAGACGATCGCGGCCTGGGGCGACGAGGCGCAGAAGCGGCACTGGCTGCCGAAGCTCACCGCCGGCGAGGCGATCGGCTGCTTCGGCCTGACCGAGCCCGGCACCGGCTCGGACGCCGGGAACCTGACGACGAAGGCCGTCCGGGACGGCGACTCGTATGTCATCAACGGCAGCAAGATGTTCATCACCAATGGCACCTGGGCCGATGTGGTGCTGCTCTTCGCCCGCACCAACGACACCCCGGGCCACAAGGGCATATCCGCCTTCCTGGTCCCCACTGACACCCCTGGCCTCAGCCGTCGCACCATCCACGGCAAGCTCGGCCTGCGCGGCCAGGCCACCGCCGAGGTGGTCCTGGAGGACGTTCGCGTGCCCGCCTCGACGCTCATGGGCCCGGAGGGCAAGGGCTTCTCCATCGCGATGTCCGCCCTGGCCAAGGGACGGATGTCGGTCGCGGCCGGCTGCGTCGGCATCGCGCAGGCCGCCCTCGACGCCGCCGTGGGTTACGCGGGCGAGCGTGAGCAGTTCGGCAAGTCCATCGCGAGCTATCAGCTCGTCCAGGAACTCATCAGCGACATCTCCGTGGACGTCGACGCCGCCCGGCTGCTGACCTGGCGGGTGGCCGACCTCATCGACCGCGGCGAGGACTTCGCCACCGCCGCCTCCAAGGCGAAGCTCTTCGCCTCCGAGGCCGCCGTCCGCGCCGCCAACAACGCCCTCCAGGTCTTCGGCGGCTACGGCTACATCGACGAGTACCCGGTCGGCAAGCTGCTGCGCGACGCCCGGGTGATGACGTTGTACGAGGGCACCAGTCAGATCCAGAAGCTCATCATCGGCCGCGCGCTGACGGGGGTCTCCGCCTTCTGACCGCTTCGTCGTCGCTCGAACGGGAGTCTGAGTACCGGACTGAGTACGGGGACGGATGTGGCGCACACCACCTCGGCCGATGCTGGGCGCCATGAGTGAGACAGCATCGGTCAAGCAGCAGAGCACCGCGGCCTTCTACGGCCAGGCCGTCGCGTCCTTCGGGGTGGCGATGGCCGCGATGACTCTCGGTATCTATTTTCTGGACGCCGACGCCTGGGTCCGCGGATTCCTCGCGATCGGCGTCCTCTACCTCGTCACCTCCTGCTTCACCCTGGCCAAGGTCATCCGTGACCGTCAGGAAGCGGGACAGATCGTCAGCCGGGTCGACCAGGCCCGGCTGGAGAAGATCCTCGCCGAGCACGACCCCTTCCAGAAGCACTGACGATCTCGCCCGGACGGACACTAAGCGCTTGCTCAGGTTCGGGGTATGGTGTTCGTCCTGCTGACGAGAGGGGCGAGTGACGATGAGCACGGCGGAGGAGACCGACGGCGACAGTGCGCCGTGGGCCGAGGTGACGCCCGAGGCGGCCAGGCGGCTCCTCGTCGCTGCCGTCGAAGCCTTCGCCGAGCGCGGGTACCACGCCACCACCACCCGCGACATCGCCGGCCGGGCGGGGATGAGCCCCGCCGCGCTCTACATCCACTACAAGACGAAGGAAGAGCTGCTCCACCGGATCAGCAGGATCGGTCACGACCGCGCCCTGTTCGTCCTGGAGGCCGCCGCCGACGGCGGGGGCACGGCCGCCGAGCGGCTGGCCGAGGCCGTACGGTCCTTCGTCCGCTGGCACGCCGAACGGCACACCACGGCCCGCGTGGTCCAGTACGAACTCGACGCCCTCGGTGAGGAGCACCGCACCGAGATCATCGAGCTGCGCCGCAAGAGCGACGCGGTGGTGCGCCGGATCATCAGTGACGGCGTGCAGGCCGGGGAGTTCGACGTCCCCGACATCCCGGGCACCACGCTCGCGGTGCTCTCGCTCTGCATCGATGTGGCGCGCTGGTTCAACGCGCAGGGCAGCCGGACGCCGGACGAGGTCGGCGAGCTGTACGCCGACCTCGTGCTGCGCATGGTCGCTGCCAAGCGGTAGCGGTAGCGGTGGCGGTGGCGGGCCGTGCCCGCCAGAAGCAGCCGCGCCGTAAGAAGTGACGGCGCCGTAGGAAGTAGTGGCGCCGTCAGAAGTAGTAGCGCGACACCGACTCGGCCACGCACACCGGCTTGTCGCCGCCCTCGCGCTCGACCGTGACGAGGGCGGTGACCTGCACGCCGCCCCCGGCCTCCTCGACGCTCTTCAGGGCGGCCGTCGCGCGCAGTCGCGAGCCCACGGGCACGGTCGACGGGAAGCGGACCTTGTTCGTCCCGTAGTTGATGCCCATCTTCATGCCCTCGACCCGCATGATCTGCGGTACGAGCGCGGGCAGCAGCGAGAGCGTGAGGTAGCCGTGCGCGATCGTCGTGCCGAACGGCCCGGCCGCGGCCCGCTCCGGGTCCACATGGATCCACTGGTGGTCACCGGTGGCCTCGGCGAAGAGGTCGATCCTCTTCTGCCCGATCTCCAGCCACTCGCTGTGACCCAGCTGCTCGCCCACCCCGTCGCGCAGCTCCTGCGCGGACGTGAAGATCCTCGGCTCTGCCATGTCCCTGGTCCCTGCCCTTCCAGCTCTCGGCCATCCGGCGTCGCGCTCCTGTCTAAGCGCTTGCTCAGCATGGTTGGCGGGTGCGTTCCTGTCAACGACGGACCGGCCGGGCGCGGACACGTAGGGTTGGAGGGGTGCCCCAGATCCCACAGACGCTCCATGAACTCACGGTCGGCCAGCTCTCCGCACGCAGCGGCGCCGCTGTTTCGGCCCTGCACTTCTACGAGGCCAAGGGCCTGATCAGCAGCCGCCGCACCAGCGGCAACCAACGTCGCTACACCAGGGACGCGCTGCGCAGGGTCGCGTTCGTCCGTGCGGCGCAGCGGGTCGGAATCCCGCTCGCCACCATCCGGGACGCCCTCGCCGAACTCCCGGAGGAGCGCACCCCGAACCGTGACGACTGGGCGCGGCTCTCCGCGGCATGGCGTTTTGAACTGGACGAGCGCATCGAGCAGTTGGGGCGGCTGCGGGACCATCTCACCGACTGCATCGGCTGCGGCTGTCTGTCGCTGGAGAACTGTGTGCTCTCCAATCCGAACGACATCTCCGGTCAGCGGATCAGCGGCTCGCGCCTGATGCCGGAGCGCCCGTCGGCCGACTGCCCGTAGGGGCGGGGCCCGCCCGCTCGGGCTGCCGGGCGGGCCGGACGCTCTCGCCGTCTGTCACGCCGCCGACGCCAGATCCCGGCGCCGTACACTCCGGGCCTTGGCCAGCGCCCCCGGTGTGAGCACCGGCTGCGGCACCACGATCCCGCACCCCGTGCAGACCGGCCCCGACCACGGCTCGCACTCCAGGTCGTGCCGCCAGGCGATTTCCGCGCCCTCGCACACCGGGCAGGACGCGCCCGGTTCCGACTCCAGCGCGGCGATCAGCCGGCCGAGAACCTCGGCGAGCGGCGCCGAGGGGTGAACCGCCGGGTCCTCGCAGCGGGCGACCCCGTGGCCGCCCCAGGTGCGCCGGTGCCAGTCGTCGAACGCGCCCGGCCTGCGCAGTCCGTCGTGCTTCTCCCGCCTGCGGCGCTCGGCGAACCCCGCCTCGTACCCGAGCCAGACGGCCCGCGCCGCCTCCAGCTCGTCCAGTGCGCGCATCAGCCGCACCGGATCGGGGGACCGGTCCTCGGGCTCGATCCCGTGCCGGGCGCACAGATGATCCCAGGTCGCCCGGTGCCCGTAAGGGGCGAACCTCTCCAGGCACTTGCGCAGCGAATACCGCCGCAGCGCCAGGTCGCTCCGCGGGTCGCGGACCTGTCTCGCAAGACTCCGGAATCCGGCCACTGCACTGCCACCTCCGTCGCTCGTACTTCGGCGTCAGGGAATGGACGTACGGCTGCCCGTTTCGGATCCATCGAATCAAGGTGACGTCCACCATGCGAGATGACTCATCGTCATGGGGGCGCGTGTGGCGGCATGTGACGATTCGGAAAAGGTGACAGTTGTTCACCTTACCGGCGAGTCATACCGCCGGTAACCTCCGGCGCATCGGCCTCTCGGAGGAGCACGCATGCCCCCACGCACCGTCAAGTTCAGAGCCGCCACCGTCGCGGCGGTTCTCGCACTCGGCACCACCCTGCTGGCGGCCTCGCCGCAGTCCGGCGCCGCGGCAGCGGAACCCGCACCCGTCACCGACTACTGCCAGGGGCAGTGCGACGACATCCTGCCGCCCGGCGAGAACGGCAACGCCACCCTCGTCGACATCCTCGGCAACAAGGCGTTCGGTACGCACCCCGCCCACAGCGACGACCAGCTCGACCGCTACAACGGCCTGGTGGCCGGGCACACCGGTCTCACCGACCAGAAGCTGACCGACTTCTTCAACGACGCCTCGTTCGGCGTCCCCGGGGACCAGGTCGAGTCCGTCACCGCGCCGCGCGACGACGTCACCATCACCCGTGACAAGACGTCCGGTGTCCCGCACATCAAGGGCACCACCCGTTACGGCACCGAGTTCGGCGCCGGATTCGCGGCCGGGCAGGACCGGCTCTGGCTGATGGACCTCTTCCGGCACATCGGACGCGGCGAACTGACCTCGTTCGCCGGTGGCGCGCTCGCCAACCAGGGCCTGGAGCAGCAGTTCTGGCCGCAGGCCCCGTACGCGGAGGCCGATCTCGAAGCGCAGGTCGAGTACATCAGGACCCATGAGGGCGCCCGCGGCGAACAGGCCATGACGGATGCCCAGGCGTATGTCGACGGCATCAACGCGTACCGCGAGAAGTCCAAGAACGGCCGCTACTTCCCCGGTGAGTACGTTCTCACCGGCAAGATCGACGCCATCACCAACATCGGGGAGATCCAGCCGTTCAAGCTGACCGACCTGATCTCGATCGCCTCCGTGGTGGGCGGTCAGTTCGGTGGCGGTGGCGGCGGGGAAGTGCAGGCGGCGCTCTCGCTGCTGTCCGCCCAGCAGAAGTACGGCGTCGCCGAAGGCACCAAGGTCTGGGAGTCGTTCCGGCAGCGCAACGACCCCGAGGCCGTGCTGACGATCCATGACGGCACGTCGTTCCCGTACGCCGGAAAGCCCGCCACCGCCCGCGGCACCGCACTGCCCGATGCCGGGTCCGTCACGGCCGAGCCCTTGATCTACGACCGCACCGGATCCGCGGGCACGGACAGGAAGGCCCCGGTCAAGGCCCCGGCCACGCTCAAGAAGGCCCAGGGCATCTATGACGACGGCGTCATCCCTGAGGGCTCGCTGCCCGGTTCCGGCTCCGGCGCCCAGAAGCGCGGCATGTCCAACGCCCTGCTGGTCTCCGGCAAGAACACCGAGAGCGGCAACCCGATCGCCGTCTTCGGACCCCAGACCGGCTACTTCGCCCCGCAGCTGATGATGCTCCAGGAGCTCCAGGGCCCCGGCATCAGCGCCCGAGGCGTCTCCTTCGCCGGTGTCGGCATGTACATCCAGATGGGCCGCGGCCAGGACTACGCCTGGAGCGCCACCTCGGCCGGCCAGGACATCACCGACACCTACGCCATCGACCTGTGCGAGCCCGACGGCTCCACGCCCACCAAGGACTCCACGCACTACCTCTACCGCGGCACCTGCACCGCCATGGAGACCCTGGAGCGCACCAACTCCTGGAAGCCGACCGTCGCCGACTCCACGGCGGAGGGCTCCTACCGGATGCAGGTCCGACGTACCGATTACGGCATCGTCACCCACCGCGCCACCGTGGGCGGCAAACCCGTCGCGTACACCTCGCTGCGCACCACCTACCGCCACGAGGCCGACTCGATCATCGGCTTCCAGATGCTCAACGACCCGGCGTACGTCAAGGACGCCGCCTCGTTCCAGCGGGCGGCGAGCAATATCGACTACGCGTTCAACTGGTTCTACGCCGACTCCCGCACCGCCGCGTACTACAACAGCGGAATGAACCCGGTGCGCGCGGCGGGCGTCGACCCGGCGCTGCCCGTGAAGGCCGCGCAGGCCTACGAGTGGAAGGGGTACGACCCGGCCGCCAACACCGCCGCGTACACCCCGTTCGCCGAGCACCCGCACTCCAGCGGCCAGGACTACTACGTCTCCTGGAACAACAAGCAGGCCGAGGGGTACGCCTCCGCGGGCTTCGGCCTCAGCGCCGTGCACCGGGCCGATCTGCTGGACGACCGGGTGGCGAAGCTGGTCGAGGAGGGCGGCGTGACCCGTGCGTCCCTCACCCGGGCCATGGCTCAGGCCGCGGTCACCGATCTGCGCGGCGAGCAGCTGCTGCCCGAACTGCTGAAGGTGATCCGCTCCCAGCCGGTCACCGATCCGGAACTGAACAGCGCCGTCCAGCAGTTGGAGTCCTGGCGGGCGGCCGGTTCGCAGCGCAAGGAGAGCAGCCCCGGATCGCACGCGTACACCTATGCCGATGCGGTACGGATCATGGACGCGTGGTGGCCGAAGCTGGTCGAGGCCGAGTTCAAGCCGGGTCTCGGCGACGGTCTGTACGGGGCGCTGACCGCGAACCTCGCCACGGACGAGTCCCCGGCGGCCAGCCACGGACCGAGCGGGGCGCACAGCGGTTCGGCGTTCCAGTACGGCTGGTGGGGCTTCGTGGACAAGGACCTGCGCCGGGTCCTGGGGCAGCCGGTCAAGGGGCCGCTGGCCAAGGCGTACTGCGGGAACGGCGATCTGGGCAGCTGCCGTGACGCGCTGCTGGCGTCCCTGAAGCGGGCTGCGGCGGAGCCGGCCGCGGAGGTCTACCCGGGGGACGACAGCTGCAAGGCCGGCGAGCAGTGGTGCACGGACTCGATCATCCACCGGCCGCTCGGTGGGATCGCCCAGAAGTCCATCCACTGGCAGAACCGCCCGACGTACCAGCAGGTGGTGGAGTTCCCCGCCCACCGGTAGGGCATTTCCAGCCCGTCCGGCGTTTGAGGACGGAACCGGTTCGCCGGGCGGGCCCGAGCCCTCGGACCCGCCCGGCCCGTCTCACCGGTACTGGAGGTACTTCTTCCGGACGGCCCGGAACGCGGCGAGATCCGCCGCCCACGCCCCCACCACCTCATCCGCGTCCGCCCCCGCATCGATCATCGTGCGGACCCGCGTGTTGCCGGTGAGCTTGTCGATCCAGTTGTCCGAGCGCCACGCGAACCCGCTCCACGTCCGCTTCGCCGTCACCAGCAGCGCGATCCCCGTGCGTACCGGATCGAACACCTCACGGTCCTGGACGTGCAGCTGCACCCCGCCGGCCGTCTTCCCCTGGAACTTGGAGAACGTCGGCGCGAAGTACGCCTCGCGGAACGCGACCCCCGGCAGATCGAGCGCGTTCGCGGCCGCCGCCCACCGGTGGTCGATGCCCTCCGCGCCCAGCAGTTCGAACGGACGGGTCGTGCCGCGCCCCTCGGAGAGGTTCGTGCCCTCGAACAGGCACGTCCCCGAGTAGACCAGCGCCGTGTCCGGAGTCGGCATATTGGGGCTCGGCGGCACCCACGGCAGCCCGGTCGCGTCGAAGAAGTCCGAGCGCTTCCACCCCGACATCTTCACGATGTCCAGCTCGACCGGCCGCTCAGCCAGGAACTCCGCGTTGAAGAGCAGCGCGAGCTCGGTGACCGTCATGCCGTGCGCCTGCGAGATCTCCCGGCGGCCGACGAAGGTCGAGAACGCAGGGTCGAGCACCGGCCCGAGCGCCGCCCGCCCGGTCACCGGGTTCGGCCGGTCCAGGACGACGAACCGCTTGCCTGCGAGCGCCGCCGCCTCCATGCAGTCGTACAGCGTCCAGATGTATGTGTAGAAACGGGCGCCCGCATCCTGGATGTCGAAGACGATCGTGTCCACGCCGGACGCGGTGAAGACATCGGCGAGCGGCTGCCCGCTCTTCAAGTACGTGTCGTAGACCGGGAGTCCGGTCGCCGGGTCGTCGTACCGTCCCTCCGAACCGCCCGCCTGCGCGGTGCCGCGAAAACCGTGCTCGGGTCCGAAGACGGCGATCAGGTTCACCCGCTCGTCCGGGTGCATCACATCGACGATGTGGCGTACGTCGGAGGTGATCCCGGTCGGATTGGTGACGACCCCGACCTTCTGGCCCTTCAGCAGTGCGTAGCCGTCCGCCGCCAGCCGGTCGAAGCCGGTACGGACCCGGCCGTGACCGTTGCCCCGCCCCTGGCCGGGCGCGGGGGCGGCGGTCGCGACCCCGGTACCGGCGGCCGTCGCCGCGAGGGCTCCCACCGCACCGCCGGCTGCCAGCAAACCACGTCTGGACAGGCTCATTCAGCTACCTCCATGATCGCGACGTCTGTCATGGTCACGCACGCTAGCGCGCGTTCAGGCCATACGGAATGAGCCGGACGCGACGGTTGTGACAGGAGTGTCGCCCGAGTGGTGTCAACCCCTTCCACTACGACATACCGACTGGTTAGTCTGCTGGGGCAGTCGGCTGAGAGAGGCGGGACCCGATGAGTACGGTGCAGGGCGCGGGCGTAGTGATCACAGGGGCCGGAGGCGGCATCGGAGCCGCTCTGGCCCGCCGGTTCGCCGCGGAAGGCGCGCGGGTCGTGGTCAACGACCTCGACGAGGCCAGGATCAAGCCGCTGGCCGAGGAGATCGGCGGCACCGCCGTAGCCGGTGACGCCTCGCAGATCGTGGACGCCGCCCGCGACGCGCTGGACGGCACCGTCGACGTCTACTGCGCCAACGCGGGCCTCGCCTCGCCCGGCGACGTCTTCGCCGACGAGGACGTCTGGGCCGCCGCCTGGGACGTCAATGTGATGGCCCACGTCCGCGCGGCCAGGGCGCTGCTGCCGGACTGGCTGGAGCGCGGCAGCGGCCGCTTCGTCTCGACCGCCTCCGCCGCCGGACTGCTGACGATGATCGGCGCCGCGCCGTACAGCGTCACCAAGCACGGCGTCGTCGCCTTCGCCGAATGGCTCTCGCTGACCTACCGGCACCGCGGCATCAAGGTCCACGCGATCTGCCCGCAGGGCGTGCGTACGGACATGCTCACCGCCGCCGGATCGGCGGGTGAGCTCGTCCTCGCCCCCAGCGCCATCGAGCCCGAGGCGGTCGCCGACGCGCTCTTCGACGCCATGGCCGAGGACCGTTTCCTCGTACTGCCGCACCCCGAGGTCGCCGGTTACTACCGGGCCCGCACCAAGGACACCGACCACTGGCTCGGCAATATGAACCACCTCCAGCAGAAGTGGGAGGAGACCGGCGCATGACCGAGTCCATCTACGCAGCCAAGCCGTGGATCTCCCTGCTCAGCGAGGCCCAGCGGGCCCCCATCAGCCCGGCCGAGACCCTGGTCCACGCCTTCCGTGCCTCCGTCGCCCGCAGCCCCGGGCATCCCGCGCTCGCCTACTTCGACGGACGCCTGAGCTACCGCGAGACCGACGCGCTCTCCGACTCGGTGGCCGGCCACCTCGCCGCCAAGGGCCTCGGGCGCGGCGACCGCGTCGCGATCATGCTGCAGAACACCCCGCAGTTCGTGCTCGCACTGCTCGGCGCCTGGAAGGCCGGTGCCACCGTCGTCCCGCTCAACCCGATGTACAAGTCCGGGGAGGTCGGCCACGTACTGAAGGACGCCGAGGTCACCGCGCTGATCTGCGCGGACCGGGCCTGGGAGGCGTATCTGCGGGACACCGCGGCCGACGCCCCGACCGTACGGATCGCGCTCACCACCTGTGAGCTCGACCTCCAGACGCAGAACGACGCGCGCGTACTCGGCTTCGAGCGGCTGCCCGTGCCCGAGGATGCCGACGACCTGGTCGCCGTGGCCCGGCAGGGCCTGGGGGCCCCCGAGGGGCGCGAACTCACCTCCGCCGACGTGGCGTTGATCAGCTACACCTCCGGGACCAGCGGCACCCCCAAGGGTGCCATGAACTCCCACGGCAACATCATGGTCAACGCCGAGCGCCAGCGCTCCGGGCACCCCATTGCCGAGGGCTCCTCCTACTTCGCGCTCGCCCCGCTCTTCCACATCACCGGCATGGTGTGCCAGCTGGCCGCCTGTCTCACCAACGCGGGCACCCTCGTCCTTGCGTACCGCTTCCACCCGGGCGTCGTCCTCGAAGCCTTCGCCGAACACCGCCCCGCCTACACCGTGGGCCCGTCGACCGCCTTCATGGCACTGGCCGCCGACCCCGGCGTCACCCCCGAGCACTTCTCCTCCTTCCAGGTGATCTCCTCCGGCGGCGCACCGCTGCCGCCCGCGCTCGTCGAGAAGTTCCGGGCGGGCTTCGGCCCGTACATCCGCAACGGCTACGGCCTCACCGAGTGCACGGCCCCCTGCGCCTCCGTACCGCCGGAGCGCGAGGCCCCCGTCGACCCGGTCTCCGGAACCCTCTCCGTCGGCGTCCCCGGCCCCGACACGGTGGTCAGGATCCTCGACGAGAACGGCGACGAGGTGCCCTTCGGTGAGCAGGGCGAGATCGCGGTCCGCGGGCCGCAGGTCGTCTCCGGCTACTGGCGGCTGCCCGAGGCCACCGCCACCGCCTTCCCCGACGGCGAGCTGCGCACCGGCGACATCGGCTTCATGGACAGCGAAGGCTGGCTCTACGTCGTCGACCGCAAGAAGGACATGATCAACGCCTCCGGCTTCAAGGTCTGGCCGCGCGAGGTGGAGGACGTCCTCTACACCCACCCGGCGGTCCGGGAGGCGGCCGTCGTCGGTGTCCCCGACGCCTACCGCGGCGAGACCGTCCGTGCCTACGTCAGCCTGCGGCCGGGTACCACGGTCGAACCCGAGGAACTGGGTGCGTACTGCAAGGAACGGCTTGCCGCGTACAAGTACCCGCGCGAGGTCGAGATCCTGACGGAACTCCCGAAGACGGCGAGTGGGAAGATCCTCAGGCGGGAACTGCGTTCCCCCCGATAGACCGTTTCACGCACGGCGCGGATTCACGCACGGCGCGGATTCACGCACAGCTCGGAAGAAAGGTGGCGGCAATGGCCAAGGCGACGGACGGGGACACGGTCCCCGTCCCTCAGCGGCTGCTGGCCGCCGCCACCCGGCTCTTCGCAGAGCAGGGGTACGACCGCACCTCGGTCCAGGAGATCGTCGAGGCGGCGGGCGTCACCAAGGGCGCGCTCTACCACTACTTCGGCTCCAAGGAGGACCTCCTCCAGGAGGTCTACGCCCGGGTGCTCCGGCTCCAGCAGGAGCGCCTCGACGCCTTCGCCGGTGCCGATGCCCCGGTCGAAAAGCGGCTGCGCGACGCCGCCGCGGACGTGGTCGTCACGACCATCGAGAACCTCGACGACGCCTCGATCTTCTTCCGGTCCATGCACCACCTCAGCCCGGAGAAGAACAAGCAGGTACGGGTGGAGCGGCGCCGCTACCACGAGCGCTTCCGGGCCCTGGTGGAAGAGGGCCAGCAGAGCGGAGTGTTCTCCACGGCCACCCCGGCGGACCTGATCGTCGACTACCACTTCGGCTCGGTCCACCATCTGTCCACCTGGTACCGGCCCGACGGCCCGCTCAGCCAGCAGGAGGTCGCCGACCACCTGGCCGACCTGCTGCTGCGCGCCCTGCGTCCCTAGTCCCCGGCCGCCTGGGGAGCGCCGCCGGTCAGCCGGTCGAGGAGCGCCACCGCCGCCGGGTTGCGGGGGCGGGGCGCCCGCCCCGCGAGGACCACCGTCCGGCCGGGCTCCGGCCGGCGGATGCTCACACATGGCAGCCCCGCCTCCTCACCGATCCGCCGCGGCACGACAGCCACGCCGATCCCGGGCCGTACGAGATCGACGAGCAGCCGGATCCGGGTGACGTCGCAGGTGATCCGGCGCGCCGGCCCGCAGTGCGCGGCCGGCCTGCGCACCGCGGTCTCCGGACCGGTGCCCGCGTGGAAGTCCACGAACGGCTCGTCGGCGAGATCCCTGATAAGGGTGCGCCCGGCCGTCGCCGGCCGATGGCCCGGCGCGGTGATCAGCACCAGGTCCTCGTGCCAGGTCGCGAACCCGGCCATGCCGTCGTGGAGTTCGGCGGCGTCCGGCGCGAGAAAGGCGAGATCCAGCTCACCGGCCCGTACTCCCGCGACCAGTTCCGGCGTCGTCGCTTCGCGGAGCGAGATCTGCACCCCGGCCGGAGCCGGTGGTACGAGGCCGGCTCGGCCGCCAGATCCACGCAGGTCAGCGTCTGGATGGTGCCGATACGGACCCGGCCGGTCACCAGCCCCGACACGGCAGCCACCGCGTCCCGCGCGGCCTGGGTCCCGGCGAGCACCGATCTGGCCGACGGCAGCAGCGCGCGGCCCGCCTCGGTGAGGATCACACGTCGGCCGGTCCGGTCGAACAGCTCGGCACCCAGCTCCCGTTCGAGGTTGCGTACGGAGGTGCTCAGCGCGGACTGCACGATCAGCCCGGCACGGGCGGCGGCGGTGAAACTGCCGTGTGTGATCACCGCCATGAAGTGGCGGAGTCGGCGTATCTCCATCCATCAACGGTATCGATCGCAGCGGGCTGAACCATCTGTTGGGCCGGCGGCCGGTACGGGTCGAAGCTGGATGTATGACTCACATCCAGCCATCCACGCACATCCCCGTACTCTGGGCCGCGGCATACGGCCCGCGCCACACACCGGCCGTCCGCCTCGTCGCCCGGTGCCTGCTGCGTATGAGGGCCTTCGCCCGCGACCTGGCGCTGGCGGACCATGTGCCGTTCGGCGGCTATTGACGGGGGCGAATTTCCGTTGGTGGAGCCGGGAGAGCCCCGGTTAGCATCCGACGGTGAACACGCCGGCCGATGAACAGTTCCACGATGCCGTACGCCGGGCCGACGCCGGACGGCTGTCCGGGCTCCTGGACGCGCAGGACTGCCCACCGGCAGTCCTCGGACGTCTGATCCGGCACGAGGACCCCGCCCTGCGTCATCTGGGGCTGGTCCTGCTCACCGAGCGAGTGACAGCGGGCCGCACGTCCGACGACACGGAGACGGCCGAACTCGCCGGGCTGCTGCCCGTATCACTGATGGGGCCGCCGGAGGCGGATCTGCTCCTTGCGGGACTCTACGAGCGACTCGGCCCGCATCTGCGGGGCCGCCCCCGCCCGTCATGGCGCACGGCCGGGCTGCCGGTAAGGGTGAGGATCGCGTGGCTGCGCACCGAACTCCTCGACGAGCCGGCGGTGATCCGTGACGAAGCCCCGGGTGAACTCCTCTACCAGGCCGTACGGGAGACGAGCATCACCGGTGCGCACCGGCCGGCGCGACTTGTGGACGAACTGGCGGACAGCGGCGACCCCGTGCTGCAGGCCGAGGCGCTGCGGCTCGCCCGGCAGGGGCTGCACGCCGGACTGCTCGCTCCCGCGCTGGTCCGCGAGGACCTGACCGGCCTGCTCGGCGCCGACAGCGACCGGGTCGTCGCCGACGCGCTGGCTGAACTCACCGAGCCGTGGGCGGCGATGGAGCCGCTGCCGCCCGGGCGGCTCTCTGCGTTTCTCGCCGCCGATTCGGTGCGGACGAGGCCCGCGGTGGCGGATGCGGCACTCGGGGCCGCCGCCCGTCACGGCCACAAGGACCTGCTGCGGCAGGTCATCGACGATCCGCATCTTCCGCCGGGCCTTCGCCGACAGGGGATGGAACTGCTCGGCGATCTGGCGGACCGCGACGACATCGGTGAACTCACGGCCGTCGCCGCGCGCGATCCGCTGCTGTTCGGCGGGCCGGCGGTGACCTGCCTGCGCGGTCTGCACCGACGCGGGCACTTCGCGGACGGTCCGGACGTCCCGGCCGTCATCGGCCTGGCCCTGGCCGATCACTCGATTCCGCCCCGCGAGGTCGCGACGATCCTGTTCACCTGCCGGAAGGAGATGTTCCGGGTGCTGGTGGATGCGGCCGCCGACGATCCGGGCCGGCCGCGACGGCTCGCCCTGCTGGTGGCCCTGGCCGGGCAGGGAGCGGGCGAGCTGCCGATCGGGGACGCGATCACGCGCGTACTTCCTTCGGCTCCCGCCCCCGGTCCGTTCCTCGACGCGATCCGTGAGCTGCGCCATGCGGATGCCGAGGACGCCGTGATCGCTCTGCTGCCCTCGGCGCCCGCCGCGGCCCTGGACGCTCTGGAGGCCATCGGCGGGCAGCGGACGGTACTGGCCCTGCGAGAAGGGCTGGGCCTGACCGGGGATGCGATCGCGCCTCACCTGTACGCGGTACGGAACCGCGCCCTCGAACTGCTGTGGCAGTTGACCCGCGATCCTGCGCACCGGCGCGCCCTCCTCGCACGGCTCGATCCCGTCGACCTGCCGCAGCGCATCGCAGCGGATCTCGGTGGCCCGGACGAGCGGGAACTCGCCCTGCTGAGTTCCCATCTGGACCCGGACGAGCCGGTGGCTGCGCTGTGCCGTCTCGCGGCCCACGGCAATGCCGGCACACTGCCGGTCATCGCCGACCTGCTGCTGCGCATCGTGGCCGAGCAGGCGGCGTTGCAGGAGTGGGAACACGGACAGCCGGGCGGTGAGCCCGTGGTGCCCCGCGAGGTCCTGGACGCCGTGCACGCCCTGGGCCGTCGGCTCCACGAGCGGGGCGCGATCCGGCCGGTCTGCCTGCTCGACACAGCAGATGCGCAAGAGGCAGGCCACGCACTCGTCGCGACCATGGCACTGGATCTGCTGGACCGGCCCGGGCTGTCCGACCGTGAGCAGGCGATCCTGCTCGAACTGCTGCTCCGGGCCCCCTGGGCGGGCACCCGCGCCCGGGTGCACCGGCTGCTGCGCCACCGCGACCGGCACGTACGCAAACACGTCATCGCCCTGCTCGCCCGCGACGCCACGGGCGAGGACGCGCAGGCGCTGTCGGCGACCCTGATCGCGCTGACCACCGCCCGGGACATCCAGACCGTCCGGCAGGCCCTGCTCGCCCTGGGCCACGCACAGGCTCACTGGGCGTGCACCGCGATCGCCGCATGTCTCGACCATCCGAATATGAACATCAAGAAGACCGCCGCCGAGGCGCTGGTCCGCGCGGGCACACCGGCGGCGCTGCCGAAGCTGCTCTTTTGGCTCGGGCACCACGGCAACCCCGGACTGCGCGGCACGCTCGTCGAGGCCCTGCGCGCCGTCCTCGGCGACGCCTACGCGGCGACACTTCTCACCGCCGCCGAGCACAGCCGGGACGGCCGTACCCGCGAACTGCTGCTGGAGGGCCTCGACGGCGCCCTGACGGCGCGCTCGGTCCTGGCCCTGGACGACCAGGCGTCACCCGTAGCGGCCACCCTGCTCGCCCTGGTGGCGGACGGCCGGGTCGGCCTGGCCTCCGGGGACGTGAAGGATCTGGCCATACCGTCGGCCAGGCATGGCATCACCACATCGGCTGTCGCACAGCGGTCATCGGTGGACGGTGCGGCGGACCGTGACGTCAGGTCGTTGGCCGCCGGGGGCTGGAATCCCGCTGTCGCGCTGCGCGTCGCCGAGAGCGATGAGCAGCTTCACCCCGACCGGCTGACCGAGCTGCGACCGATGCTCGCCGACTGGCTCCGCCTGGCCGGCTCCCGGCCCGCGGTCCGGGACAGGGTGTTGCGGGTTGCGCTGCGCATCTGCCCCGCGCCCTGGGCGGCCGGTGAGCTGACGGCGTTCGCCCGGTCCACCCGGGTCCTGCTCGACGCGCTCGTCGATGCCCGGAACGAGGACCGGCACGACCTGATCGCGGTGCTCGAAGCGGTCGCGCCGATGCTGACGGCTGCCGCTGAACCGTCCGTCGCCGCCGCGGTACGGGCGCTGCGTCCCGCACCCGCGACGCCGAGCCGGTCCACGCTGACGCTGCTGCGCCGCCTCGGCGCGGTGCTGGTCCGCGCCGACCTCGACCAGGCACTCGCGGTCGCCCGGCTCGGCGCCGACCCCTGGAAGGCCGGGACCGCCGTGCTGAGGGAGGCGTTCGCAGCCCCGGAGCCCGCCGCGGCACCCCTACCCGCCGAGACCCGGGCATGGCGGGCCGCGCTGGACGACGCGGTGCGCGCACCGGGCACGCTGGAGGAGTTCCGCCGCCAGGACGACGGCACGGTCGGCTCGCGGGAGCGGCTGACCGCACTGATCGAGATCCACCACGGCGCGGACCCCGAGGTCCGGGCCGCCCTGCTGGACTGGATGACGCTTCTTCAGCCCCTTGACGTGTCGCCCTGGACCATCACCGAGACCGCCCAGGCCCCGATGCCGCTGCCCCGGCACGTACACATCGACGACCTCGACCAGCCCCGTTCGACGGCCCTGCGGGAGCGCCTGCTCGACATGCTGGGGTCAACTCATGCAGAGCGCAGGGAGACCGCCGCCCTGGCCCTGGCCAAGTGGCCCGAGCCCGAGGCCCGGCTGCCGGTGCTTCGCGCGTACCTCCGCGGGCACATCGACATACCCATCGGCGTGGACCTGGCCCGCGCACTGGGCACCCTCGACGAGAGGGAACTGCGGGGCGGCGACATCCTGCACGACAGGGCGGCTCGCGCGGCCTCGAAGCTCTCCCCGCGGTCACTGGAACCGCTGGTGCCGCTGCTTCTGGAGTGGTGGGAGCACGCCCCGCCCGCCGCCGGACCGGCAGTCGGCAACGCGTTGCGCAACTACCCCGCCGACGCGCTCGCCAGGGTCCTGGGCGACCGCCTCGCCGCCGGGGCCTGGGGCTTCCTCGACCTGCTCCTCGACCGCCGACTCCTGCGCACCCCCGCGCTGACGCACACGTGCCGGCGGCTGCGCGCCGAGGGACGCGACGATCTCGCGGACCGGCTCCTTCTCGTCGAGGGTCCGCTGCGCGGCCCGGACGCGGCACAGCAGGACGCGGCAGCGCTGGCGGCGCTCCGTGACCGCAGCCCGGCCGCGCCCGGCGGAGCTTCGCACCGCCCGTCCCGGCAGGAACTGCTGGACCTGGCCCGGACCGGCACCCCGGAACAGATATGCCGGGCGCTCACAGAACTGGCCGAGGCCCACTCCGGCCCGGACACGGATCAGGACCCCGGGCTGCGCGGCCTGATCGGTGAGTTGCTGAACCATGCCCGGGCCAAGGTCCGCCTGCGCGCCCACCGGACCTCACGGACGATGCTGGACCGGCGCACCTATCTGAGCCACACCATGCTCCTGCTGGACGACCCCCGGCCGGACGTGACGCGTGCGGCGATCCGCACGCTCTGCCACGCCGGCTGGGAGCCCGCGATCCCCGCCATGACGGGACTGCTCGCGCACCCGCATCCCGTCGTGCGCAGGACGGCGGCCGTGGGGCTCATCGAGATGGGCGAGGCGGCGATCCCCACCCTCCGCCAAGCCGCCGCCCACGCCCGCCCCGACAAGCGCTCCCTCTACACGTCCGTACTCGACCGAATCAGAAAATCAAGCCCGTCCGGCAACAATCCAGGCCCGTCCGGCGCTTGAGGTCAAGCGGTCACGAAGAGCCCGGCGCCGAAATCAAGCCCGTCCGGCGATTGAGGGCAAAACGGCAACCGGGCGGGCCCCGCACCCAACAACCCCGCCCGGCCACCGCCTACACGTACCGCTTGATCTCCCGCCGGGCCAGCGACCGCTGATGCACCTCGTCCGGCCCGTCCGCCAGCCGCAACGTCCGTGCCGCCGCCCACAGTTCCGCCAGCGGGAAGTCCTGGCTGACGCCACCCGCACCGTGCAGCTGCACCGCCCGGTCGAGGATGTCGACCACCGCACGCGGGGTGGCGATCTTGATGGACTGGATCTCCGTGTGCGCGCCCCGGTTGCCCACCGTGTCCATCAGCCACGCCGTCTTCAGCACCAGCAGCCGCAGCTGCTCCACCGTGACCCGCGCGTCCGCGATCCAGTTCTGTACGACGCCCTGCTGGGCGAGCGGCTTGCCGAAGGCAGTACGGGACACCGCCCGCTTGCACATCAGCTCGATCGCCCGCTCGGCCATGCCGATCAGCCGCATGCAGTGGTGGATGCGGCCCGGTCCCAGACGCGCCTGGGCGATGGCGAAGCCGCCGCCCTCCTCGCCGATCAGGTTCGCGGCGGGCACCCGCACATCGGTGAACACGATCTCGGCGTGACCGCCGTGGTAGTGGTCCTCGTAGCCGTACACCTGCATGGCGCGCTTCACTTCGAGACCGGGGGTGTCGCGCGGGACCAGGATCATCGACTGCTGGCGGCGGATGTCGGCGCCGTCAGGGTCGGTCTTGCCCATCACGATGAAGATCTGGCAGTCCGGGTTCATCGCTCCGGAGATGTACCACTTGCGGCCGTTGATGACGTAGTCATCGCCGTCCCGCACGATGCGCGTCTCGATGTTGGTCGCGTCCGACGAGGCCACCTCGGGCTCCGTCATCGCGAACGCCGAGCGGATCTCCCCGGCGAGCAGCGGCTCCAGCCACTGCTTCTTCTGCTCGTCCGTGGCGAACTGGAAGAGCACCTCCATGTTTCCGGTGTCCGGGGCCGCGCAGTTGAGTGCCGTCGGCGCCAAATGCGGTGAACGGCCGGTGATTTCGGCGAGCGGGGCGTACTGGAGATTGGTCAGCCCGGCACCGTACTCGGCATCGGGAAGGAAGAGGTTCCACAGCCCCTGCCGCCGCGCCTCGGCCTTCAGGTCCTCGACGATCTGCGGGGTGTCCCACGGGGAGGCCAGGAGCGCGCGCTGTTCGTCCGCGGTCTTCTCGGCCGGGTAGACGTGCTCGTCCATGAAGGTGAGCAGCTTGCTGCGCAGCTCTTCGGTACGGGCGTCGAATGCGAAGTCCATGGGGGTGATCAGCCTTCCTGGAGGGTGGTGAGGCCGTGCTCGATGAAGACGGGGACGAGATCGCCGATGCGGTCGAAGCCGGCGCCGACGGTCTGGCCCAGGGTGTAGCGGTAGTGGATGCCCTCCAGGATCACGGCGAGTTTGAACCAGGCGAACGCCGTGTACCAGGAGATGGCGGAGGTGTCCCGGCCCGAGCGTGCGGCGTAGCGCTCGATCAGTTCGGCGGGGGTGGGGTGGCCGGCCGCGCCGCTGGTGGTGGAGACCGGGGACTTCGTCAGGCCGAGGTCGGAGCTGTACATCACCAGCAGACCGAGGTCGGTCAGCGGGTCGCCGAGCGTCGACATCTCCCAGTCGAGGACGGCCTTGATCCCGTCGTCGGAGCCGATCAGGACGTTGTCCAGTCGGTAGTCGCCGTGCACGACGGTGGGCGCGGGGGAGACGGGCAGCTCACGGCCGAGCGCGGCATGCAGTTCGTCGATGCCGGGCAGCTCGCGGTTGCGGGAGGCGTCCAGCTGTTTGCCCCAGCGGCGCAGCTGCCGGTCGAGGAAGCCCTCGGGGCGCCCGAAGTCGCCGAGCCCGACGGACTCGGGATCCACGGCGTGCAGTTCCACGAGGGTGTCGACGAGACCGAGGACGGCCTCCCGGGTGCGCTCGGCGCCCAGTGGGGCGAGCTGCTCGGCCGTGCGGTACGGGGTGCCCTCGACGTACTCCATGACATAGAAGGGCGACCCGATCACCGAGTCGTCCTCGCAGAGCAGCACCGGTTCGGGCACCGGAACGGCTGTCGGGTGCAGGGCGCTGATCACCCGGTGCTCGCGCTTCATGTCGTGTGCGGTGGCCAGCACATGGCCCAGCGGGGGCCTGCGCACGACCCAGCGGCCGGTGCCGTCCGTGACGATGTACGTCAGATTCGACCGACCGCCCTCGATGAGCCGGGCTTCGAGCGGTCCGTTCACCAGACCTGGCCGCTCGCGGTCGAGATATCCGCGCAGCCGGTCGAGGTCGAGACCTGGCGGGTGGACTGGGCTCATCGTGCGCACCTCCGGGGTGAGAGACGGTCGGTGTTCATGATGCCGACCAGTCGGTATGTCGTCCAGTGAACTCCCGGAATCCGGTGGGTGGACTCTGCTCCTGCTTGGGCCGGAGCCTGGCATTCAGTCGCACCTCTGAATAGAGTTCATGTATGAAACCTGAGCTGCTGATCGACGAAATCCGGCTGACCCCGATCCTGATAGCCGACCCGCCCCTGCTCAACACCCAGGGCGTCCACCAGCCGTACACCCCACGGCTCATCGTGGAAGTCGTCACGGGCGGGGGAGTGACCGGTATCGGGGAGACATACGGGGACGGCAAGTACCTCGAACTCGCCCAGCCGCTCGCCACCGCTCTGATCGGGCGCCCGGTCAGCGATCTGAACGGCCTGTTCGCGCTGGCCGAGGAGGTGTGCGGCGATTCACGCGCGGCCGACGAGCGTGTCGACGCGGGCGGGCTGCGCGGTGTCCAGACCGCCGACAAGCTCCGGCTCTCCGTCGTCTCCGGCTTCGAGGTCGCCTGCCTGGACGCCCTGGGCAAGTCCCTCGGCCTCCCCGTGCACGCCCTGCTCGGCGGCAAGGTCCGCGACAGCGTCGAGTACAGCGCGTACCTCTTCTACCGCTGGGCCGCCCACCCCGAGGGCGGCGAACAGGACGACTGGGCCGCCGCCGTCGACCCGGCCGGAGTCGTCGCCCAGGCCCGGCGCTTCGCCCGCGAGCACGGGTTCTCCTCCTTCAAGCTCAAGGGCGGCGTCTTCGAACCCGACCAGGAGATCGCCGCGATCCGCGCACTGGCCGAGGAGTTCCCCGGGCAGCCGCTGCGTCTCGACCCCAACGGCGCATGGTCGGTCGGGACCTCGCTTTACGTCGCCGAGCAGCTGAAGGGCGTACTCGAATATCTGGAGGACCCGGCGAGCGGCACGGACCTGATGGCCGAGGTCGCCGCCGCCACCGACGTACCGCTCGCCACCAACATGTGCGTGACGACCCTCGCCGAGGTCCCGGAGGCCTTCGCCCGTGGCGCCGTCCAGGTGGTCCTCTCCGACCACCACTACTGGGGCGGACTGCACCGCACCCGTGAACTGGCCGGGATCTGCCGCACCTTCGGCGTCGGACTCTCCATGCACTCCAACACCCACCTCGGCATCAGCCTCGCCGCGATGACCCACGTCGCGGCCACGGTCCCCAACCTCGACTACGCCTGCGACAGCCACTACCCCTGGCAGACCGAGGACGTCATCACCACCCGCCATGTCTTCCGAGGTGGCCGGCTCACCGTCTCCGACGCACCCGGGCTCGGCGTCGAACTCGACCGCGAACGCCTGGCCGTACTGCACCGGCGCTGGCTCGACGACGACGGCACGATGCGCGAGCGCGACGACGCGGCCGCGATGCGCAAGGCCGAGCCGGGATGGCAGACACCCTCGATCCCGCGCTGGTGACGGACCCGTTCCCCGGAGCGGCCACGGCCTGAGTTGCGGGGGCTCCGGCCCGCACCGAGGGTCGGTACATGAAGGCGATCAGCTACAGCAGCTACGGCGGGGCCGACGCCCTGGAGTACGGGGAACGCCCCGACCCCAAGGTCGGCCCCGACACCGTCCTGGTGAAGGTGCGGGCCGCGGCGGTCAACCCGGTCGACTGGAAGGCCCGCGAGGGCTACCTCGACGCCGGTCTGGAGGCCGTGTTCCCGGTGATCCCCGGCTGGGACGTGTCCGGCGTCGTGGTGCAGCCCGGTGTCGCCGTCGACGAATTCACGGTCGGCGACGAGGTCATCGGCTATGTGCGGGAGGACTTTCTCTGCCGCGGTACGTTCGCCGAATATGTCGCCGCACCCGTGCGCACCCTCGCCCGCAAGCCGCTGAGCCTGAGCTTCGAGGAGGCCGCGGGCCTGCCGCTGGCCGGCCTCACCGCGTACCAGGTACTCCACCGCACTCTGAGGATCCAGGACGGCGAGACGGTCCTCGTCCACGCGGCGGCGGGCGGCGTGGGCTCGCTCGCCGTCCAGCTCGCCCGGCACGCGGGCGCCCGCGTCATCGGCACCGCGAGCGAACCCAACCACGACCATGTGCGGCAGCTCGGCGGGGAGCCGGTGGCCTACGGGGACGGCCTCGCCGACCGGCTGCGGGCACTGGCCCCGGACGGGATCGACGCCGCGTTCGACACCGTCGGCGGGGAGGCGCTCCGGGTCTCCGCCGATGTGCTGAAGCCCGGGGGCCGGCTGGCCTCCATCGCGGACGGCGAGGTCTTCTCGTACGGCGGCCACTACGCCTTCGTACGCCCGGACGCCAAGGATCTCGCCCACCTGGCCGAACTGGCCGAGCAGGGCATCGTCACCGTCCACGTTGACCGGGTCTTCCCCCTGGAACAGGCGGCGGACGCCTACCGGCTCAACGAGCAGGGACGCACCCGCGGAAAGATCGTCGTCACCGTCCCCTGGGACACCCCGGAGGTCTGAGGGCTGCCCCGTGCCGGGCCTCAGAACAGCATGGCCGCGGCGAACACCGCGAGCGCGACCGTGCACGCCCCCGCGGTCAGCGCGCCGCGCGCCGAGAGCGGCTGCGGCCGCGCGGTCCCCATCCCGAGCACCCGCCGGTGCGCCACAAGCAGGAAACCCAGCCAGGCCAGCGCGCTCAGTGCCACGGCGACGATCGCGGCCGGGCCCGCCCCGCTGTGCAGCGCCTGCTTGACCGCCAGCAGCGCCACCACCGTGCAGGACAGGGTCGTACGCCGCCACGCCAGCCTCGTCCGCTCGGGCTGCAGCCCGGGGTCGCGCCCGTCGGCCGTCACCGGCCCTCCCAGCCGAAGAGGACCACCACCACCATCGCCACGGCGACGACGGCGACCGCGAGACCGAGCAGCGTCGGGAACCGGGAGACCGGCAGGTCCTCCCCGCGCCGCATCGCCCGCTCGCACCGCACCCAGTGATTGATCGCCCGCAGCGCACACAGCACACCGGCCGCGAGCAGTGCCAGCGCCAGACCCGCACGGATGCCCCACGCCAGCTCCGGGAGGAACTGATCGACCGCGAAACCACCGCCGATCAGTGCGAGAGCCGTCCGGATCCAGGCGAGGAAGGTCCGCTCATTGGCGAGCGAGAACCGGTAGTCGGGGGTGTCGCCCTCTTCGCGGATTCGCCGCGGCGCGAACCACAGCCGCAGACTCTGTACGAATTCGTTCACGCGTGAACCCTAGACCGACAGGTAATCGGAGCCCCGGCTCAGGAGGCTGCCCCGCCCGCCCGGAAGGCGCGCAGCCGGTGATACGTCTCCAGGCCGTCCGGCACCCACGTCCAGTCGCCGAGCCGCTGCTCCAGCTCCGCATCGGTGAGAAAGGTGTGCCAGGCGACCTCCTCCACCTGCGGGTTCACCGGCAGCTCGCACCGTACTTGGTAGATGTAGCTCCACCAGGAGTGCTCCGCGCTCTCGTAGAGGAATTTGAACAGCGGCTCGGGGCGGGGGAGCCCGGAGACCCCCAGCTCCTCCTCGGCCTCCCGCAGCGCCGCCTCGTCGTACGACTCGCCTGCCCCGACCACCCCGCCGACGAACATGTCGTAGTGGGACGGGAAGACCAGCTTGGTGGGGGTCCTGCGGTGCACGAAGAGCCGGCCCCCGGCATCCCGGGCCTCGATGAAGACGCAGCGATGGCGAAGGCCCCGCTCGGTCGCCTCACCGCGCGGGGCCTGCCCCACGACCACGTCGTTCTCGTCGACGATGTCCAGGATCTCGTCAGAAGGAGTCATGCCCTCATCCAACATCAGGCCACCGGTCATCCAGCATCAGGCCACCGGGGCGGACGGCCCCCCTGTGACCGGGCAGACGCCGCTCAGTTCGGCTGGAGGCTCTTCTCCCGGCGACCGCCCACAGGCCCCTCCGGCATCGCCGGATGCAGTCCCAGCAGCACGATCCCGACGACGATCGCCGCGAGACCGGCCGCCTGCCAGGCCAGTGCGCCGGTGTCGGTACGCAGCTGGTCGCCGAGGAAGCCGACTCCGCAGGCGATCCCGGCCAGCGGCTGGGACGCGGTCAGCGGGGGCAGCGAGACCCGCAGCGGGCCCGTCTCGAACGCGCTCTGCACCAGGAGTAGACCCGTCACCCCCAGCACCGCGACCGCGTACGGCTGCCACGCCGTCGCCAGTACCGCCCAGCCGCCTTCGGACAGCCGCTGGCCGGTGACCCGGGTGAGGGCGTCCTGTAGTCCGTACAGCAGTCCGGCGGCCACCGCGAGCAGCGCCGGGGCGACGCCGGACTGCGAGCGCTTGGCGAAGGTGGTGAGCAGCAGAGCCGTGCCCGCGACCACGCCGATGACCAGCCAGTGCCGCAGTGGACTGGTCACCGCCTGGCCGCCCTGCGGCTGGCCCGCCAGCAGAAAGGCGGCGACTCCGCCGGCCAGCAGCCAGAGCCCGGACCAGCCCTGCCGGCCGAGCCGCTGCCCGGTGCGATGGCGCGACAGGGCCATCGCGAAGAGCAGATTGGTCGCGAGCAGGGGTTCGACGACGGACACCTCGCCCTTGCCCAGGGCCAGGGCGCCCAGCACCATGCCGCAGACCATCAGCCCGATCCCGGCCAGCCAGCTCGGCACCCGCATCAGGTCCAGCAGCAGCCGGGGGGAGAGATAGTCGCTCCTCGGGGCGTGCGAAGCGGCGGCCTGCTGCAGGACGAAGCCGAACCCCAGACAGCAGGCGGCACTCACGGCGAGCACGAGGACCAGCACCGACACGCTTCTACCTCAAGTCAGGCCAGAAGTGGGTGATTTGTTTCGACGATAGCGCCTGCGCCCTGCGGGTGCGGCCGGAGTGCCGCCGACCGGGCGGTTGACGCCGCGGCGGCCGGTGCAGAGGATCTGACGCACGAGTAACTTCCGGCGTCCGAGCCGGACCGTCACCGTGGCCGTGACCGGATCGCCCCGACAAGGATGGAACCCATGGCGTACGACGCTGATGTGATCGTTATCGGGGCAGGACTCGCCGGTCTGGTGGCCACCGCCGAGCTGGTCGACGCGGGCCGCTCGGTGATCCTGCTCGACCAGGAGCCCGAACAGTCGATCGGCGGCCAGGCGCACTGGTCCTTCGGCGGTCTCTTCCTCGTCGACTCGCCCGAGCAGCGCCGGATGCGGATCAAGGACAGCCATGAACTGGCCCTTCAGGACTGGCTCGGCACGGCGGGCTTCGACCGCAAGGAGGACCACTGGCCACGGAAGTGGGCCGAGGCGTACGTCGACTTCGCGGCAGGTGAGAAGCGCTCCTGGCTGCACGCCCAGGGACTGCGGCTCTTCCCCGTCGTCGGCTGGGCGGAGCGCGGCGGCTACGACGCGAACGGCCACGGCAATTCCGTACCCCGCTTCCACATCACCTGGGGCACCGGCCCCGGCATCGTCGCCCCCTTCGAGCGCCGGGTCCGCGCGGGAGTCGCCAAGGGCCTCGTACAGCTCAGGTTCCGCCACCGGGTCACCGGCCTCGGCCGCACCGCGGGCGCAGTCGACACGGTGACCGGCGAGGTCCTGGAGCCGAGCGCGGCCGCCCGGGGCACCGCGAGCGGCCGGGTGACCACCGGCACCTTCGAGCTGAAGGCCCAGGCGGTGATCGTCACCTCCGGCGGCATCGGCGGCAACCACGACCTCGTACGCAAGCAGTGGCCCCCGCGGCTCGGCACCCCGCCCGCGAAGATGCTCTCCGGCGTCCCCGCCCATGTCGACGGACTCATGCTCGGCATCACCGAGGAGGCGGGCGCCCACCACATCAACCGCGACCGGATGTGGCACTACACCGAGGGCATCGAGAACTGGAACCCGATCTGGGCCAAGCACGGCATCCGGATCCTGCCCGGACCGTCCTCGCTCTGGCTGGACGCCCGCGGCAAGCGGCTGCCCGTCCCGCTCTTCCCGGGCTTCGACACCCTCGGCACCCTCGAACACATCATGAAATCCGGCCACGACTACACCTGGTTCGTCCTCGACCGGAAGATCATCGGCAAGGAGTTCGCGCTCTCCGGCTCCGAGCAGAACCCCGACCTGACCGGAAAGTCGATCCGCGGCGTGATCGGCCGGGCCCGCGCGGACGTGCCGGCCCCGGTGAAGGCGTTCATGGACCACGGGGTGGACTTCGTCGTCGAGAAGGACCTCGGCGCACTGGTCCGCGGAATGAACGCGCTCACCGACGAGCCGCTGATCGACGAGGCCGAGCTGCGCCGCGAGATCACCGCACGCGACCGCGAGATCGCCAACCCCTTCACCAAGGACCTCCAGATCACCGCGATCCGCGGGGCCCGCGCCTATCTCGGCGACAAGCTGATCCGTACGGCTCCACCGCACCGCATCCTCGACCCCAAGGCCGGCCCGCTGATCGCCGTACGGCTCAACATCCTGACCCGCAAGTCGCTCGGCGGACTGGAAACGGACCTGTCCTCCCGGGTGCTGACCGAGGACGGCACGCCCCTGTCCGGTGTCTACGCGGCGGGGGAGGCAGCCGGATTCGGCGGCGGCGGGATGCATGGCTACCGCTCGCTGGAAGGGACCTTCCTCGGCGGCTGCATCTTCTCCGGCCGGGCGGCGGGCCGGGCGGCGGCGGAGGCGGTCGGCCAGTAGGGTGCCGATCCGTACGTGTGGCCGGCCGGGGAGATTTCGGCCGGCCACATGGTCGCCGTTCTCGCTGCCGGCGCAGCCGCTCTCTGAAATGTCATGGACATGGAAATTTCTTCCCCTTGGGTCTACCCGCATAGACCTCAGGGCGTCATCCTGTTCGCGTACCTCAACCGGCGCCCTCGTATGAGGGGAGAGCGCCACTGCCCACGCAAGGAACCAAGCCCCGCTCGCAGATCGGATCTCCCACGTGACAGGAGAGGATGAGCAATGAGGACCGTAACCAAGGCGCTGGTCGCCACGGCTTTTGCCGCCGTGCCGGCCCTGGGGGCGCCGGCGCAGGCGGTAGTGCCGCCCGAGCACGCGGTGATCGTGTGTCAGAGCGCGAGCTTCTACGCCAACTACGACAGCTCCTCCGGGCCCAGCGGACTGATCCGTGTCCTGGGCTACGGCAACAAGGTCGGCCACACCCGCGGAGCTCACCCCGTCTACAACGGCTGGGCCGCCACCTTCGACTTCGGCAAGGGCGACTGGGGCTACGTCCGCAACGAATGCCTCGGCGGCTACGGCTCCTGGTAACCCGGTCCCGGACGTCATACCCACGCCGATCTCCGGAAGGACTAGTCATGCCCACACTCCGCACCGTTCGAGCAGCCGCAGCCGTGGGAGCCCTGACCGCGGGCCTGCTCATGGCCGCTGGGCCGGCTGCCGAGGCTGCCAACGGCACCGTCGGCCGGCGCGAAACCGTATGTGCCCAGGACCTGTATGTGCGCACAGACCCCGGCGGGGCCTGGATGGGGACCCTCTACAAGGGACAGACCTTCACGGTGGAGAGCAAGCAGAGTGGCTGGGCGTACGGGTTCGCCTACGGCGACATCAACCGTCACGGCTGGGTACAGGACGGCTGGTTCTGCTGACTGTTCCTCACCGATGTGCATTCCCGGTGAGGAGTGGCCGAGCAGGTCCGCGACTGGCTTTGAACGTGAGGTGGGGGTTCTGGCACACATTCCGTGAGCGATCTCGAGTCCAGCCTCACCGGACCCCGGTGAAGCGTGGTCCGCGCAGTTCCCATGACGCGCGCGGCTTCTGCTGGGACCCAGCACATGGAGCTTGACCGCCGCGGCGCGGAATTGCTGTTCCAGATTCTGACCGAACGCGGGGAAAAGAACAGTGTCGCGATCGCCTCCGACGAATCGTTCAGCGGCTGGACCAAGACCTTCACCGACCCCCGGCTCTGCGCGGCCATTGTGGACCGCCCCACCTCCGACGGCGCCATCATCCAGACCGGCACTGAAACCTACCGCTTGGCCCACACCAAGGCCCAGGCCGAACGCGCAGCTGTCTGACCAGCCTGCCCCGGGGTACAGCTCCTTCGACGTCATCGAGGTCAGAAAGACGCGTGCCGCTCGTGGCGGACCGCCGCAGGGCTTCAGCACAGCCGGGGCCACACGGTCTTGTCGAGGATTCGAGTTGGCTTCACTTGAACCGGGGCGGGCGCCGGCAGCGAGCGGCCGGCCCGGATGTCGCGGCAGGCTGCCCTGTGGTCAGCGCACTGACGGGCATTGGTGAGCGGCCCAGTGTTCGTCGGCGGTGATGCCCATCAGCACGACGTCGTGGTAGCTGCCCGCGAAGAATTCGTGCTGCCGGAGCCGTCCTTCTTCGACAAAGCCGAACTTGCGGTAGAGGGCGAGCGAGGCGTCGTTGAATGCGTAGACCTCGACCTCGCACTTGTTGTACCGCCGTTCGGCGAACATGTAGGTGAGGATCAGCTCAGTGGCCTCCGTGGCGTAACCGTTGCCGCGATGATCGCGGGTGATCACGATCCCTGTCTTGAACCGTCCTGCGCGGGGGTCGGTCTGCCCAACCGTCACAGATCCTGCAAAGGCCTGATCGGCTACTGTCTCGACAACCAGCCGGAAGGCTTCGCCTCCTGGTGCACGCCCGGCACGCTCGGCGGTCCAGGACCGGAAACTCTCCCCCGAGCGCGGCGGCTCGACGAGATCCGCGTTGCGAACGTCGACGGTGTGCTGGGCAAGCGCGCGAAAGCCTTCCCAGTCGTCCGGTTCGACGCCCCGCAAGCGCACCTTCTCGCCCACCCACATGTCGCTCATGACGCCCCTGATGCCTCAGCCGATGTGCAGGCGCTGGTGGCCGTGCACTCCAAATACATCACGGTAGAGGCATACGTCGGCGAGGCGATGAGCAGGTGCTGCTTCGATGTCGTGAGCCTCGAAGATCCACTGACGTGACCTATGCACCTACGGTCCGCGGCGCAGGCGGATGCTACCGGCCTCGTTCTGCCGGTGCGGCACCACCGACCGGTCCGGTCACCGACGCGACGAATGCGGCGGCGGCAACCGTCGTGGCAAGGGTCTTCCCGCCACGGTGGCGTCGAGGTGCGAAATGAATCATGCGACGGTCCTACAGGCCGACGCATGCGCCGCGGAATGTCAAGCCGCCGGCCCAAGTGCGTCACGGCGCACATGTGCCATGACGCGTAACGGTGCCGGCCGCCCGGACCCGCCTACCGTTCCGCCGCGCCCACGACAGGGTCCAGCAGCTCGACGACCCGGAACCGTTCGGCGACGACCATGGTGTCGTCGTCGACGGTGAACCCCGGGGCGCCGAGCGCCTCCCGCATCTCCTGGCTGTGCCAGAACCTCTCGTGTCCCGCACGCCATTCGGCCACCGAGGTGTCGCCCTCGCCCTCGTCGATCGCATGCTGAAGATCGACGTCGCCCAGGCGCAGCACCCGTACCTCCGTCACCTCCAGCACCGCGGTCTCCCGGCCGTCCGAGTCGATCAGCGCGGACCGCTCACCCACCGGGGGCAGCTCCTCCTTCTCGGCCTCGTACTCCGCGAGCAGCCCGGTCGTCGACACCTTCACACCGGCGAGCACCGCCCCCACCAGCTGGTCGCGCAACGGTCCGGGGAAGGCGAGCAGAAAGGGCTTGAGAGGTTCACGGTTCGACATGGCGCCAAGTCTGACATGTGCCGTCGGGCGCGGCGCCGGGACGCGCACCCGGCCGGTGGCGTCAACTGTGCGCAGAATGAACAGAGTTGACATTGGGTGTGGGCGAGTGCCCGCGATCCCTGGTGGCCGGCGGCCGCAGATGCTCGAATGGTCGGGTGAACAGTCGCCCTCCCGACGCCGAAGGCACGCCCCTGGGCCGCCGTGTCGTCCTGGCCATGCTCGGTCTCGGCGCCGCCGGAGTCGTCGCGGCGCCCGTGCTGCAGCGCACGCTGGAATCCGGTCTCGGCGCGGTCGCCGACAAGGACCCCACCGGCCTGACCGGCCTGCTCCCCAACGGCGGCGGCTTCCGCTATTACTCCGTCGCCTCGTCCGTACCGGAGAAGAGCGCGGACGACTACCGGCTGACCGTCGACGGGCTGGTCGACCACCCGGCCACGTACACCCTGGACGCCCTGAAGGCGCTGCCGCAGACCCGTATGGTCCGCGATGTCCAGTGCGTCACCGGCTGGCGGGTGCCCCAGACCCCCTTCGAGGGGGTACGCCTCTCGGCGCTGCTGGACGCGGCGGGCGTACGGCCCGGGGCGAAGGCCGTCCGCTTCACCTGCTTCGACGGCACCTACAGTGAGAGCCTCACCCTCGCGCAGGCCCGCCGCGCCGATGTGCTGGTCGCGGTGCGCATGCAGGACCGGCCGCTGGCCCACTCCCACGGCGGGCCCGTCCGGCTGTATGTGGCCCCGATGTACTTCTACAAGTCGGCGAAATGGCTCTCCGGGATCACCGTCACCGACTCCGTACGACCCGGCTACTGGGAGGAGCTCGGCTATGACGTCGACGCCTGGGTCGGCCGGTCCAACGGCCGCGACGACGCCCCCACCACCTGACCCCGCGGAGCGTGTGCGGCGCTTCAGCGGTGCGGAGCGCTGGGTGCACCGCACCACGGCGACGCTGCTGCTGCTGTGCGTGGCGAGTGCGGCCTGTCTGTACGTACCCCAGCTCGCCGAGCTCGTCGGCCGCCGCCATCTCGTGGTCACCGTGCACGAGTGGTCCGGGGCGCTGACCCCCGTACCGTTCCTGGCCGGTCTGGCCTCACGGGCATTCCGGGCCGACCTGTCCCGGCTCAACCGCTTCGGGCCGCACGACCGTCAGTGGCTGCGGGCCGTGTACCGTCGCGACCACCGGCCGAAGGCCCGTCCGGCCGGAAAGTTCAACGCCGGGCAGAAGTTGTACGCGGCCTGGATCGCGGGCGCGGTGCTGGTGATGACCGGCACCGGGGCGCTGATGTGGTTCACCGGCCTCGCGCCGCTGATGTGGCGCACGAGCGCGACCTTCGTCCACGACTGGCTGGCGCTCGCGATCGGGATCGTGCTGGCCGGGCACATGGCAATGGCGCTCGCCGACCCGGAGGCACGCCGTGGCATGCGCACCGGGTCGGTCGAGCGCCATTGGGCACAGTCACAGCATGCGCTGTGGGGGGAAGACCGTGCGGGCGGCCGCTCGCTAGAGGACTAGCGACAGCAGCAGGATGAAGGCCAGCGAGACCACGGAGATGATGGTCTCCATCACCGACCAGGTCTTCACCGTCTGGCCGACGTTCATTCCGAAGTACTCCTTCACCAGCCAGAACCCGGCGTCATTGACATGGCTGAAGAAGAGCGAGCCCGCGCCGACGGCGAGGACCAGCAGGGCGGCGTGGGACGTCGACATGTCGGCGGCCAGCGGGGCGACCAGACCGGCCGCCGAGATGGTGGCCACGGTCGCCGAACCGGTCGCGAGCCGGATCGCTACGGCGATCAGCCAGCCCAGCAGCAGTGCCGGGATCGACCAGTCCTTGGAGAAGTCGAGGATCATCTGGCCCACACCGGCGTCGATGAGGGTCTGCTTGAAACCGCCGCCCGCACCCACGATCAGCAGCACACCCGCGATCGGGGCGAGGGACTTCTCGACGGTGGTGGCGAGCCGGCCCTTGGTGAAACCGGCTGCCCGGCCCAGCGTGAACATGCCGACTATGACGGCCGCGAGGAGTGCGATCAGCGGCGAGCCGATCACATCGGTGACCTGCTGGACACCCTGCTCCGGGTCGTCCACGACGATGTCGACCAATGCCTTGACCAGCATCAGCACGACGGGCAGCAGAATCGTCGCCAGGGTGGCGCTGAAGCTCGGACGACGGTCCAGCTCCTCCGAAGGACGCTGCGGAATCATCTTCTCCGGAGCCTTGATGTCCACCCAGCGCGCGGCGTAGCGGGAGAAGACCGGCCCCGCGATGATCACGGTCGGGATCGCGACCAGCACACCCAGCGCGAGCGTGACACCGAGGTTGGCGCCGAGGGCGTCGATCGCCACCAGCGGGCCGGGGTGCGGCGGAATCAGTCCGTGCATCACGGAGAGTCCGGCCAGCGCCGGGATACCGATCCGCATCAGGGAGTAGTTGCCGCGCTTGGCGACGAGCAGCACCACCGGGATCATCAGCACGATCCCGACCTCGAAGAACAGCGGCAGACCGATGATCGAGGCGATCAGGACCATCGCCCACGGCATGGTCCGCCCGCTCGCCTTGGCCAGGATGGTGTCGACGATCTGGTCCGCGCCGCCGGAGTCGGCGAGCAGCTTGCCCAGAATGGCGCCGAGCGCGATGAGGACACCGACACCCGCGACGGTCGAGCCGAGGCCGGCGGTGAAGCTGGCGATCGTCTTGGCCGGTGCGGCGCCGGCGAACGAGCCGAGCGCCAGCGAGCCGATGGTCAGCGCGAGGAACGCGTGCATCTTGAACTTGGTGATGAGCAGAACGATGACTGCGATGCCCGCCAGGACTGCGATGCCCAACTGCGCGTTGCCTGCCGAAGTGATCGGTTCGACGGCATCCGCTGCCAGCATCTCGACGCTGAGACTGGTCACGGTGGTGATCCTTAGCTATCGAGCCGGCGCAACGCGGCGACGGCTCGCTGGGTGATTTCTTCGGGGGTGCCGGACACATCGACCGAGACTCCGGCCTCGTCCTCCTGCAGCGGCTGCAGGGTGGCGAACTGCGAGTCGAGCAGTGCGGTGGGCATGAAGTGGCCCTTGCGTTCCGCCATGCGCTCCTCGATCAGAGCCCGGTCGCCGGTCAGATGGAGGAAGACAGCACCGGGGGCCTCGGCCCGCAGCCGGTCCCGGTAGATCCGCTTGAGCGCCGAGCTGCTCACCACCCCGCCGAGCCCCGCCCGGCCGTGCGCCCACTGACCGATCGCATCGAGCCAGGGCCACCGGTCGGAGTCGTCCAGCGGGGTACCGGCCGACATCTTGGCGATGTTCGCCGCGGGATGGAAGTCATCGCCCTCGGCGTACGGAACGCCGAGTCCGGCGGCGAGCAGGGGGCCGATCGTGGTCTTGCCGGTCCCTGCAACGCCCATCACCACGACGACGTGGGGGGTGCTCATTGGTGGTGCCTCGCTGTCTTCTTCGACGTCTTCCTCGACATCGGTCCGTCGCGCTACTGAAACCTATACGTACGACTTATTCAAGATGCTGTGACATAAACGTCGTACTTTTTGTTCCCGAAGGGTGCCCCGTAGGCTGTGCCCATGACCACACAGGGCCCTGGGCTGCATACACATGTGCTGGACACCCTGGGTCTGGAGATCGCCGCGGGGGAGCACCGGCCGGGACAGGTACTGCGTACCGACGAGCTGGCCCAGCGCTTCGACGTCTCGCGCACGGTCGTACGCGAAGTGGTCCGCGTCCTCGAATCCATGCACCTGGTCGAGTCCCGGCGCCGGGTCGGTGTGACCGTGCAGCCGACCGAGGCGTGGAATGTCTACGATCCGCAGGTCATCCGGTGGCGGCTGGCCGGCGCCGACCGCCCGCGCCAGCTGCGCTCCCTGACCGTGCTGCGTTCGGCGATCGAACCGGTCGCGGCCGGCCTCGCCGCCCGTAACGCCACCCCGGAGCAGTGCGCGGCCCTCACCGAGTGCGCGCTCGGCATGGTCGCCACCTCGCGCGGCCAGCAGCTGGAGGGCTATCTGGAGCACGACATCGCGTTCCACCGGATCGTGCTCAACTCCTCCGGCAACGAGATGTTCGCGCGGCTCGGTGACGTTGTCGCCGAGGTCCTGGCGGGCCGCACCCACCACCAGGTGATGTTCGAGGACCCCGACCCGGCCGCGGTCACCCTCCACGTCCGGCTCGCCGAAGCGGTGCGCGAGGGCGACGCGGTGGCGGCGGAACGGCTGACGAAGGAGATCGCGGTGGGCGCCCTGCACGAGCTGGACGTGCTCGCGCCCTGAGGTCCGTACCGCGGCACTGTCGCGCGTACCCCTGTTTCGTCCCTACGGCGCCGTCGTACGTACGTGCTGCAGCCTGGCCGCGGCCGCGGCCAGCACCATCTCCAGCGCCGCCGGATACCCGCTGCGGTCCATCTCCGCGACCAGCGCCCCCGCGGTCGCCGCGATGTTCGGATGGGTCTCGGCCGGAAGCCGGGCGTACGTCTGAGGCCAGGTCCGCACCTCCTGCGCACGGGCCTGCTCCGACAGCACCAGCGTGGACGCGTCCAGCGCCGCGAACGACAGCGTCTGGTCGACGAAGACGTGGTAGATCCGCACGGCCTCGGCATCCGGGAATCCCGCACCGCGCAACACCCCGAGAATCGCCTCCACCGACCGGATCTCATGTGTACGGCCGGTCACCCGGGTACAGGTCAGTGTCGCCGCCTGAGGATGCGCCAGATAGCCCGCGTGCATCCGCAGGCCGAGGGCGCGCAGATCGGCCCGCCAGTCACCCGTCGGCCGCCAGTTGCGCAACGTACGGCCGATCAACTCGTCGGCGACCGCCAGCAGTAGTTCGTCCGTGTCCCGGAAGTACCGGTAGAGCGCGCTCGGATCGCAGCCGAGAGCCGCACCGAGCCGGCGCACGGTGAGCGCTGCCGCCCCGTGCTCGCCGATCAGCCGCAGCGTCGTCTCCACGATCAGCTGCTCGGACAGCACCGTGCCCTGCTTGGTGGGACGCCTGCGGCGCCGCGCGCCCTCCGGCACCACCCGCTCGCTCGCGTTCATGGCGGCACCTTATGACAACAGCGTTGACGTGTGAACCCGCCGGAGAGTTCGATGTGCCGCCATCGGGGCCGAAAAGCGTCCCTCGGCGAAGGAGCCACCGTGACGGACTCACCCACCCCCTACGGCAGTGACCCACCGGCACCGGCGGCGCTGAAGAAGAGCCTCGGTGTCGTGGACGGCGTCGTCATCGCCGCATCCTCCACGGCCGCCACCACCAGCATCGGTATCGGGCTCGGCGTGACCGCGGGCGCCGTCGGCCTGCATCTGCCGATCATCATGCTGCTCGCGTTCCTGCCCATCCTGGGTATCGCCGGCGCGTACTCCCGGCTCAACAAGGTCGAGCCGAACATGGGCAGCGGCTATGTCTGGGTCGGCCGCTCCCTCAACCCCTGGCTCGGCTTCCTCGTCGGCTGGATCGGCATCGTCTCCACGGTTGTCTTCCTCGCCTACACCACGACCGTGACCGGCTCCGCCCTGCTCCAACTCGCGGGCGAGACAGGCCTGCACACCCTCGCCGGGCTCCACCTCGACCCGGACTCCACCGCCCAGTCGACCGCGCTGGGCATCGTCGTCCTGATCGCCGTCACCTTCACCGCGATCACCGGCATCCGATCCGCCGCCAACCTGCAGAAATACCTCCTCGTCTTCGAGTACGTCGTCCTGCTCGGCTTCTGCGGGTACGGACTCGTCGCCGGCCCGCACCCGTTCAGCCTGGACTGGATCAACCCGTTCACCATCCCCTCCGGACAGCAGCTCGCCGAGGGTCTTCTGATCTCGGTCTTCTGCTACTGGGGCTTCGAATCGTCGTTCAGCGTCACCGAAGAGATCCGCGACCCGCAGGACGCCTCCCGGGCCGGACTCATCACCCTCTTCACCATGCTCGGCCTCTTCCTGCTCGGCTCCTTCGCCTTCCAACGCGTCCTCTCGCTCGACGAGTTGACCGGACACGGCGCCCAGGGCCTCACCTACTTCGGCGACCGGCTCGCCGATCAGCCGCTCGCCGTACTTCCGCTGATCGCCCTCACCTTCTCCGCCGTCGCCTCCCTCCAGTCGGGCGTGATCCCCACCGTGCGGGGCATGTTCGCGATGGGCCGCGACCGCACGCTCGGCCCTCTCTGGACCAAGGTCAGCCCGCGGTACGGCACTCCGGCGGCCGGGACCGTCGCGGTCGGCTGTGTCGCCGCCGCCATCGCCGTCGTCTCGCTCGTCATCCCGAAGGTCGGCGACCTCATCCTGGCCTCCGTCAACGCGATCGGGGTCGTCGTCGCGATCTACTACGCGCTCACCGCGCTGGCCGCCGCCGCGCGCTTCCGCGGCGCACTGCGCGAGAGCCCGTCCGAGGCATTGCGCGCCGTGGTGCTCCCCGTGGCGAGCGCCGTCGTCCTGCTGGGCCTCGGCGGCTATCTCTGCTGGACCTTCTACACCTCCGCCGACCACTTCGAGATCAGCCCCGACAACGGCTGGTTCATGCTCTTCTGCCCGGCCGTCATGCTGCTGTCCGGCGTCGGTGCGGCAGCCTGGGCCAAGTGGGCAAGGAAATCCCCGTACTTCGTCACCGGCCGGTCCGCCGCCCCCGACCTCACCGACGGAGCCGGACGCGAAACCGTGCCCGGCCCGGCCTGACCGCACGTCACACCCTCAAGGAACACGCGCCACCCTCAAGGAAACGGAACCACCCATGCACCGCACCCCCGCCGATCTCGTCCTCACCGGCGGCCCCGTCCTCACCATGGACGCGGCCCGCAGCCGCGCCACCACCGTCGCCGTCACCGGCGGCCGCATCACCGCCGTCGGTCACGACGAGGTACGCGAACTGACCGGCCCGGGGACCGAAGTCGTCGACCTCGCAGGCCGGCTCCTCGTCCCCGGCTTCCAGGACGCCCACATCCACCCGGTCACCGCCGGCCTGGAACTCGCCCAGTGCAACCTCACCGACACCCACACGGCAGCGGACACCGTCGCCGCCGTCCGGGCCTACGCCGACACCCACCCCGACCGGGAGTGGATCACCGGCGGCGGCTGGTCCATGGACGCCTTCGACGGCGGCGCCCCCACCAGGGAGCAGCTCGACACCGTACTTCCCGACCGCCCCGCCTACCTGGTCAACCGCGACCACCACGGCGCCTGGGTCAACACCCGCGCCCTGACGCTCGCCGGCATCACCCGGGACACCCCGGACCCGGCCGACGGCCGCATCGAACGCGACGACCGCGGCGAACCCACCGGCCTCCTCCAGGAGGGCGCCATGGACCTGGTCGCCCGCCACGCCCCCCGCACCACCCCGGCCGACCGGCTGGCCGCCCTGCTCCGCGCCCAACGGCTGCTCCACTCCTACGGGATCACCGCCTGGCAGGACGCCATCATCGGCGACTTCGGCTCCATGGACGACCCGGCCGACGCCTATCTGACCGCCGCCCGCGACGGCTCGCTGACCGCACGGGTCGTCGGCGCCCTCTGGTGGGACCGCGAACGCGGCGCCGAACAGATTCCGGAACTCGTCGCGAGGCGGGATGAGTTGAACGCCGGACGCTTCCGGGCCGGCTCGGTGAAGATCATGCAGGACGGGGTCGCCGAAACCGGTACCGCCGCCCTGCTCGCCCCCTACCTCGACGGCTGCGGCTGCGCCACCGCCAACCGCGGCACCAGCTTCGTCGACCCCGTCGAGCTGCGCCGCCACGTCACCGAGCTGGACGCCCTCGGCTTCCAGGTCCACTTCCACGCGCTCGGCGACCGCGCCGTGCGCGAGGCGCTCGACGCCGTCGAAGCGGCCCGCGCCGCCAACGGCCGCACCGACACCCGGCCCCACCTCGCCCACCTCCAGATCGTCCACCCCGACGACATCCCCCGGTTCCGCGAACTCGGCGCGACAGCCAACATCCAGCCGCTCTGGGCCGCCCACGAACCGCAGATGGACGAGCTGACCATCCCCTTCCTCGGCGACGAACGCGCCGCACTGCAGTACCCGTTCGGCGCCCTGCTGCGCTCCGGCGCGACCGTCGCGGCGGGCAGCGACTGGCCGGTCAGCAGCGCCGATCCGCTGCACGGCATCCACACCGCCGTCAACCGGGTCACCCCCGAGGGCGAGGGGCCGGTCTTCCTCCCGGAGCAGCGCATCTCCCTGACCGCCGCCATCGCCGCGTACACGGCGGGCTCGGCGTATGTGAACCATCTGGACGACACCGGAAGCATCCGTCCCGGAGCCCTCGCCGACCTGGTGGTCCTGGACCGCGACCCGTACGCGGGCCCGCCCGAGGAGATCGGCGAGACCCGCGTCCTTCAGACGTACGTGGGCGGAAGGCGGGTCCACGAGGCCTGAGACATACGGCGGCCCCCGCGGAACGATCCCGCGGGGGCCGCCGACAAAGCCGGATCAGCCGGATGAGCCGGGTCAGCCGCTGTGCCCGTGGTGGCCACCGTGCCCGGCGCCGTGGTCGAACTTCATCGCCTCGGGCGGCATCACGACGAACGGCCGCATCATGCCCATGTCCTCGTGCTCCAGCAGATGGCAGTGGTACATGAACCGCCCGTACGCCCCGTCGAACTTTCCGAGCACCTTCACCAACTGCCCCTGAGGCACCCGGAAGACATCCTTCCAGCCCAGCTCGTTCGGCGCCGTCGGGATCTTGGTGCCGTGGTCGAACGCCACGGGGGAGCGGGTTCCGCCGACCGCCGGATCGAAGCCGTCCAGCGTGTACGCCTCCCGGCCCATCACCTGGAAGTCCGCCAGATGGATGTGCATCGGATGCGTCGGGGCGCCCAGATTGAGGAACGACCACTGCTCGTACGTGCTCTCGCCGACCGTGAACCCGAGCCCGTCGTTGAAGGTCCGCGAGATCCGCCGGTACGTGCGCACCGTGCCGTCCTCGCCCCGCACCTGGATGACACCGTCCGACGGCACCCGCACATCGGCGGCGTCCTCGACCTCCGCCATCTCCCAGATCTCCGGGTGGCCGCCGCCCCCGACCGTGCCCGGCGCCGTCAGCACGACGAGCCGGTGCCCGTGCTCGACCTGCCCGTGCTCGTACCGCCGGAAGGAACCGGACAGCACCTCGGGCAGCTCGAAACCGTCCCGCTGCCCCGTCCCCCGTACCCGGAACTCCATCACCTGCGGGAACGGCACACTCGCCGCCGGGTCGGGCACCCCTGCCGCGAGCCTGCCCCGGTTGACCAGGCGGACCCGGCGGCCCGCCAGCGCCGAGAAGTCGATCAGCAGATCCATCCGCTCGGCCGGGGCGATCGTCAGCTGCGGCAGCACCCCGTCGAAGTCGACCGGCACCGGCCGCGGCAACAGCCCGCCGTCGCTGCCGATCTGCCGGATCACGCCCGGGACCGGGTTGTTCTCGTCGTCGACCAGCACCAGATCGTAGATCCGGGCATTGGACGCGTTGACGAGCCGGAAGCGGTACCACGCGTCGTCCACATCGAGGTGCGGCCAGATGCGGCCATTGACCGTCGTGTACGGGCCGAGGAACGGGATGGACACCGCCTTTCCGGTCTCCGGATCGGCCTCGACGACCACCGTCGTCTTGTGCAGCAGCCGCCCGTTGAGCCGGCCGTCCTCGTCGGTGTCCAGGTTGCGGTCGGCGAGGATCAGCGGCACCTCCCGGTCGCCGGACGGCAGACCGAGCGCGTCCTCCTCGTCGTCCCTGATCAGATACGTGCCGACGAGCCCGGCGTACACATTCCACCGCGTGATGTTCATGGCGTGGTCGTGATACCACCACTGGGCGGCCTGATGGTCGTTCGGGTACTCCGACAGCTGCGCGTCGCCGAAGCCGACAGCGTTGTCCGCCCAGCCGTCGTTGCCGCCGCCGGTCTGTGCGCCGTGCAGATGAGTGACCGTCCAGGCGGGCAGGGCGGCGACATCCGCGTTCGGCTCGACACCGTCGCGTCCGGGCCGGTTGTGCGGGGCAGGCTCGCCCTGCTTCACCGGGCCGACCTCCACGGCGGTGACCGGGTATTCGCTTCCCCTGGGAATGCGGTTGGTCCAGGCGATCCTGATCCGCTCCCCGCGCCGCACCTCGATGGTCGGCCCCGGCACGGTGCCGTTGTACCCCCACATCAGGGTCGGCGGCAGCTGTGCGTGCAGCCGCACCCAGGTGGGTGACACGGCGATCTCGGTCTCGCGGAGCACGTCGCCGCTCTGCGGACGCAGCACCGGTGGGACAGGCAACGCATCGGTGTACGGCACGAGTCCGCCGGCCGGCTCCCCGAGCGCGGCCGCTTCGGGAGCGGGTCCCGGTCGGTCTGCTGGCCGATCTTCTCCGTGATCTCGGCAATTTCGGTCAAGGCACTTCCCCCGTGATCCGTAATTCCTCTGCTGTTGGACCATGGAATCCCTGCCCCCGCAGGTATCGGTCCCGTGGTCCCTCTGTATCAAAGGACCCCCTGGAACCCGGCGTAGTTCAGCGGTATGCATCATTTGACCGAAAGCGGTGCATCCCACCGGGTGGACGGCAGTCGTTTCCCGCCAACGCGGCGCGCCGTCGTGACACCCTCACGGGGCGTACGGTTGTTCGTGTTCGATCTTCACGAAATGACGGAAACAGGGAGACCGCGGTATGTCGCAGCAGGTGCAAGGAGTCATCGCACCGGGGAAGAACGAGCCGGTACGGGTCGAGACGATCGTGATCCCGGACCCGGGCCCCGGCGAGGCCGTGGTGAAGATCCAGGCGTGCGGCGTCTGCCACACAGATCTGCACTACAAGCAGGGCGGCATCAACGACGACTTCCCCTTCCTGCTCGGCCATGAGGCCTCGGGCGTGGTGGAGTCCGTCGGCGAGGGCGTCACGGACGTCGAGCCCGGCGACTTCGTCATCCTCAACTGGCGTGCCGTGTGCGGGCAGTGTCGTGCGTGTCTGCGCGGCCGTCCCTGGTACTGCTTCAACACCCACAACGCCAAGCAGAAGATGACGCTGCTCGACGGCACGGAGCTGTCGCCGGCGCTCGGCATCGGCGCGTTCGCCGAGAAGACCCTCGTCGCCGCCGGCCAGTGCACCAAGGTCGACCCGGAGGTCTCCCCGGCCGTCGCCGGGCTGCTCGGCTGCGGCGTGATGGCGGGCATCGGCGCTGCCATCAACACCGGGCAGGTCGGCCGCGGCGACTCGGTCGCCGTGATCGGCTGCGGCGGTGTCGGTGACGCGGCCATCGCGGGTGCGCGGCTGGCCGGTGCGGCGAAGATCATCGCCGTGGACATCGACGACCGCAAGCTGGAGACGGCGAAGACGATGGGTGCCACGCACACCGTCAACTCCCGCTCCACCGACCCGGTCGAGGCGATCCGTGGCCTGACCGGCGGTAACGGGGCGGATGTCGTCATCGAGGCGGTCGGCCGCCCGGAGACGTACAAGCAGGCCTTCTACGCCCGCGATCTCGCCGGCACCGTCGTCCTGGTAGGCGTCCCGACCCCGGAGATGCAGCTGGAACTGCCGCTCATCGACGTCTTCGGCCGCGGCGGCTCGCTCAAGTCCTCCTGGTACGGCGACTGCCTGCCCTCGCGCGACTTCCCGATGCTCATCGATCTGCACCAGCAGGGCCGGATCGACCTCGGCGCGTTCGTCACCGAGACCATCGGACTCGGCGACATCGAGCAGGCCTTCGCCCGGATGCACGACGGTGACGTGCTGCGTTCGGTGGTGGTCTTCTGATGGCCGCCCGCATCGACCACCTCGTCACCTCCGGCACCTTCGCCCTCGACGGCGGGGAGTGGGACGTCGACAACAACGTGTGGATCGTCGGCGACGACACCGAGGCGATCGTCATCGACGCCGCCCATGACGCCGCCGCCATCGAAGCCGCACTGAACGGCCGCACGCTGCGCGCCATCATCTGCACGCACGCGCACAACGACCACATCGACGCGGCCCCGGCCCTCGCCGATGCCACCGGCGCACCGGTCCTGCTGCACCCCGACGACCTGCCGTTGTGGAAGCAGACCCACCCGGACCGCGCCCCGGACGGCGAACTGGCCGACGGCCAGCAGCTGGAGATCGCCGGAACGACGCTCCGGGTCCTGCACACTCCCGGTCATGCCCCGGGCGCCGTCTGTCTGTACGCCCCCGAGCTGTCCACCGTCTTCACGGGTGACACGCTCTTCCAGGGCGGGCCCGGTGCCACCGGGCGGTCCTTCTCCCACTTCCCGACGATCGTCGCGTCGATCAGGGACCGGCTGCTCGCCCTGGATCCGGAGACCACCGTCCGTACCGGACACGGCGACTCCACGACCATCGGCGCGGAGGCCCCGCATCTGGACGAGTGGATCGCCCGCGGTCACTGAGCACGCCGCGGGGTCTCACCGGTCCGGCCACGCCGACAGCCGCAGCCCGCTCTCGAAGCGGCGCGGCTCGCCCGTGACCGGATCGGTGAACTCCAGCACCCGGGCGAGGAGCTGGAGCGGGTGCGACCAGTCGTCGGGCGCACCCTCCGGCCGGACCACCGGGTAGACCGGGTCGTGGACGAGCGGCAGCCCCAGGCTGTTCATATGGACCCGCAGCTGATGGGTGCGCCCGGTGGCCGGCAGCAGCCGGTAACGGCCCAGCCCCTCCCGGTGCTCCAGCAGCTCGATCCGGCTCTCGCTGTTCGGCTCGCCCGGCTCCTCGCGGGCGGCGATGACCCCGCGCTCCTTGACGATGCGGCTGCGTACGGTCCGCGGGAAGGCCGGCTCGGGGTCGTACGGCGCCACGGCCTCGTACTCCTTGAGCACCGAGCGGTCCCGGAACATCGTCTGGTACGCGCCCCGCTCCCCGGGCCGTACGACGAAGAGGACGAGACCCGCGGTCAGCCGGTCCAGCCGGTGCGCGGGCTGCAGCTCGGGCAGGTCCAGCTCACGGCGCAGCCGGGCCACCGCGGTCTCGGTGATATGCCGGCCGCGCGGTGTCGTCGCCAGGAAGTGCGGCTTGTCGGCGATGACGAGATGCTCGTCGCGGTGGACGACACCGACCGGGAACGGCACCGGCTCCTCCGGCGCGAAATCCCGGTGGAACCAGATGTACCGGCCGGCGGTGTACGGCTCGTCGGCGGTCACGGGGCCCTGTACGGAGACGAACCGGCCCTCGGCGAACATGGCGTCCACCCGCGCCGCCCCGATCGCACTCGCGAACCGCGCCAGCAGATGATCGCGGACCGTCGCCCACCGCCCGTCCGGATCCTCGGGGAGCCGGAGCCGGACCGGATCGATCCCGTCCCGCTGCGGCAGCGGCGCCGACGGGGGCTTCGCACGCCCCCTCATCGGGGTGCGCCGGCCGGTACAGCGGTGAGCATGGTGCGGGCTCCTCTTGTCTTCTGCCGGGGTGTCCGGACAGTATCGCCCGTTCCGTCCGCCCACCGGGGCCCTGCCCCCCCGCACTCAGGCGTTCGGCAGGGTCACCTTCTCCGGGCCGCACCCGATGCGCTCGGCCTCGGCGGCGACATAGCCGGGCAGCAGGTGACGCGTGAGGTCGAAGCCCTCGTCCGTCGGCTGATCCAGCTGCTCCACCATGAAGATCACGGGACCGGTCTGGCAGCTCGCCCGGTAGACGGCCCGGGATCCGTCGAGCCTGCCGAACCCCTTGGAGCCCTTGAGAGGCAGACCGGCCTTGTGTGTGTCCCCGGAGAAGATCTCGGTCAGCGCCGGGTCCGTCACCGTAGTCATCCGCACGACGGGGGTGTAGCTGCCACCGGACTCGCAGACCCGGGCGGGCCCGTCTTCGTCGCTGACGCGCGTCTGCCCCAGAGCTTTGCGGTACGCCGCAGGGACGGTGAGGCCCTTGACGCCGCAGAAGGCGTCGGGTTTCGTGTCCTGCCGGTCCACGAGGGCGGGCAGGGTGCGAGGTATCCGATAGGCGCCGGAGCAGCCGAATTCGCGGATGACGCCGTTGGCCGCCTCCACCACCGCGCGGGTCAGGGCGGCGCGGTCCTCCCGGTCGTACTCCGACCGGGTGTCGAGTCCGGCCTGTCCCATGCCGATGTCCACCACGGTGGGACCGGTGAACTCGTCCCGTCCCGTGCAACTCTGCGGCAGTGCCAGCCAGGCGCGCGAGGACGAGGTCATCCCGGGCAGCCCGTCGCCGAGCGACACCATGCCGGCCGCGAGGAACTCCTGCGGCCACTCGTGCGCGTCGGTGCCCCGGAGACCGTCCAGCTGGTGCACCCGCAGGGTCACCTGGCGGCGGGGATCGTCGTCCTTGTAACTGGTGATGCGGCACTGTCCGTACGACGGTTCCCGATCGCGCGGATTGGCCTGCAGGGACTGCTCCTCGACTTCGGTCCTGCGGTCACCGAAGAGATCCGACATGGTCGAGTCGCCGAGCGAGTCCCAGCAGGGGGCGGGACCGAGCAGCGGAAGCGTGTCCGTCGTCCAGGCCACCGCTCCGGCGCCGAGGAGGGCGCCGACCAGCCCGGCGGCGGTGACGGCGCGGGCGGTACGACTGCGGAACAGGCGGCGCAGAACGTGGGTGCGCACGGGGGCGGGCTCCTGCTCCGGGGACGGTCCCGGCTGAGGCACGTGCGCCGGCTCCGGCCCCTGCGCGTGCTCCTGAGGAACTGCGGTCTTCTCGCCGTCCATCGCCGCTGCCCTGTTCTCTTCGGTTTCTTCGGTCTCTTCGCCGTTCACGCGACCCCACCGGCCCCGCACCCGATGCGCTTGCTCACGGACTTGGTGAAGTTCGTGAACACGCGCCGGTCGTCGGGCAGCCCCGCACCCTTCAGCCCGGACTGGACGTTTCCGTAGAAAACCGTCTGCCGCCCCTTGCACTCGGTGCGTACGAGCCCGTTGCGGGCACCCTCGGGAAGCCCCTTGAACAGGGCGACCAGGCGTGGCTCGCCCGCCATCACGTACTGCGCCGCCGGCTCGTCGGGCATCCGCAGCGCGCGCCACACCACCGAACAGGTCTGGAGCCGCTCGCCGACCACCCCCACCTGCTCCCGGTACTGGGAGCTCCGGCCGAGTTCGAGGGTCACACCGGGTATCCGGCACAGCGGGCTCTGGGCGGTCTCGTCGTCCTCGGCGACCGTCACGATGGGCGACGTCATGCGCAGGGGTTTGTCCGGTGCGCAACCGGCCTTCCGCATACCGGTGTTGGCGGCATCCAGCAGCAGCCGGGTGACGTCGGACCGGCTGCCGATCGTGAACGGCATGGCCACCCTGCCCAGATGGCCGTCGCCGGTGCTCTCGCTCCGGATCGTCACCGCGGACGGCCTGCCGTCCACATCGCAGGTGCCGGGCAGGACCAGCATCGCCCGGTCGCCGGTGACCAGCCCGTCGAGCCCGTCGGGCAGTTGGGAGGCCGACCCGTCGAAGTACCGGGCTATCCAGGCACGGTGTTCCTCGACCCCGGTGGGAACCGGACCGTACTCGACCGTCACCTGCTCCTTGAACGTGAGCGGCTCGCCCGAGTCGTCGTCCGCAACCGTCGAGGTCACCGCGACCGTGCAGCCGGCGTGGTGACGGTCGGCCGAGGGCGGCGCGGACTCGGTGGCGCGCCGCTCGGAGCCGGACTTGTCGAGCCCGTCGTCACCGAGGAAGGCCGCACCGCTGTTCTGCTCCCACGCCCCCCAGCAGTAGCTGTCCCGGAACGGCCAACTGTCCGTCGCCCACAGCCCGATGCCGGAGACGAGCACTGCCCCGGCGACCGCCCCGGCGAGGAGCGCACCCCGCCGCCTGCGACTGCCGCCCATCACTTCCCCCTTGCGAAGTACGAAGATCGCGCAAGGCCCCGATGCTACGTCGTCCGCTTCCGGGAGCGGATCCGGGCCCCGGCCGCCGCGGATCAGCCCATCGCCGAGAACACGAACGAGAACTCCGCAGCCTCCGCATCGAGCCGGTACCCCGGCAGCACACCCGGTCCGCACGACTGTGAACCGATGCCCTGCACCGCATGGTCCAGATTGACCCGGACGGTCTCACCGGCCCGCAACTCCGGTACGAGCTCCGCCGCATCCAACTGCTCACTCGTCCACCGTCGCACGGTGAACCAGAACGGTTCACCGCCCTCGGCCCGTACCCCCGCCCCGCTGCCGTCCGTCAGCTCCGTCCACCGGACATCGGCCCGTGCGCCGTTCTCCTGCGGCCGGACGTACGGGGTTGTGAGCTGCTGTCGGTTTACTGAGCTGAGGTGACTCCTGCGCGGCGGCGCCCGGCGACAGCCGGACACGCCACTCCCCGTTCAGCGACATCCGCCCGGCATCCGACCCCGCGTACCAGGCTCGCGGCTCCAGCCCGCCCGATCCGGGCCCCATGTCCTCGTACCAGGGCAGGGCGGGCGTGTGTGTGCGGTTCATGGGACTCCTCGCTCGGCAATGCCCTCCGTGCTGCTGGACGTCAGCGAGGAATGAACCGTTTCAACAAGGGTTGCCCTCTGCTCCGGCCCATGCGCGACCGCGTGGGCACAACGCAGAATGCCGACCAGGATCGCTCCTGATCGGCATTCTCTCTGTGTCCGAGGGGGGACTTGAACCCCCACGCCCGATAAAGGGCACTAGCACCTCAAGCTAGCGCGTCTGCCATTCCGCCACCCGGACAAGGTGTCTGTCTCGCGGGCCCGGCCCGTTCCGACGTGGAAAACAATAGCAAACATTCGGGGGTGCTCGATCACGCCAGGGGGACTGTGAAGGGCGCATGACGAGGGGTGGGGGCCTTGGGTGTGCGGGCCCGGCGCGGGAGGATGAGGGGGAGCACCACAGCGACAGTGGAAGGAAGCAGTGTGAGCGAGACCAACGCGGCCCGGACCGTCTCGGGCGAGGACGAGGTCGTGGACCTCTGTCGTGAGCTGATCCGGATCGACACCAGTAACTACGGGGACCATTCGGGACCGGGGGAGCGGGTCGCCGCCGAGTACGTCGCGGAGAAGCTCGCCGAGGTCGGGCTGGAGCCGCAGATCTTTGAGTCCCACAAGGGCCGGGCCTCGACCGTGGCGCGGATCGAGGGCGAGGATCCGTCCAAGCCCGCGCTGCTGATCCACGGCCACACCGATGTGGTTCCGGCCAATGCTCACGACTGGACGCACCACCCGTTCTCGGGCGAGGTCGCGGACGGCTGCGTGTGGGGCCGTGGCGCGGTCGACATGAAGGACATGGACGCGATGACCCTCGCGGTCGTCCGCGACCGGATGCGCAGCGGCCGCAAGCCCCCGCGCGACATCGTGCTGGCCTTCCTCGCGGACGAGGAGGCGGGCGGTACGTACGGTGCGCGGTATCTCGTGGACAAGCACCCCGGCCTCTTCGAGGGTGTCACCGAGGCGATCGGCGAGGTCGGCGGCTTCTCCTTCACGGTGAACGAGAAGCTGCGGCTCTACCTCGTCGAGACGGCCGAGAAGGGCATGCACTGGATGCGGCTCACCGTGGACGGCACCGCCGGCCACGGCTCGATGACCAACAACGACAACGCGATCACCGAGCTCTGCGAGGCGGTCGGACGGCTGGGGCGGCACAAGTGGCCGGTCCGGGTGACCAAGACCGTACGGTCCTTCCTCGACGAGCTGTCCGATGCGCTCGGCACCCCGCTCGACCCGGAGGACATGGAGGCCACGCTGGCCAAGCTGGGCGGCATCGCCAAGATGATCGGCGCCACGCTCCGCAACTCCGCCGCTCCCACCATGCTCGGCGCCGGCTACAAGGTGAACGTGATCCCCGGCCAGGCCACCGCCCATGTCGACGGCCGCTTCCTGCCCGGCTTCGAGGATGAGTTCCTGACCGATCTGGACCGGATCCTCGGCCCGCGGGTGAAGCGCGAGGACGTGCACGGGGACAAGGCGCTGGAGACCAGTTTCGACGGTTCGCTCGTGGATGCGATGCAGATCGCCCTGAAGGCGGAGGACCCGATCGCGCGTGCTGTCCCTTACATGCTTTCCGGCGGTACCGACGCCAAGTCCTTCGACGACCTCGGTATCCGCTGCTTCGGGTTCGCCCCGCTGAAGCTGCCGCCGGAGCTCGACTTCGCAGGCATGTTCCACGGTGTTGACGAGCGTGTACCGGTGGACGGTCTGCAGTTCGGTGTGCGGGTGCTCGACCGTTTCATCGACAACTGCTGAGCCTCTGCCGCTTTTCCGCCGATTCTCCGCGTCAACAATCGCCAGCGTGTGCGTATTTGACCGGAACGAGTGAAAGGAACCATACGCTCGTAGCCCAATTACCTCTTCCTCGTTACAAGTGATGCGGTCCGCGGCTGGGACCGCATTGCCAACTAGGAGGAATAATGATCAAGAAGGTCGTCGCTGCTGCGGCTGTCACCGGTGGTCTGGTGCTCGCGGGTGCGGGCATGGCCGTCGCGGACTCCGGTGCCCAGGGCGCCGCTGTCGGCAGCCCCGGTGTGATCTCGGGCAACGTCATCCAGGTGCCCGTGCACGTGCCGGTGAACGTGTGTGGCAACACGATCTCCGTGATCGGGCTGCTGAACCCCGCCTTCGGCAACACCTGCGTCAACGCCTGACGTTGTGCGTCAACCCGTAAGGGTTTGAATCCGGTCGGCCCCGGAGTGCACGCCATGCACTCCGGGGCCGCTGGGTAATTCGCCCCCGCACGGTCAAGTCCGGGGGTATTCCGGAAGGTAGAAGGCAGGAAACAACCTATGCGACAGGTCACGCGTAAAGGCCTGATCACCATGGCGGCCGCGGGCGGCGTGCTCGCCCTGAGTGGCGGTTATGCGCACGCCGACGCGGGAGCGTCCGGCGGCGCATCAAATTCCCCGGGGGTGCTTTCAGGGAATTCGGTCCAGATCCCGGTCTACGTACCGGTCAACGCATGCGGTAACTCCGTGAGCGTGGTGGGGCTGCTCAACCCGGCGACAGGAAACACCTGCGGAAACGGCTCGCAGAGCACTGCTTCGGGCCGGCACGCTTCGGGCAGCCAGGTGTCCGGCGACCGGACCCGGGCACACCGGGCGGGGACCGGCAAGCACCGGGCCGTCACGAGCGACACCGGGAGCGGGGCAACGGCCGAGGGGGTCACGAGCGGCTCGCCCGGTCTGCTTTCGGGCAACAACATCGCGGTGCCCATCGATATCCCGGTGAATGCATGCGGGAACAGCGTCACCATTGGCGGACTGCTCAACCCCGCCTCCGGCAACGACTGCGGAAACGATGCGGACGTTGTCACGCCGCCGGTCGGCACTCCGGTCACCGAGAACGAGCCCCCGGCACCCGGACCGCGGACCGTGCCGAACGTGCCCGAGACACAGAATGTCGCCGAGCTCGCACACACCGGAGCGGGCGGGCTCGACCTGCTGGTCCCGGCGAGCGCGGGCCTGCTGCTGGCGGGTGCGGGAACGGTGCTGTACCGCCGCGCCCGGATGTCTGCATAGCGGACCGGGGCGGCGACGCAAGCACGGCGAAGGGAGCGGGCCCCGCGACTGCGGGGCCCGCTCCGTCTCACCAGGTGGCCCGGAGCTGGCGGATGATCCGTCGGCGCAGCCGCACCCTGCGGCTGCCGTCACGGCGCAGCGTCAGTCGGTCCAACTCCCAGTGCCCGTACTCGGCATGGTCGGTCAGCAGGCGGGCCGTCTCCTTCCGGGACACCCCGCGCGGTACGTACACATCGACAAATTCGTATTCCGGCATCGCATCTATTGTGCGGGCGGAGCCCGTGTACGGATAGCGTCTGCACTATGTCTGATGCTGCGCAGCCCACCGCTGCCGAGGTACGCGCCGCCGCCGAAGCGATCAAAGCCGCGCTCGACCATCACCTCGAGGCGGTCGAACGCCGGACAGGGGACGACGATCCTGCTGTCTACGACGCGTTCAACGCACTGGCCGCTGCCGCCGAGTTCTACGACGAACTGCTCTACGACCGCTACGACGAGGTCACCCCCTTCGAGATCCCGGGCGCGGAGGACTCCCTGCCGCCGTACACCGGTCCCGAGGAGCCGAACGCGCTCAGTGTGCTGATCCGGCGCGACTACGCGGTGATGGAGCCGCCGCGGCTGCTCGCACAGGCCCAGCGGATCGCCGACCTCGATCCGGACGACCGCGCCGACGGGAGCGCCGCGGTGGTCGGTTCCAGCGTCCACGCCGCGCTCGGAGTGCTCTTCGGTGAGTACGAACCGGACGAGATCGCTTCCCGGCATATGGAGTTCGGTCTGGAGGAGGGTGACTCCACGCTCTGGGTCACGGCTGCGCAGGAGCTGCCCGAGGCGGGGGAGTGGCTCAGCGCACCGTTCGACGAGGCGGACCCGCAGTTGGTGGTCTGCCGCTTCGACGTCAGCGCCGTCTTCGACGAGGACGAAGCGGACGAGAAGCCTGCCGGCCTGGTCGTGGACAGCTCCTGATCAGCCCGCTGGACGGGCTCGGAACCGAGCCCGTCCAGCGGTGGGGGACAGGGCGCGGCCCGGTCATCCGGCCGGAGCCTCCAGCAGGGTGCGCAGTCGCGTGGTGCGGTCCTGGGCCGTGGACTGGGCGACGGCGTGCTGGAGCGCCTGATCCACCCCGTGCACGACGGACAGATGCCGCTCGCCGCGGCTGAATGCGGTGTACACCCAGGGGCGGCTCAGCCCCTGCGCGGCATCGCCCGGCAGCACGACGACCACTGCGGGCCACCGCATCCCGGCCGCCTGGTGAGCGCTGAGGGCCCAGCCGTGGCGTACGGACGACTCCACCCGCTCCTGCGGTACGACGACCTTGGTGCCCGCGCAGTCCAGGTGCAGGCCCTCCTCGTCGGCCGAGACGACCACCCCGGGCACGGTCCTGCCGGGCGTCGGGACATGGACGACACGGTCGCCCGGGTCGAAACCGCCGAACCGCCCCGGGCCGGGGTTGAGTCGCTGCTTCAGTGCCGCGTTCAACGCCCGGGTGCCCGCCGAGCCGCCGTGGCCGACGGTGATCACCTGAGTGTCGGCCGACGGTACGCCGATGGCGCGCGGCACCGAGTCGGCGACCAGCTGCACGGTGCGGTGCACCGCCTCGCCCGCGTCGCGCACGGGGACGATCACCACCTCCTTGCCGGGCGCCGCGACCTGGTTCAGCTCACCGATCCCGATGCCGGAGACCAGTTCGCCGATCGGTCCCGGATCCGGCGTGCGGGACACGATCTGCGGGCAGGCGCGGGCCGCCAGCACATCGGCGAACACCCGCCCCGCACCTGCCGAGCCCAGCACGCCCGGGTCGCCGCTGAGCACCAGCCGGACGCCGTCGGCCAGGGACTCCACGAGGATCGCGGCGGTCTCGACGTCCAGCTGCGGGGCGTCCAGCACGACGAGCAGGTCGACGGCGATCGCCCCCTCCTCGTCCCGCCCCGGGCCCTCCGCGCCGGAGAGCAGCCCGGCGAGTGTGACGGCCGCCGACGGATCGCCGGTCGCCTCGGCCAGCCGACGCCTGCCGTCGACGCTGTGCACGGCACCCAGGGCGCGCAGTCCGAGGCCGCGGGCCGCGGTGATCAGCGCGGCGGGTTCGGCCCTGGCCGCCTCGCCGCCGGTGTGTGCCACGAGGCCATGGGCCGCGACCGCACGGATCAGCTCGGCCGCCGACGGGGAGCCCGCGGCCGAGGCCGCCTCCGTCCAGTCGGCGTCCTTCTCGCAGGCGTTGATGAGGCGGGCCAGGCCATCGGCGAGGCTCTCCTCGGCGAGTGCGTACCGGTCGAGACCGAGCAGCACCTGCACCGGTTCCTGCCCGGCCCGGTCCTCCGCGCCTTCCTCGGCGTCCTCGCCGGGTGCTGTGGGTGCTGTGGGTGCTTCGGATTCCTGGTCGTCCTGCCCGTCCTGGAAGACCAGGACGACGCCCTCGGCCACGGCATGCTGGACAGCCGATTCGGGGTCGCTCACCGAGCGCTCGGTGAGCGCCGCACGTACCGCCGTCGCGTCCAGCGCCGTATGGCCCTGGAGCGCGGCCCGCTCCAGCAGCCAGCCGACCAGGGCCGCGGTGCGCCGCTCGTCGTCCGGACCGCACTCGGCGCCCAGCATCGCCCGTGCGAAACCGTCGGCCTGCTCGGGCCTGACTCCCGGCAGGGCCAGCAACTGCCACGGGTCCTCGCGCAGGGCATCGGCGGCCTGCGCACCGAGGGCCTCGGCCGCCGGGCCCGCCAGCGCTTCGGGCGCCCCGCCCTCGGCAAGTACGGCGGCCGCCGCGGCGACGGCCTCCGGTGAGGCGCCCTGCAGAGCCGCGGCCGGCTCGGGCGCGCGGGGGCGTACCGGAGCGGGCGTGGGAGCGGCCCGCCGGGGCGCGGCGGGTGCGGGCGAGTCGAAGAAACGGGCGGCGGGCTTCTCGCCGCTCTCCACGGCGCGCACGGCCGCCAGCAGATCGGCCGCCGGGCCGCTCAGCTTCGTACCGGCGGCGATGGGGCCTTCCTTCTCGGCCTTGCGCTTCTCGATCCGCTCCCTCAGCTCACGCTGGGCGGCGAGCTCGGCCTCGGCCTCGGAGAGCGGTGCGGGGGTCGTGGCCGCCCCGTCCACGGCGCCGTCGGCCGCGACCGTCCCGTCGGTGTCCGTCGTGCCGTCGGTCTCGGCGGCCGCTTCATCGGTGTCCGTCGTGCCGTCGGTCCCGGTGCCCGCTTCGGCTGTCTCTTCGGTCCCGGGGGATGTCTCGACGTCGACTGTCCCGGCGGCCCGGGAGCCGTCGCCGCCCGTCTCCGCGGTGTCGGCGGCGGCATCGGCCGTCGTCGATCCCTCACCCCCGTCGTGGCCCCCGTCCTCCGCGGACGGGGCAGGCACGGCGGCGGAGGGGTCCGCGACAACGCTGTCGTCGTCGGCGGCCGGGGAGCCGGGGGTTTCCCCCCGGGGAAGCGCAGTCACAGCGTGCTCCAGTCCTGGTCCGGATAGCGGTGCACGGGCGCCGACACATCGTCGAGCGCCTGGCAGATCTCGTCAGGAAGACTAAGCGCCTCCACTGACAATGCCTCCGTGAGCTGCTGCGCGTTGCGTGCGCCGACGATCGGGGCCACCACTCCGGGCCGGTCCCGCACCCAGGCCAGAGCCACCTGGAGCGCCGTCGTGGCCAGGCCGTCGGCCGCTGTCGCCACCGCGTCCACGATGCGGCTAGCCGGGTCGTCGAGATACGGCTCGACGAACGGAGCCAGCAGCTCCGAGGCGCCGCGTGAGTCCGCCGGAGTGCCCGTCCGGTACTTGCCGGTCAGCACCCCGCGGCCCAGCGGGGAGGACGGCAGCAGCCCCACGCCCAGATCGAGCGCGGCCGGCAGCACCTCGCGTTCGACGCCCCGCTGCAACAGGGAGTACTCCATCTGGGTGCTCGCCAGCCGGGTGCGCACCCCGGGCGAGGCGAGCTGCCAGGTCGCCGCCTTGGCCAGCTGCCAGCCGCAGAAGTTCGACACCCCCGCGTAGCGGGCGCGGCCGGTGGACACCGCCAGGTCCACCGCCTGAAGGGTCTCCTCCAGCGGAGTCACGGGGTCGAAGGCGTGGATCTGCCACAGATCCACGTAATCCGTACCGAGCCGTTCCAAGGAGGCGTCCAGCGCGGCCAGCAGATGCCCGCGGGATCCGTTGAACCGGCGGTACGGGTCGGCCACGCTGCCCGCCTTCGTGGCGATGACCAGATCCTCCCGTGGTACGAGGCCTTCGGTGAGCCGCCCGAGCAGATATTCGGCCTCCCCACCGCCGTACACATCAGCCGTGTCGACCAGCGTGCCGCCCGCCTCCCAGAAGGCTTTCAGCTGTTCGGCAGCGTCGTGCTCGTCGGTGTCCCGGCCCCAGGTGAGGGTGCCGAGCCCGATCCGGGACACTCGAAGGCCGGTGCGGCCGAGATGCCTCTGCTCCATGTGCGCTGAGATTACTGGCCAGAGCCCCACTCGGCGGAAGCCTGTGGACAACCCGGCATCAAGTCGCCCCTGCCGGAACACGTTGCCGCGCGCTAGAGTCCGGAGCTCAGGGACGTTACTGATCAGTAAGGGGAGCGGTTATGCGGCTCGGCATCAATCTCGGTTACTGGGGCGCGGGAATGGACGGCGACAACCTCGCCGTCGCCCAGGAGGCCGACCGGCTCGGTTACGACGTCTGCTGGGCGGCCGAGGCGTACGGCTCCGACGGGCCGACCGTGCTCGCCTGGGTCGCCGCCCAGACCGAATCGATCGACGTGGGCTCCGCGATCATGCAGATCCCGGCCCGCCAGCCCGCGATGACGGCGATGACCGCCGCCACCCTCGACTCGCTCTCCGGCGGCCGTTTCCGGCTCGGCCTCGGCGTGTCGGGACCGCAGGTCTCCGAGGGCTGGTACGGCGTCAAGTTCGACAAGCCGCTGGCCCGCACCCGGGAGTACGTCGAGATCGTCCGCAAGGCGATGTCCCGTGAGCGGCTGTCGTACGAGGGGCAGCACTGGACGCTCCCGCTGCCGGACGGCCCGGGCAAGCCGATCAAGCTCACCGTCCACCCGCAGCGCGAGCACATCCCGCTCTACATCGCCGCGATCGGCCCGAAGAACCTGGAGCAGACCGGTGAGATCGCCGACGGCGCGCTGCTGATCTTCCCGTCCGCGGAGCACCTTGAGGACACCGCGGTGAAGTTCCTGCGGGCGGGCCGCGAGAAGGCCGGCAAGACCATGGAGGGCTTCGACGTCTGCCCGACCGTGCCGCTCGCCGTCGGTGACGACATCAACGGCCTCGCGGACACGTTCCGTCCGTACACCGCGCTGTACGTGGGCGGTATGGGCAGCCGCAAGCAGAACTTCTACAACCAGCTCGCACAGCGCATGGGGTACGAGAAGGAAGCCGCCGAGATCCAGGACAAGTACCTGTCCGGCGACAAGAACGGCGCCGCAGCCGCTGTGCCGCACCAGCTGATCGACCAGACCACGCTGCTCGGTTCGGTCGAGCGGATCGCCGAGCGGATGCAGGCGTATGCCGCGGCGGGTGTCACGACGCTGACTCTGGCTCCGGCCGGGTTCACGCTCGATGAGCGGATCACGGCTCTGCGGGCCGGTACGGATGCGCTGGAGCGGTCCGGGCTCGCGTAGCGCGGGCTCCCGGGTTCCGGGGCAGCACTACGGCCGTGGTGGGGGCTCGGGGGTCCTCCCCGCCACGGCCGTTACGCGTAACAACGCATCCGGGGCCGCGCGGTTACGCCTGTGGACGTGCGGTTCGGCGCGGGGCCACCAGGATGACGGTGTCATGTGGTGCGGGGGGTCACCGGGCTTGACGGTTCCGTTCTCAAACGCCGGACGGGCTGGGGAGGCCGCCGGACGGGCTGAGATTGTCGCAGCCCCGTCCGGCGTAGCCCGGGGGCGTTCCTGTTGCTCGGGTGGGCGTGTCGCATTTGACTGGCGATGGGCGGACGCCGGCACGGAGGTGACAGTGATGCTCTCGGCAAGGAACCTGTTCCAGGAGATTCTCGACGAAGACGAGTCGTTCCGGCTGTTCTGTTCCATCGCGGCCGGCGGGGAGTCCCAGGGCGGCTGGGAGAACGGGCGGATCGCGGCCCTCGTGCCCGAGAGCCAGCGGGCCCTGGCGCCCAAGATCGCGCGGCACGGCGCCGACGAGGACAAACACGGCCGGATCTTCAACGCCCTGCTGAAGAGGCGCGGGCTGCAGCCGGTCGAGGTTCCGCACGCGACCGACTACACGATGCTGCTGGAGAAGCACGGCATCGGCCTCGCGCATGAGCAGCTGGGCGGTGAGGAGCCGCTCTCCGAACGCGACATCATCACCTACCTCGCCCACAGCCGCGTCACCGAACAGCGTGCCTCCGAGCAGATGACGCTGCTGCGCAAGTACTTCGCCGACCACCCCGACCTCGGCCGCGCCGTGAAGATGATCTCGGACGACGAGGACAACCACCTGGCGTACTGCCACGAGGAGTTGCTCCGCTTCGCCCGCTTCGGACACGGCCGTACGATCCAGCGCATCCTGCGCGAGTGCGCGCTCACCGAGATCCGGGTGTACCGCGACGTCAGCCTCGCCGTGATGGATCACATGGGCCGCATCCTGCACTGGCCCCGGGCCAAGGCGGCGGTGCTGGCCGCGGGGATCCACGGGGTCTACGCGTACGAACGGCTCGTGGGGTGGCGGCGCATGGTGAGCCTGGCGCCGCCCGAGCGGCGCGACGCACTGGGCGGTCCCGCGGCGCAGACGCCCGAGTTCACCTGATCCGGGTGCCGCGCCCGGCCGCCCGTCAGAGCCAGCCGCGGCGCTTGAACTGCCGGTACAGGCCGAAGACCACGGAGCCCATCAGCACGATCACCGCCGGATAGGCCCACACCCAGTGGAGCTCCGGCATGTGCTCGAAGTTCATGCCGTAGATCCCCGCCACCATGGTCGGTACGGCGGCCATCGCCGCCCATGCCGAGATCTTGCGCATGTCGTCGTTCTGCCGCACGCCCACCTGGGCCAGATGCGCCGAGAGGATGTCGGAGAGCAGTCGGTCCAGCCCCTCCACGTACTCGTTGGCGCGCGTCAGATGGTCGCTCACGTCGCGGAAGAACGGCTGCGAGTGTTCGTGGACGAACGGCACCTCCGCGCTCGCCAGCCGGGTCATGGGAGCGCTCAGCGGACCTGCGGCACGGCGGAACTCCAGGATCTGCCGCTTGAAGGTGTAGATGCGCGACGCCGTGTTCTTGGTGTCCACGGCGCCGGTCGGCGCGAACACCTCGGTCTCCAGCTCCTCCAGGTCGACCTGGAGCTCACCCGCCACGTCGATGTAGTGGTCGACGACGTCGTCGCTTATCGCGTACAGCACCGCGGTCGGCCCGTGCTTGAGAACCTCCGGCTCGGACTCCAGACGACGGCGTACCGCGGCGAGCGGCGCGCCCTCCCCGTGCCGGACCGTCACGACGAACGAATCGCCGATGAAGGCCATCAGCTCGTCGGTGGTGACCGTGTCGCTCAGGTGCTCGTACACCACCGGCTTGATGACCGCGAAGAGCGAGTCGTCGTACACCTCCAGCTTGGGCCGTTGGTGCGCGCTCAGGGCGTCCTCCACGGCCAGCGGATGGAGTCCGAACTCGCTGCTGACGAGCTCGAATTCCTTCTCCGTCGGCTCGTGCAGACCGATCCAGAGAAACGCGTCCCCAGTGGCCCGTGCCTCCGCGAGGGCATCGGAGAGGTCGGCGGGGCCGTCGGTACGCCGCCCGTCCCGGTAGATCGCACTGTCCACAATCACGGCGCGCATTCTGCCCTGCTCCGGTCCCCGGCGCACCTCACCGGCGGCAGCGGCCTACGCTGGCCCGTATGCCCACCCTGATCCTCGTACGCCATGGACGCTCCACCGCCAACACGGCCGGGGTCCTCGCGGGCCGCACCCCCGGTGTCGCGCTCGACGAGCGCGGTGCCGCACAGGCCGCGGCGCTGCCCGGACGGCTGGCCGCGCTGCCCCTCGCCGCCGTCGTCAGCAGTCCCCTGCAGCGCTGCCGGGAGACCCTGCAGCCGCTGCTCGAAGCCCGGCCGGAACTGGTGCTGCACACCGAGGAGCGGATCAGCGAGTGCGATTACGGCGACTGGTCGGGGCGCAAGCTGGCGGAACTCACCGACGAACCGCTGATGAGTGTCGTGCAACAGCATCCGTCGGCCGCGGCGTTCCCCGGCGGCGAGTCCATGCGCGCCATGCAGGCACGTGCCGTCGACGCCGTACGGGACTGGAACGCGCGGATCGAGGCCGAGCACGGTGACGACGCCGCCTATGTGATGTGCTCGCACGGCGACATCATCAAGGCCCTCGTCGCCGACGCGCTCGGCATGCATCTTGACCTCTTCCAGCGGATCCAGGCCGACCCCTGTTCGGTCACCGCGATCCGCTACACCAGGCTGCGGCCCTTCCTGCTGCGGCTCGGCGACACGGGGGACCTCGCCCCGCTGGCGCCCCGTGAGCACACTGCCGGAACGGACCGGGGCCGGCGCCCGGAGGCGGACGCCGATGCGGACGCGGCGGTCGGGGGCGGCGCTGGGGCGCCGTGATCGCTTTGCGCAGTAGGGTGGACGCGCCGTAGGCCCCCCTTCCCGGGGAACCCCCCGGGCCCCGGCCGCCCCTCATCTGCCGTCAATTTTCAAGGGAGACAGGACGTGTCCCGTCAGGTGTTCCTCTACGACCCCCCGGACCGTTTCGTGGCCGGTACGGTCGGGTTGCCTGGACGTCGTACGTTCTTCCTGCAGGCATCCTCAGGCGGACGCGTCACCAGCGTGGCCCTGGAGAAGACTCAGGTCGCCGCGCTCGCCGAGCGCATCGACGAACTGCTCGACGAAGTGGTGCGGCGGACCGGCGGAAACTCGCCGGTGCCCGCCGTGGCGCCAATGGATGTCACCGACACCGCGCCGCTCGACGTGCCCGTCGAGGAGGAGTTCCGGGTCGGCACGATGGCGCTCGCCTGGGACGGCGAGGAACAGCGGATGATCGTCGAGGCGCAGGCGCTGGTCGAGCTGGACGTCGACTCCGACGAGGATCTCGCGGAGGCCGAGGAGCGGTTGCTCCAGGACGAGGAGAACGGCCCGCCGATGCTCCGGGTCCGCCTCAGCGGCGCGCAGGCCCGCGCCTTCGCCAAGCGCGCCCTGGATGTCGTGAACGCCGGGCGACCGCCGTGCCCGCTGTGCAGCCTGCCGCTCGACCCGGAAGGACACGTATGCCCGCGCCAGAACGGATACCGTCGCGGAGCCTGACCGACACCGAGTTGGTGACCCTTCTCACCGAGGGCCGGCTCACCGTCCGCGGCCAGATCCGTGGGGCGTCCAACGCGGTGCTCTACTGCACGGTCGCCCACGAGGGCGACGAGGTGACATGTGTCTACAAGCCCGTGGCCGGGGAACAGCCCCTGTGGGACTTCCCGGACGGCACCCTCGCCCAGCGTGAGGTGGCCGCGTACGAGATCTCCGAGGCGACCGGGTGGGGGCTCATACCGCCCACCGTGCTGCGGGACGGGCCGTACGGCGAGGGCATGTGCCAGCTGTGGATCGAAGCGGCGCCGGACAGCGACGAGCCCTCCGCGGACGGCTCGCCCCCGCTTCTGGCGCTCGTCGAGGACGAGGAGCCGGGCGAGGGCTGGAAGGCCGTCGCTCTCGCCGAGGTCGGAGAGGGGAAGACGGCGCTGCTGGTCCACGCGGACGATCCTCGGCTGCGGCGGCTGGCGGTCCTCGATGCCGTGATCAACAACGGTGACCGCAAGGGCGGCCATCTGCTGCCCGCACCCGACGGCCGGCTCTACGGCATCGACCACGGAGTGACCTTCAACACCGACGACAAGCTGCGCACCCTGCTGTGGGGGTGGGCGGGGGATCCGCTGACGGCCGAGGCCGTGGAGGTCGTGGACCGGCTGGGTACGGAGCTGGCGCCCGGGACCTCGCTCGTCACCCGGCTGGCCGAGCTGATCACCGCGGTCGAGATCGAGGCGTTGCGGGGACGCGTGGAGGGGCTGAGGACATCGGGGCGGCACCCGGAGCCGAGCGGTGAGTGGCCGTCGATCCCCTGGCCGCCGGTGTGACGAGAACAAGCCACACCGGCGGCTGAGGCGCGGGGCGGCACGCGGCGGGGCCCGTACCGAGCAGATGAACCGACGCCGCGCAAGACCGCCTCTTCGGTCAAGATCAGGCATCCGGTTCGTATCCGGAACATGCATCCGGTTACGCTCGTGGCATGCATGCCTGGCCCGCTTCTGAGGTCCCCGCCCTGCCTGGCAAGGGCCGCGACCTTCGGATCCACGACACCGCGACCGGCGGACGGATCACTCTTGACCCCGGTCCCGTCGCCCGTATCTACGTCTGCGGCATCACGCCGTACGACGCGACCCACATGGGTCATGCGGCGACTTACAACGCGTTCGACCTCGTTCAGCGCGTGTGGCTCGACACCAAGCGGCAGGTTCACTATGTCCAGAACGTGACCGACGTGGACGATCCGCTGCTGGAGCGGGCCGTGCGCGACGGTCAGGACTGGACCGAGCTCGCCGAACGCGAGACGGCCCTGTTCCGCGAGGACATGACTGCCCTGCGCATGCTTCCGCCGAAGCACTACATCGGTGCCGTGGAAGCGATACCGGGCATCGTCCCGCTCGTCGAACGGCTCCGGGACGCCGGCGCCGCCTATGAACTCGACGGGGATGTGTACTTCTCCGTCGAGACCGACCCGCACTTCGGCGGGGTCTCGAACCTCGACGCCGAGGCGATGCGACTGCTCTCCGCCGAGCGCGGCGGCGACCCGGAGCGCCCCGGCAAGAAGAACCCGCTCGACCCGATGCTCTGGATGGCCGCCCGTGAGGGCGAGCCGAGCTGGGACGGAGCCTCGCTCGGCCCCGGCCGGCCCGGCTGGCACATCGAGTGCGTCGCCATCGCCCTTGACCACCTCGGCATGGGCTTCGACGTCCAGGGAGGCGGGTCCGACCTCGCCTTCCCGCACCACGAGATGGGCGCCTCGCACGCCCAGGTGCTCACCGGCGAGTACCCGTTCGCCCAGGCGTATGTGCACGCCGGAATGGTCGCCCTGGACGGCGAGAAGATGTCCAAATCCAAGGGCAACCTGGTCTTCGTCTCGAAGCTGCGCCGTGACGGCGTGGACCCGGCGGCGATCCGCCTCGCCCTGCTGTCGCACCACTACCGGTCCGACTGGGAGTGGACCGACCAGGTGCTCGCCGACGCGGTGGAGCGGCTCGGGCGGTGGCGGTCCGCCGTCTCCCGGCCCGACGGACTGCCCGCCGAGGCCCTGGTCGACGAGGTCCGCGAGGCCCTCGCCGACGACCTGGACGCACCGGCCGCCCTGGCCGCCGTGGACCGCTGGGCCGACCGCCAGAACGCCGAGGGCGGTACGGACGAGGGCGCACCGGGCCTCGTCTCGCGCGCCGTCGACGCGCTGCTGGGTGTCGCACTGTAGTGCGGCTGTAGTGCCCCGTTCGGTGACAACCCGCTGATCGCCATCCGATGAGCCGGCCTTGGACTTCTCGACGAAGTTCAGGGCCGGTTCCGTTTTGTCCATGGTCAAGTGCTTGATGTTGCGCTAAAAGCGCTCTATGCAATCATCAACGCGCATCAGAACGGCGGCAGTTGCAGCCTTGCTGGGGCTGATAGCCGTCTTCGCGGGGCCCGGTGCGGCCCAGGCCGGCGCCGCCGAACCGGACACCACCACGGTCGGCGACCTCACCGGCTTCTCCGCCGACGGACCCGTCTACCACTTGAGGGCCGGCACCGCCGAGGCCCGTGTGAGCTTCGTCTCCGCCGAGACCTTCCGTATCGAACTCGCCCCGGACGGTACGTTCTCCGACCCGACCGGCGACGACATCGTCCTGCCGCAGGGCGCCGGGCCGCACACCCGGTGGAAGGAGCGGAGCGACCGCTACGAACTTTCCACCGGCAGCATCACCCTGCGCGCCTACAAGTCGCCCCTGCGCTTCGCGCTGTTCCGGGCGGACGGCACCCGGGTCTGGTCCGAGGCCAAGGGGCTGAGCTGGAACGGCGAGCAGACCACGCAGACGCTGGCCCGCGGTGCGGACGAGCAGTTCTACGGCGCCGGAATGCAGAACGGCCGAGGCAACACCTCGCACCGCGACCGGACCGTCGAGGTCGGCGTCGACTACAACTGGGACGACGGCGGCCACCCCAACTCGGTGCCGTTCTACCTCTCCTCGGCGGGGTACGGCGTCTTCCGCAACACCTATGCGCCGAACACCTACGCCTTCACCGACCCGGTGACCACCAGCGCGAAGGAAGAGCGCTTCGACGCCTACTACTTCGCGGGCGACAGCGCCAAGGACGTCATCGGGCAGTACACGAAGCTCACCGGCAAGCCCTTCCTGCCGCCCGTGTACGGAATGGAGATCGGCGACGCCGACTGCTACCTCCACAACGCCAACCGCGGCGAGCGCCGCACCCTGGACTCCCTGAAGACCGCCGACGGCTACGTCGAGAACGACATGCCGAACGGCTGGATGCTCGTCAACGACGGTTACGGCTGCGGCTACGAGGACCTAGCCGAGACCGCCGAGGGTCTCCAGGACCGCGACATGCAGCTCGGCCTGTGGACCGAGGACGGCATCGACAAGATCGCCGACCAGGTCAAGGCCGGCCAGCGGGTCGCCAAGCTGGACGTCGCCTGGGTCGGCTCGGGCTACAAGTTCGCCCTGGACGGCTGCAAGGACGCGTACAAGGGCATTGAGGACAACAGTGACGCCCGCGGCTTCACCTACGCCCCCGAGAGCTGGTCGGGTGCGCAGCGCTGCGGTGTCCAGTGGTCCGGCGACCAGTACGGCACCTGGGACTACATCCGCTGGCAGATCCCGACCTACGCGGGCGCCACGATGTCCGGTCTCGCCTACACCACCGGCGACGTCGACGGCATCTTCGGCGGCAGCGCCAAGACGTACACCCGTGACCTCCAGTGGAAGATGTTCCTGGGCACCACGATGACCATGGACGGCTGGGCGGCCAGCGACAAGCAGCCCTACCGGTACGGGGAGCCGTACACCTCCATCGACCGCGACTACCTCAAACTCAAGGAGTCGCTGCTGCCCTACCAGTACTCCTACGCGCACGAGGCGACGAAGACCGGCGTCGGCATGGTCAGGCCGCTGGTCCTCGAATACCCGGACGACCCGAAGGCGGCGACGGACGCGGCGAAGTACGAATTCATGTCCGGCGAGGACTTCCTCGTCGCGCCCGTCTACCAGGACAGCACCGAGCGCAACGGCATCTATCTGCCGAAGGGCACCTGGACCGACTACTGGAGCGGCCGCACGTACGAGGGGCCGACCACCGTCGACCACTACAGCGCCCCGCTCGACACCCTGCCGCTGTTCGTCAAGGGCGGTGCCAGTGTGCCCATGTGGCCAGGCATCCGCTCGTACAAGGACCGCACCGCCGGCTCCCCGCTCGCCTGGGACATCTACCCGCAGGGCAAGTCGTCCTTCACGCTGTACGAGGACGACGGCGTCACCCGGCAGCACCGCGACGGCAAGTACGCCACCCAGACCGCCGATATCGACGCACCGGCACGGGGCGCGGGCGACGTCACCGTGCGGATCGGCGAGAGCAAGGGGGACTTCACCGGCAAGCAGAGCACCCGCCCGTACGAGTTCAGCGTGCACACCGGCTCCGCACCGAGCGCGGTCAAGATCGACGGCAAGCTGCCCCGGCTGGGTTCCGCGGCCGCGTACAAGGCCGCGAAGCAGGGCTGGTGGTACGACCGGGACGACCGCGGCGGTGTCGTGAAGATCAAGACCGCGCCGCTCTCCACCGACAGGAAGTTCTCCGTGAAGCTGGAGAAGACGAGCGCGGTCGGCGGGAGGAACGCCGCCGCGACGGCCGTCGTCTCCGCGCCGGCCGGGCAGGAGATCGGTGCCGGGGCCGAAGGCACCGTCGCCGTCGATGTCACCGCGGGCAACGCCGATGTGACGGACGCCGCGGTCACCCTGGACGTCCCCGAGGGCTGGCAGGTCGCACAGGCCGTGACCGTGGACCGGATCCCGGCGGGCACCACCCGGCGGGTAGAGGTGTCGGTCACCCCGGCGAAGGACGCCACGGCGGGGGAGGCGAGGATCACCGCACTCGCCCGCTACCGGGCGGCAGGCGAAGCCCGGACCACCGTCCAGCGGTTCGCTGCCGGCGTGATGCCACCGCCGCCCACCGGCGAGGCATGGGCGAGCGATCTGGTGTGGCTGAAGTCGGTCAACGGATACGGGCCCGCCGAACGGGACCGCAGCAACGGCGAGTCGGGCGCGGCCGACGGAAACCCGCTGACCCTCGCGGGGAAGACGTACGACAAGGGGATCGGTACCCATGCCGACTCCGACATCGAGGTCTATCTCGGCGGGCGCTGCACCGCCTTCACCGCGGACGCCGGGATCGACGACGAGATCAACGGCTACGGCGAAGTGGCGTTCTCCGTCGAGGCGGACGGCAAGGTCCTGTGGACCTCGCCGAAGGTGACGGGGGCGTCGGCGACCGTACCGGTCGATGTGAAGCTCGACGGTGCGCGCCATGTGCACCTGAAGGTCACGGACACCAATGGATCCAAGACCGGTGACCACGGGGACTGGGCCGCTGCGCGGTTCACCTGTTCCTGAATGACCCGGACAGCACAGGAGCGCCGGGCGGGGTGTACCCGCCCGGCGCTCCACCGGTCTCATCAGTCCTCCGAGGATCCCCCCGACGAATCCTCGGACGAATCCTGTGGGCCGTCGTCGTCGCCGTCGTCGCTGTTCTCGTTCTCCTTGTCGGCCGATGGCTGCCGGCCGGGCCCCGTGTCGCCCCCGGCGTCCGGCCGGGCCGGCTTCGGCGGACGGGTGCGGCCGCTGGAGGTGTCGCGCAGATACGAGGCGTCGCCGCCCTCCGTCGCATGTCCGCCGGGCGTCTGGCCCGGACCGACGTCCCTGCGGCGCAGATAGCGCTCGAACTCCCGGGCGATGGCCTCGCCGCTCGCCTCGGGAAGCTCCGCGGTGTCCCGGGCCTCCTCCAGCGTCTGCACGTACTCCGCCACTTCGCTGTCCTCGGCGGCCAGTTGGTCGACGCCGAGCTGCCAGGCGCGCGCGTCCTCGGGCAGTTCGCCCAGCGGGATGCGCAGACCGAGGAGGTCCTCCAGGCGGTTCAGCAGTGCGAGGGTGGCCTTCGGGTTGGGCGGCTGCGACACATAGTGGGGCACCGCCGCCCACAGGCTCACCGCGGGCACGCCCGCGTGCGTACAGGCCTCCTGGAGGATGCCGACGATGCCCGTCGGACCCTCGTACCTGGTCTCCTCCAGGTCCATGGACCGCGCCAGATCCGGGTCGGAGGTGACTCCGCTGACCGGTACCGGGCGGGTGTGCGGGGTGTCGCCGAGCAGTGCGCCCAGGACCACCACCATCTCCACGCCCAGCTCATGGGCGAAGCCCAGGATCTCGTTGCAGAACGAGCGCCAACGCATGGATGGCTCGATACCGCGGACCAGGACGAGATCGCGGGGCTTGTCCCCGCCGATGCGGACCACGGAGAGCCGGGTGGTCGGCCAGGTGATCTTGCGTACCCCGCCGTCCAGCCAGACCGTCGGCCGGTTGACCTGGAAGTCGTAGTAGTCCTCGGCGTCCAGCGCCGCGAACACCTCGCCCTTCCACTCCCGGTCCAGGTGCGCGACCGCCGTGGAAGCGGCGTCACCTGCGTCGTTCCATCCCTCGAACGCGGCCACCATGACCGGGTCGATCAGCTCGGGAACCCCCTCGAGCTCGATCACCCAGGCCTCCTTCCGAAGTTCCCTTGCGTACGCACCAACCTTACGGCTTCCGGCCACTGACGCCGCAGCCCCTGTGCACAGCCGGGTGAACCTGACCCACGGGGGTGCATCACCGGTCGAATCAGGGCATCAGTCTCTGCATACATCCGAGCTGTGTCCAGTCAATTTCGTGCCGACCCTGGACGTTGGGGCCTTCTTGCCGCTATACATCGGATGACCAGAGCAGAGGTCCGATGTTATTCCCCTGGGGGCGCACATGAGTCAGACCGTCACGGATTTCGAGGTCCACGACATCCGTTTTCCGACCTCGGAACAACTGGACGGCTCGGACGCCATGAACCCCGACCCCGACTACTCGGCTGCCTATGTCGTACTGCGTACCGCCCCCGCTGACGGCACCGACAGCACTGACGGCACCGACGTCGAGGGGCATGGCTTCTGTTTCACCATCGGGCGCGGCAACGAGGTGATGGCCGCCGCCATCGAAGCGTTGCGCCCGTACGTGGTGGGGCGCCCGGCGCCCCGCACCGCGGCCGACCTCGCCGCGCTGCACCGCGAGCTCACCCATGACTCCCAATTGCGCTGGCTCGGCCCCGAGAAGGGCGTGATGCACATGGCGGCCGGTGCGGTCGTCAACGCCGCCTGGGACCTGGCGGCGAAGCAGGCCGGCAGGCCCGTCTGGCAGTTCCTCGCCGAGATGACGCCCGAGGAGCTCGTCTCCCTCGTCGACTTCCGCTATCTCACCGATGCACTCACCCCCGATGAGGCCCTCGCGATCCTGCGGGCCGCCGAACCGGGCCGGGCCGAGCGCGCCGAGCGGCTGCGCGCCGAGGGCTACCCGGCGTACACCACCTCGCCCGGCTGGCTGGGATACACCGACGACAAGCTGGTCAGGCTGGCGAAGGAGGCCGTCGCCGACGGCTTCACCCAGATCAAGCTGAAGGTCGGCGGCGACCTCGGAGACGACGTCCGCAGACTCGCCCTCGCCCGCGAGGCCGTCGGGCCGGACGTCCGGATCGCCGTCGACGCCAACCAGCGCTGGGACGTCGCCGACGCGGTGGAGTGGATGACCGCGCTCGCACCGTACGACCCGCACTGGATCGAGGAGCCGACCAGCCCCGACGACATTCTCGGCCACGCCGCAGTCCGCGCCGGACAGCCGGTCAAGGTCGCCACCGGCGAACACGTCGCCAACCGGGTCGTGTTCAAACAGCTGCTGCAGGCCGGAGCCGTCGACTTCGTCCAGATCGACGCGGCCCGTGTCGCGGGCGTCAACGAAAATCTGGCGATCCTGCTGCTCGCCGCCAAGTACGGCGTACCGGTCTGCCCGCACGCGGGTGGTGTCGGACTGTGCGAGCTGGTGCAGCACCTCTCGATGTTCGACTATGTGGCGGTCTCCGGCAGCTGGGAGAACCGTGTGATCGAGTACGTCGACCATCTCCACGAACACTTCGCCGACCCCACCGTGATCGAATCCGGCCGTTACGCCGCCCCGGGTTCCCCGGGCTTCTCCGCCCGGATGCTCCCCGAGTCGATCGCCGCACACCGCTATCCGGAGGGCCCCGTATGGCAGGCCCGCCGCACCACTGAGGAGGCTCACCGATGACCGGCACAAGCGACTTCGAGGGGATGAACGCCCTGGTGACGGGAGGCGCCTCCGGCATCGGGGCCGCCGTCGCGACCATGCTGCTGGCGCGCGGCGCACGCGTGGCCGTGCTCGACCGCGAGACCGCGGGCGCCCCCGACGGCACGCTCGCCCTCAAGGCGGACGTCACCGACGACGCGGCCGTACGCGAGGCGGTCGACCTGGCCGCCGGTGAACTGGGCGGCCTGCACACCGTCGTGTCCAACGCGGGCATCGGCTCCATCGGCACGGTCGAGGACAACGCCGACGACGAGTGGACCCGGGTCCTGGACATCAACGTCCTCGGCATGGTCCGCACCGCCCGGCACGCCCTGCCCCATCTGCGGCGTGCGGCGGCCGAGCGCCCCGGCGCCGTCTCGATCACCCAGACCTGCTCGATCGCCGCGACCGCCGGACTGCCGCAGCGCGCCCTGTACAGCGCGAGCAAGGGCGCGGTCCTCTCGCTGACCCTCGCGATGGCCGCCGACCACGTCCGCGAGGGCATCCGGGTCAACTGCGTCAACCCGGGCACCGCGGACACCCCGTGGATCGGCCGGCTCCTCGGGCAGGCCGACGACCCGGCCGCCGAGCGTGCCGCGCTGGACGCCCGCCAGCCGCTGGGACGGCTGGTCTCGGCCGACGAGGTGGCCGCCGCGATCGTCTACCTGGCGAGCCCCGCCGCTGCCTCGGTCACCGGCACGGCACTGGCCGTCGACGGCGGAATGCAGGGCCTGCGCCTGCGCCCCGCCGAGAGCTGATCAGGGGAGCGCGGCCCCCGGGTCTGCCCGGCGTTTCAGGGCCGGCCGGACAGGCCCGAGCCTTACCGACGGGCCGCACTCCTGCGCACCATGCACCGCCGCTTTGCCAACAGAACTCCGAGCCGGTACTCCACAAAGGACGGGACACCAATGAGAGTGCGTACGACGAGTGCGGCAGCCTGCGCCGTACTGCTGGCCGTTACTGCCCTCGCGGGCTGCAACCGCGAGTCCACCGCTGACGGCGCGGGCGGCGGGAAGGTCGGCATCGACCTGCCGCGCAGCGACAGCGACTTCTGGAACTCGTACCAGAATTACGTGGAGAAGGGGGTCAAGGCGGGCGAGGTCAAGGCACTGCCGCTGACCAACTCGCAGAACGACATCGGCAAGCTGGTCGCCAACGTCCAGACCTTCACCGACCAGGGCGCCAAGGCCGTAGTGATGGCACCCCAGGACACCGGTGCGATAGCCGAGTCGCTCAACACACTGAACGAGAAGAAGATCCCGGTCATCAGCGTCGACACCCGCCCCGACAAGGGCAACATCTACATGGTGGTGCGAGCGGACAACAAGGCGTACGGGACCAACGCCTGCAAGTACCTCGGCGAGCAGCTCAAGGGCAAGGGCAAGGTCGTCGAATTCCAGGGCGACCTCGCCTCGATCAACGGCCGCGACCGGTCCGAGGCGTTCAAGTCCTGCATGGACAAGGAATTCCCCGGCATCAAGGTCTTCGAGCTGGCCACCGACTGGAAGGGCGATGTCGCCTCCGCCAAGCTCCAGGCCACCCTGGCCGCCAACCCCGACATCAACGGCATCTACATGCAGGCCGGGGGTGTCTTCCTGCAGCCCACCCTCGCGCTCCTGGAGCAGAAGAAGCTGCTGAAGCCGGCCGGTGCGCCGGGCCACATCACGATCATCTCCAACGACGGCATTCCGGAGGAGTTCGACGCCATCAAGGCCGGGAAGATCGACGCGACGATCTCCCAGCCCGCCGACCTGTACGCGAAGTACGCGCTGTACTACGCCAAGGCCGCGCTGGACGGGAAGACCTTCAAGGTGGGCCCGACCGACCACGACTCGAACATCATCAAGATCCCCAACGGCCTGGAGGACCAGCTCCCGGCGCCGCTGGTGACCAAGGACAACGTCGACGACCCGAAGCTGTGGGCCAACCAGCTGGAGAAGAAGAACTAGCCATGGACCAGGCACCACCACCTGCCGTACAGGCGGAAGGCGTTGTCAAACGCTTCGGGCCCACCGTGGCGCTCGACGGGGTCCGGCTCACCGTGCAGCCCGGTGAGTCCCATGCCCTCGTCGGCCGCAACGGCGCGGGCAAGTCGACGCTGGTCAGCGTTCTGACCGGACTCCACAAGGCGGACGCGGGCACGGTCACGTTCGGCGGGCAGCCCGCGCCCGCCTTCGGGGACACCACGGCCTGGCAGTCGAAGGTCGCCTGCGTCTACCAGAAGTCCATGGTCGTCCCCGATCTGACGGTCGCCGAGAACCTCTTCCTCAACCGGTTCGACGACAGCGCCCGCTGGATCGGCTGGGGGAAGCTCCGCAGGCGCGCCGAGCGGCTCCTCGCCGACTACGGGGTGCAGGTCGACCCCAGCACCAGGGCGCGCGATCTCGCCGTCGAGCAGCGGCAGTTCGTCGAGATTGCCCGGGCGCTGTCCTTCGGCGCCCGGCTGATCATCCTGGACGAGCCGACCGCCCAGCTCGATGCCCGCGGTATCGGGCGGCTCTTCGACAGGCTCAGGGAACTGCAGAGCCAGGGAGTGGCGTTCCTCTTCATCTCCCACCATCTGCAGGAGGTGTACGAACTGTGCACGGCGGTCACCGTCTACCGCGACGCCCGCCATGTGCTGACCGCCCCGGTCGCCGACATCGCCAAGACGGAACTGGTGGCGGCGATGACCGGAGAGCGGTCCGCCGGCGCCACCGCCTGGCACGCGAACGGTGACGGTCCGGCGGTACGGGACGAGTCGGCCGCCCCCGTCCTGCGTACCGAAGGGCTCACCCTGGAGGGCCAGTTCGAACCGCTGGACCTGGAGGTCCGCCCCGGCGAGGTGCTCGGCCTCGCCGGCTCGGCGGCCAGCGGCAACACGGCCCTGGGCGAGGCCCTGGCCGGTATGCGAAAGGCGGGCGGCGGCACGGTCTCCGTACACGGAAGAACCGTGCGCACCGGCAGTGTGCCGCACGCGCTGGACGCCGGGATCGGCTACATCCCCGAGGACCGGCACGACCAGGGCCTCGTCCTGGAACGCAGCGTCGCCGAGAACGCCACCCTCACGGTCACCGACCAGCTCGGCCCGTGGGGGACCGTACTGCCCTCCCGTACAAGGGAGTTCGCACGGTCGATGATCGCCTCGCTGGACATCAAGACACAGGGGCCCGAGCAGCCGGTCTCCGGACTCTCCGGCGGCAACCAGCAGAAGGTGGTCGTCGCCCGCGCGCTGGCCCGCAAGCCGAGCGTGCTGGTGGCCGTGCGGCCCACCGCGGGTGTGGACGTCAAGTCCAAGGACTCGCTGCTCGGAGTCGTGCGGCGGGTCGCCGACGAGGGAAACGCCGCAGTGATCATCTCGGACGAGCTGGACGATCTGCGGGTCTGCGACCGGGTGCTCGCCCTGTTCCACGGGCGTGTGGTCGCAACATTCGCAAGCGGGTGGACCGACGGGGAACTCGTCGCCGCCATGGAAGGTGTGGGGGAACGGGAATGACCGGCACGGTACGGCCCCCGGCGGCCGACGGCATCGACAGCGGGCCGAAGGGCTCCCTGACGGGCGAGAGCCCGCTGGACCGGCTGAAGCTGATCCGGTGGAGCGACTTCTCCCTGGTACCGGTGATTCTGGTGCTGATGGTGATCGGGTTCATCGTCTCGCCGGTGTTCCTGACCTCCGAGAACCTGATCAGCGTCGTCCAGCAGTCCTCCGAGCTGAGCCTGCTGGTTCTGGGCCAGGCGCTGATCCTGATCTGCGGACGGATGGACCTGTCACTGGAGTCGACGATCGGCATCGCGCCGGTCGTCGCGATGTGGCTGGTCCTGCCCGCCGAGGGCGGCCGCTTCGCCGGCCTCGGCCTGCTGCCCACCTGGTCGGCGATCCCGCTCTGTCTGCTGGTGGGCCTCGCGATCGGTGCGGTCAACGGCTTCCTGATGCTGAAGCTGAGAGTCAACGGCTTCATCGCCACGCTCGGCATGCTCACCATGCTGCGCGGCCTCCACATCGGCATCACCGAGGGCAAGTCCATCACCGACGTCCCGGAGTCCTTCCGCTACCTCGGCAAGAGCGAGTGGCTCGGCGCACCGGCCGCCGTCTGGATCTGCCTGGCGCTGTTCGCCATCGGTGGCGCCGCGCTGGCCTGGCTGCGCCATGGACGCTCGCTGTACGCCATCGGCGGCAACCCGGAAGCGGCGCGCGCCGCGGGCATCCGGGTGGACCGGGTCACCTGGATCGTGCTCGCCATCGGCGGTCTGCTGGCGGCCTTCGCGGGCATCCTCTACACCGGCCACTACGGATCGGTCGCGGCGACGCAGGGCAACGGCTGGATCTTCCAGGTGTTCGCCGCCGCGGTCATCGGCGGCATCAGCCTCAAGGGCGGGCGAGGCACTCTGTTCGGTGCGCTGACCGGCGTACTGACGCTCCAGCTGGTGGTCAATGTGATGACCCTCGGCGGTGTCCCGGCGCTCTGGAACCAGTTCCTCAACGGCGCGATCATCATCGTCGCCCTGGTCATCTCCCGCTTCGCGAGCGGTGAGAAGCAGGACTGACGCCCGCTCACGCAACGCCGGCGGGGCTGATGGTTCTCAGCCCCGCCGGCGTTTGAGGCGCGGGGTCCGGGGCGGAGCCCCGGTCACCCACCGGCCCCGCTACAACGTCGACCGCAACCACTGCTCCACGCTCGCCACATGCACCGTCGCCCAGGCCCGCGCAGCCTCCGCATCCCGGTCCCGCAGCGCCGACACGATCGCCCGGTGCTCATGGAGCGTGCGGCTGACCGCGTCCTCCTGCGTCAGACCGCGCCAGACCCGCGCCCGCGTCGTCGGTCCCGACAGCCCGTCGAGCAGCGAGCAGAGCACCGAGTTCCCGGACGACTGCACGATCCCGCGGTGGAACTCCAGATCGCAGGCGACCAGCTCCTCCACCGATGGCTGCGCGCCCAACGCGTCCAACTGCGAGCTCAGTACGTCCAGTTGGGCCTCGCTGATCCGGGTGGCCGCCATCGCCGTCGCGGCCGGTTCCAGGATTCGGCGGACCGCGAGGAATTCGAGCACCGTGTCGTCGCGGTGGAAGTCCACCACGAAGCTCAGCGCCTCCAGCAGCAACTGCGGATCGAGGCTGGTCACATACGTGCCGTCGCCCTGCCGCACATCGAGAATGCGGATCAGCGACAGGGCGCGCACCGCCTCCCTCAGAGAGTTGCGGGAGAGCCCCAGCTCCGCCGCGAGTTCGCTCTCCTTGGGGAGCCGGTCGCCGGGCCGTAGCGTACCCGAGACGATCATTCCCTTGATCTTCTCGATCGCCTCGTCGGTGACAGCCATGACGGTCCTCCTGGATCCGGACTGGAATCAGACATCCGATGTCTCTCTCCATTATGCGGGTCGGAAGAGGCGGATGGACCAGGTCTGCCGCAGGTCGTCCCAGGTGCGGGGCCACCGCACGTTCATCGGGGCCGGGCGGGATCAGTCCCAGAGCGCGGACGGTGCCTCACGCCGCACCACCGGAGCGATGTCCTCCGCGAACCGCTGCAGCGTCTCGGTCTGCTCCGGGTGGCTCAGTCCGAAGCCGTCCACGGAAATCGACTGGAGATCGTGTCCGTACACCTCGTGCCAGCCGAGGATCTTGTCGATGATCTGCTGCGGGCTGCCGATCAGCTGGGGCCCGTCCGCGATGGCCTCCTCGATCGTCCTGAACGGCGTGTTGTAGCCGGCCCGGCCCTCCAGATGCGGCCGGAAGGACTGCTTCACCTTCGCGTCGTACAGCTCCTTGTAGCGCTCCACCGCCTGCTGCGAACTGTCGGCGATCAGCAGCCCGCCCGACCCCGCCGCCACACGCGCGCGGGCCGGATCGTGACCGTACGCCTCGAACCGTTCCCGGTAGTGGTCGATCAGCCGGGCGTACGCCGCACGGGGCTGGATGGCATTGGCGGTGAACAGCGGATCGCCGTGGAGCGCCGCCAGTTCCGGGGAGTTGAGGCTGGTCGCCGAGCCGTGCCAGATGCGCGGCGCCCCGGCGTACGGGCGCGGCAAGGTCGTCGTGTTCTTCAGCGCGGGCCGGAACTCGCCCTCCCAGTCGACGCCCTCCTCGGTCCACAGCCGCCGCAGCAGCTCGTACTTCTCCTTCTGGAGGTCCCACTGCCGCTCCTCGGCGAGGCCGAAAAGGTCGAAGTGACCGGCCTCCGCGCCCTTTCCGACGACCAACTCGATCCGGCCCCTGGATATCTGGTCGAGCGTCGCGAAGTCCTCGGCCACCCGCACCGGATCGAGGATCGCGACGACCGTGACACCGGTCAGGAGCCGGATGGCGGAGGTACGGGCCGCCAGCGCACCGAGCACCACACTCGGGCTCGACGAGAGGAAAGGACCGGCATGCCGCTCGCCGATCGAGTACGCGTCGAAGCCGAGCCGCTCCGCGACGACTCCGGTCTCGATCACCTCCTCGAACCGCTCGGCGGGGGAGGGGAGGCGGCCGGTCAGCGGGTGCGGGGCGTGGCCGATGAGGGAGAGCACGGAAAACTTCATGGCTCAACTGTCCCCGCGCCGTATTGCACCCGTATGGCGGCCGTATGGCGTGTTCCCCGGACTGCGGTCCTTCCGACGCCGTTCCGGCACACGGACGGGGCGGCTCCCCCCTTGGGAGCCGCCCCGTCCGATCCGTACGACCCCGTCAGCTCCGGTCGCCGAGCATGGACTCGACACCGGCCCGGATCTCGTCCGTCGCCAGGCCCCGGATCGTCAGCGTCGTGCGGCGGCGCAGCACATCGTCCGCCGTCTCGGCCCACTCGTGATCACGTGCGTAGACGACCTGCGCCCAGATCTCCGGCGCGTCCGGGTGGATGCGCTCGGCCAGCGCCGGGTTCTCGTTCGCCAGCCGTGCGATGTCGAAGGAGAGCGAGCCGTAGTGCGTGGCGAGGTGGCGGGCCGTGTCGGCTGCCATCCGCGGACCGGGCGTGCCGCCGTCGACCAGCAGCCGGTGCGCCACCGCGTTCGGGTTGGCGATGCCGGGCAGCGGGAGCTTCTTCGGCAGGCGCGAGATCGGCTCCATGTCCTCCGCGAGGGGGTGCCCGGGGAGCGCGGCCAGCTTGTTCATCACCGTACGGCCGATGTGGCGGAACGTCGTCCACTTGCCGCCCGCGACCGACAGCATCCCGCCGCGGCCCTCCGTCACGACCGTCTCGCGCTTGGCCTTGGACGTGTCGCCCGGGCCGCCCGGCAGCACCCGCAGGCCCGCGAAGGAGTATGTGATCAGATCGCGCGACAACTGCTGGTCCTTGATGGAGAACGCCGCCTCGTCGAGGATCTGCGCGGTGTCCTTCTCATTGACCGCGACGTCCGCCGGATCGCCCTCGTACTCCTCGTCCGTCGTACCGAGCAGCAGCATGTCCTCCCACGGCAGGGCGAACGTGATGCGGTACTTGTCGATCGGGGTGGCCAGCGCGGCCTTCCAGGGACGTGTGCGCTTCAGCACCAGGTGCGCGCCCTTGGACAGACGTATCGAAGGCGCCGCGTTCGGGTCCTCCATCTTGCGCAGGTGATCGACCCAAGGACCGGTGGCGTTCAGCACGAGGCGGGCGGTGACGCCGAACTCCGTGCCGTCCGTACGGTCCTCCAGGTCGGCGCCCGTCACCCGGCCCTTGGTGAACCGAAGCCCGGTCACCGCCGCGTGGTTCAGGACGACCGTACCCGCGTCGACGGCCGCGCGGACCGTCATCAGCGCCATCCGGGCATCGTTCATCTGGTCGTCGCCGTAGACCGCGACGGCCTTCAGATTGTCCGTACGCAGCTCCGGCACATCGCGCTGCGCCTTCGCCGGGCTGATCACATGCCCGACCCCGTCACCGAACGCGGAGAGCGCCGAGTACGCGAACACACCCGCGCCGAGCTTGGCCGCGCCGTGCGGGCCGCCCTTGTAGACCGGCAGGTAGAAGGTGAGCGGATTCGCCAGGTGCGGGGCGACCTGACGGGACACCGCGCGCCGCTCGAAGTGGTTCTCCGCGACCAGCTTCACCGCGCCGGTCTGCAGGTAGCGCAGACCGCCGTGGAGCAGCTTGGAGGAGGCGGAGGAGGTGGCACCGGCGAAGTCGCCGGCGTCCACCAGGGCCACCCGCAGCCCGGACTGCGCGGCGTGCCAGGCGGTGGAGATGCCCAGGATGCCGCCACCGATCACCAGGAGGTCGTACGTCGCCTTGGAGAGCTGCTCCCGAGTCTCGGCGCGGCTCGGAAGGGAGCCGGAGGCCGGGTGCGTCCCGAGTGACGGGACGCTCTGCAGGGTGGTCATTGTGATTACTCCTCGACTGTGCTGTCTTCGAGCCAGCCCATGGACCGTTCCACGGCCTTGAGCCAGCTCTTGTACTCGCGGTCGCGGGTGTCCGCGGCCATGCGGGGTGTCCACTCGGCGGCCCGGCGCCAGTTGGCGCGCAGCGCGTCGGTGTCCGGCCAGAAGCCGACGGCGAGACCGGCGGCGTAGGCGGCGCCGAGGCAGGTCGTCTCGGCGACCATGGGCCGCACCACGGGTGCGTCCAGGAAGTCGGCGAGCGTCTGCATCAGCAAGTTGTTGGAGGTCATGCCGCCGTCGACCTTCAGGGCGGCGAGCTCGACACCGGAGTCCTTCGTCATGGCGTCGGTGATCTCGCGGGTCTGCCAGGCGGTGGCCTCCAGGACGGCACGGGCGATGTGCGCCTTCGTGACGTACCTGGTCAGACCGGCGATGACGCCGCGGGCGTCGGAGCGCCAGTACGGGGCGAACAGACCCGAGAAGGCGGGCACGAAGTACGCACCGCCGTTGTCCTCGACCGACGAGGCCAGCGTCTCGATCTCGGCCGCGGACTTGATCAGGCCCATCTGGTCGCGCATCCACTGCACCAGCGAGCCCGTGACGGCGATGGAGCCCTCGAGGGCGTACACCGGCTTCTGGTCGCCGATCCGGTAACCGACCGTCGTCAGCAGTCCGTTGTACGAGTTGACGGGCGTCTCACCGGTGTTCATCAGCATGAAGGTGCCGGTGCCGTATGTGGACTTGGCCTCGCCCTCGGCGAAACAGGTCTGGCCGAAGAGGGCCGCCTGCTGGTCGCCGAGCGCGGAGGCGACCGGGACACCGTCCAGGACGCCGCCCTTGGCGGTGCCGTACACCTCGGCGGAGGAGCGGATCTCGGGCAGCACGGCCGCCGGGATCTCCATGGACGTGAGGATCTTGTCGTCCCACGCCAGGGAGTGCAGGTTCATCAGAAGGGTGCGCGAGGCGTTGGTGACGTCGGTGACATGGACGCCGCCGTCGGTGCCACCGGTCAGGTTCCAGATGACCCAGGAGTCCATGGTGCCGAAGAGGATGTCGCCGTGCTCGGCGCGCTCGCGCAGTCCCTCGACGTTGTCGAGCAGCCAGCGGACCTTGGGGCCCGCGAAGTACGAGGCGAGCGGCAGACCGGTCTCGCGGCGGAAGCGGTCCTGGCCCACGTTGCGGCCGAGCTCCTTGCAGAGCGCGTCGGTGCGGGTGTCCTGCCAGACCAGGGCGTTGTGGACGGGCTCACCGGTGTTCTTGTCCCAGAGCAGCGTGGTCTCGCGCTGGTTGGTGATGCCGATCGCCGTCACATCGGCGGAGGTGATGCCCGCCTTGACGATGGCGCCGGCGACGACTTCCTGGACGTTCTCCCAGATCTCGGTCGCGTTGTGCTCGACCCAGCCCGGCTTCGGGAAGATCTGTTCGTGCTCCTTCTGGTCGACGGAGACGATCCGGCCGTCCTTGTCGAAGACGATGCAGCGGCTGGAGGTGGTGCCCTGGTCGATGGCCGCGATGAACGGGCCGGTGGTGTGTGCGTCGGTCACGGTGTGCTCCCGGAAGTCTGTGTGGTCTTGAGGGTTACGGCTCTGTGCACCACGGCTCAGGCGAAGGCGACGTTGTAGAGCCCGCCCGCGATCGCGCCGCCGATGAGCGGTCCGACGACCGGGATCCATGCGTAGCCCCAGTCGGAACCGCCCTTGTTCGGCAGCGGCAGCAGCGCGTGCACGATACGCGGACCGAGGTCGCGTACCGGGTTGATTGCGTAACCCGTCGGCCCGCCGAGCGAGAGACCGATGCCGACGACGAGAAGAGCGGTGACGAGGGCACCGAGCGTGCCGAGGCCGTTGCCGTCGTTGTTGAGGCCCTGGGTGAGGATCCCCAGGACGAGCACGACGGTGGCGATGACCTCGGTGACGAGGTTCTGCACGGCGTGCCGGATCTCGGGGCCGGTGGAGAAGATGCCCAGCACCGGGCCCGCCTTCGGGGCGGCGGCCTTGTCGACCATGCCCTCTTCACCCGGCTGGGCGCCCAGGATCTCCGGATCGGTGAGATGCGCCCGGAACTGCCCGTAGTACGTCAGCCAGACCAGGACCGCGCCGATCATCGCGCCGAGCAGCTGGGAGCCGAGGTAGAGCGGTACGTCGCTCCACTTGGTGCCGCCCTCGATCGCGAGACCGATCGTGACCGCCGGATTGAGGTGCGCGCCGGACACGCCACCGGCCAGATACGCGCCCGCCAGCACGGCGAAACCCCACCCGAACGTGATGGCGAGCCAGCCGGCGTTCTGCGCCTTGGAGCGCTTGAGAGTGACGGCGGCACAGACACCACCGCCGAGAAGGATGAGTACGGCGGTACCTATGGTCTCGCCGATGAAGATGTCGGAGCTGGACACCCGCGACTCCTTTGTCCTTGGTCCAGGGAAGCCGAACCCCGGGTCCCTCCGGTGGTCCGCGCCCTCGTGTGAGGGCGTTTTCCGGCCCTTGGCGCTGTCACACCCTAACGCGTATTCCCGTTAGCTGTTCGACAATGCCGACCGATGAACGGCAGTGTTTCTCCCAGGTGAATCAGGCGTCAAGGGTTGTGTGGCCTATAACTCGATCGTTACCGACGGCCCGTCGGTAACGATCATCGCCGTGGCGGTCAGAAGCGCCGGGCGCCCAGATCCCTGGAGACCGCACGGGCGCAGTCCCGTACCGCGGCGATCAGCTCGGGGCGCAGCTCCCCGTCCGCGCAGACCCGCTCCACCGCGCCGGTCACGGCCACCGCGCCGACCGGCATCCGCCGCCGGTCGTGGATCGGGGCGGCCACCGCGGCCACGCCCTCCCAGGTCTCCTCCACGTCGGCCGCCCAGCCGCGGGCCCGGATCAGGTCGAGCATCGCCTCGAACTCCTCCGGGTCGGTGACGGTGTGCGGCGTGAAGGACTGCCGCTCGGCCTCCAGGACCTCGGTGTGCGCCACCGGGTCGTACGCCGCGAGCACCTTGCCCAGGGCTGTGGAGTGCAGGGGCTGCATGGCCCCGACCTCCAGGACCTGCCGGCTGTCGTCGGGCCGGAAGACGTGGTGGACGATGAGGACGCCCTGCTGGTGCAGGACTCCCAGATGGGTGCTCTCGCCGCTGGAGCGGGCCAGGTCGTCCGTCCAGACGAGCGCGCGTGCCCGCAGCTCGTGGACGTCCAGATAGCTGTTGCCCAGGCGCAGCAGCTCGGCGCCCAGCTGATAGCGGCCGGACGCCGCGTCCTGCTCGACGAAGCCCTCGTGCTGGAGCGTGCGCAGGATGCCGTGTGCGGTGCCCTTGGCCAGGCCCAGTGAAGAGGCGATGTCGGACAGACCCAGCCGACGCTCGCCGCCTGCCAGCAGGCGCAGCATCGCCGCCGCCCGCTCCAGCGACTGGATGTTCTTGGCCATCGCGCCGTACTCCTCCACCTCGGTTCGACAATGCTGAACACTATCGGTCGATGCCGACCTATGCTCGATCGCACAGGAAAACCGCGGCACCACTCCGATCCGGACATCCCCCGCACAGCATGCCGTCCGTTCCGTGGGACGGAGTGACGGCCCCGGGCACCGCCCGGCTACGCTGGCCTGGTGCGCCTTCCGCCGAAGACGCAAAGCCGACAGCCGTCGCATCCCAGGGAGTACATCCATGGCCTCGTCGCCGACCCCTTCCGCCGACAGCCGGAACCGAGCCGAAGCCCTCCGCGAGGCACTTGCCACCCGGGTGGTGGTGGCCGACGGTGCCATGGGCACCATGCTCCAGGCGCAGGACCCCACCCTTGAGGACTTCCAGGACCTCGAAGGCTGCAACGAGATCCTGAACGTCACGCGCCCCGACATCGTGCGCTCCGTGCACCAGGAGTACTTCGCCGTCGGCGTGGACTGCGTCGAGACGAACACCTTCGGCGCCAACCTGGCGGCCCTGGGTGAGTACGACATCCCCGAGCGGGTCTTCGAACTCTCCGAGTCCGGCGCGCGCATCGCCCGCGAGGTCGCCGACGAGTTCACCGCCTCCACCGGACAGCAGCGCTGGGTGCTCGGCTCCATGGGCCCGGGTACGAAGCTGCCGACGCTGGGCCACGCCCCGTACACCAAGCTCCGTGACGCCTACCAGCAGAACGCCGAGGGCATGATCGCCGGCGGCGCCGACGCCCTCCTGATCGAGACCACCCAGGACCTGCTGCAGACCAAGGCCTCCATCATCGGCGCCCGCCGCGCCCTGGAGGCCACCGGCGCCAACCTGCCCGTGATCTGCTCCGTCACCGTCGAGACGACCGGCACGATGCTGCTCGGCTCCGAGATCGGCGCGGCGCTCACCGCCCTGGAGCCCCTCGGCATCGATCTCATCGGCCTGAACTGCGCCACCGGCCCCGCCGAGATGAGCGAGCACCTGCGCTACCTCGCCCGCCACGCGCGCATCCCGCTCGCCTGCATGCCGAACGCCGGCCTCCCCGTGCTCGGCAAGAACGGCGCGCACTACCCGCTGTCCCCGGCCGAGCTGGCCGACGCCCAGGAGACGTTCGTCCGCGAGTACGGCCTCTCGCTGGTCGGCGGCTGCTGCGGTACGACCCCGGAGCACCTGCGCCAGGTCGTCGAGCGGGTCCGCGGCGTCGCCGTCACCCCCCGCAGCCCGCACCCCGAGCCGGGCGCCGCGTCCCTCTACCAGACCGTCCCGTTCCGCCAGGACACCTCGTACCTCGCGATCGGCGAGCGTACGAACGCCAACGGATCGAAGAAGTTCCGCGAGGCCATGCTGGCGGCCCGCTGGGACGACTGCGTGGAGATGGCCCGCGACCAGATCCGCGAGGGCGCCCACATGCTCGACCTCTGCGTCGACTACGTGGGCCGCGACGGCGTGGCGGACATGGAGGAGCTGGCCGGCCGCTTCGCCACCGCCTCCACCCTCCCGATCGTGCTCGACTCCACCGAACTGCCCGTCCTGCGGGCCGGCCTGGAGAAGCTCGGCGGCCGTGCCGTCCTCAACTCCGTCAACTACGAGGACGGCGACGGACCCGAGTCCCGCTTCGCCAAGGTCACCGCGCTGGCCGCCGAGCACGGCGCCGCGCTGATCGCCCTGACCATCGACGAGGAGGGCCAGGCCCGTACCGTCGAGCACAAGGTCGCCATCGCCGAGCGGCTCATCGAGGACCTGACCGGCAACTGGGGCATCCAGGAGTCGGACATCCTCATCGACACCCTGACCTTCACCATCTGCACCGGTCAGGAGGAGTCCCGGGGCGACGGCATCGCCACCATCGGGGCCATCCGCGAACTGAAGAAGCGCCACCCCGACGTCCAGACCACGCTGGGCCTGTCCAACATCTCCTTCGGCCTCAACCCGGCCGCCCGCGTCGTCCTGAACTCCGTCTTCCTCGACGAGTGCGTCAAGGCCGGTCTCGACTCGGCGATCGTGCACGCCTCCAAGATCCTGCCGATCGCACGCCTCGAAGAGGAGCAGGTCAAGGTCGCGCTCGACCTCATCCACGACCGCCGCGCCGAGGGCTACGACCCCCTCCAGAAGCTCATGGAGCTCTTCGAGGGCGTCAACATGAAGTCGATGAAGGCAGGCAAGGCCGAGGAACTCCTTGCCCTGCCGCTCGACGAGCGCCTCCAGCGCCGCATCATCGACGGCGAGAAGAACGGCCTGGAGAGCGACCTCGACGAGGCCCTGCAGTCCCGCCCGGCCCTCGACATCGTCAACGACACCCTCCTGGAGGGCATGAAGGTCGTCGGCGAGCTCTTCGGCTCCGGACAGATGCAGCTGCCGTTCGTGCTCCAGTCCGCCGAGGTCATGAAGACCGCGGTCGCCCATCTGGAACCGCACATGGAGAAGTCCGACGCCGAGGGCAAGGGCACCATCGTCCTGGCCACCGTCCGCGGCGACGTCCATGACATCGGCAAGAACCTCGTCGACATCATCCTGTCCAACAACGGCTACAACGTCGTGAACCTCGGCATCAAGCAGCCCGTCTCCGCGATCCTGGAGGCCGCCGAGGAGCACCGCGCCGACGTCATCGGCATGTCCGGTCTCCTGGTGAAGTCCACCGTGATCATGAAGGAGAACCTGGAGGAGCTGAACCAGCGCAAGCTGGCCGCCGACTTCCCGGTGATCCTCGGCGGCGCGGCCCTCACCCGGGCCTATGTCGAGCAGGACCTCCACGAGATCTACGAGGGCGAGGTGCGCTACGCCCGCGACGCGTTCGAGGGGCTGCGCCTGATGGACGCCCTGATCGCGGTCAAGCGCGGCGTCCCCGGCGCCACCCTCCCCGAACTCAAGCAGCGCCGCGTCCCCAAGCGCGACACGGCGGTACTGGAGGTCGACGAGCCGGAAGAGGGCGTCCGCTCCGACGTCGCCGTCGACAACCCGGTCCCCGAGCCTCCGTTCTGGGGCACCCGGGTCGTCAAGGGCATCCAGCTCAAGGAGTACGCGTCCTGGCTCGACGAGGGCGCGCTCTTCAAGGGCCAGTGGGGCCTCAAGCAGGCCCGCGCCGGTGACGGGCCGACGTACGAGGAGCTCGTCGAGACCGAGGGCCGCCCGCACCTGCGCGGCTGGCTCGACAAGCTCCACACCGAGAACCTGCTGGAAGCCGCCGTCGTCTACGGCTACTTCCCCTGCGTCTCCAAGGGCGACGACCTGATCCTGCTCCACGAGGACGGCTCCGAGCGCACCCGCTTCACCTTCCCGCGCCAGCGCCGCGGCCGCCGCCTCTGCCTCGCGGACTTCTTCCGCCCCGAGGAGTCCGGCGAGACGGATGTGATCGGGCTCCAGGTCGTCACCGTCGGCTCCAAGATCGGCGGCGAGACCGCCAAGCTCTTCGAGGCCAACTCCTACCGCGACTACCTGGAGCTGCACGGCCTGTCCGTACAGCTGGCCGAGGCCCTCGCCGAGTACTGGCACGCCCGGGTCCGCTCCGAGCTCGGGTTCGGCGGCGAGGACCCCGCCGATGTCGAGGACATGTTCGCGCTGAAGTACCGCGGCGCGCGCTTCTCGCTCGGTTACGGGGCCTGCCCCGACCTGGAGGACCGGGCGAAGATCTCCGAGCTGCTCCAGCCCGAGCGGATCGGCGTGCATCTCTCGGAGGAGTTCCAGCTGCACCCGGAGCAGTCCACCGACGCGATCGTCATCCACCACCCGGAGGCGAAGTACTTCAACGCGCGGTAAGAAGCTGTTCAGCGCGCGGTCGCAGGACAAGTCGTACACTGGTCGGTCCAGTGCAGGCCGGTCGCCCTTCCCACGGGAAAAGGCGGCCGGCCTTCTCGTCCCTCACGGAAGGTGTGCCGGATGACCAGTACGGTTCCCGCGTCCATGACCCGCACGGCCGAAGGCGCCGCGCTGCAGGCCGTCCTGCTCGACATGGACGGCACCCTCGTCGACACCGAGGGCTTCTGGTGGGACGCCGAAGTGGAGGTCTTCGCCGAGCTCGGGCATCAGCTCGACGAGGCCTGGCGGGACGTGGTGGTCGGCGGGCCGATGACCCGCAGCGCCGGCTACCTCATGGATGTCACCGGCGCGGACATCACCCTCGCCGAACTCACCGTGCTGCTCAACGACCGCTTCGAGAAGCGCATCGGCCGCGGTGTGCCGCTGATGCCGGGCGCGGCACGGCTGCTGGCCGAGCTGGCCAGGCACGAGATTCCCACCGCGCTGGTTTCCGCCTCGCACCGGCGGATCATCGACCGGGTACTGGACTCGTTGGGCCACCACCACTTCTCCCTCACCGTCGCGGGCGACGAGGTCTCCCGTACGAAGCCGCACCCGGAGCCCTATCTCACCGCTGCGTCCGGCTTCGGGGCGGCCCCCGAGCGCTGTGCGGTCATCGAGGACACCGCGACCGGCGTCGCGGCGGCGGAGGCCGCGGGCTGCCGGGTGGTCGCCGTACCGTCCGTCGCACCGATCGCCCCCGCCTCCGGCCGAGTGATCGTACGTTCGCTCGAAGAAGTCGATCTCGCATTTCTCCGGGGCCTGGTCACAGGAATGCAGTGATACGCACACCGAGAGTGTTTCTGTGAATGAATCGAAAAACTCTCGGCGTCGGATGGTGCATTTTCTGTCGTACGCAAGTGTGTGCAAGCCGGGTGCACAACAAAGGACAGAAAAGGTCATGGGCGTGAGCTTTATCACCTGAATGACCTCCAAAGGCTTCTCAAGATCTACCGAGGCGTCCGCTTTGGTGTGTCGAAGTGTCCTGATTAGTGAGGACCTGTACGGAACCGGCCCGGCCGGGGGAAACGGCTAGCTGCTATTTCCCATCACCGTCTGATTGCGCATCGGGACATCTCCGGTCCGGCATTGCCGACGACGCCTACTAATGTCGCTTTCTCAATGCACGGATGAGGGAGAGCGTCCAAGATGAACCGCAAGACTCTGGTGCTGCCGGCCGTCGTCGGCCTGCTCGCACCCGCACTCGCCGCCTGCGGCGCGTCGGGCGACGGGGGCGATGGCAAGGCCGCCATCGTTGTCGGCACCACGGACCAGGTCGTCGCCTCCAAGGACAACCCCGCACCGCTCGACCCCGCCATCGGCTACGAAGCGGGCGTATGGAATGTGCTCCGGCAGACCGTGCAGACCCTGGTGCATGTGCCGCGCGGCGGCGGCGCGCCGGTGCCCGAAGCCGCGGAGAGCTGTACCTTCACGGATACGCAGAACGAGAGCTACCGCTGCAAGCTGCGCAGCGGCCTGAAGTTCGCCGACGGCAAGGCGATCACCGCCGATGATGTGAAGTACTCCATCGACCGGGTCATCCGCATCGATGCCGCCAACGGGCCCGTCGCCCTGCTCGCCGGCATCGACACGATCGAGACGCAGGGCGATCGGGAGGTCATCTTCCATCTCCGCACGCCGGACGCCACGTTCCCGTACAAGCTCGCCACCCCGGTCGCCGGGATCGTGCCGCGGAGCAAGTACGCGGCGAAGTCCGCACGTACCGGATTCCAGGTGGACGGCTCCGGCCCGTACACCATGAAGGCGGAAATCGAACACAACCAGGTCGTCAAGGTCCTCTTCACCAGGAATCCCCACTACAAGGGGGATCTGAAGGTACGGAACGACAAGGTCGAGCTGGATCTCTTCCCCGATTCGAAGTCGATGGGCAAGGCCCTCGACGACAAGAAGATCGACATGATGACCCGCACCATGTCGCCCAAGCAGTCCCAGCAGCTGCTGGAGAACCCCAAGACCGGCATCAAGCTCACCGAGATGCCCGGTCTCGCCATCCGCTTTCTCGGCTTCGACACCAATGACCCGGCCGTGAAGAGCAAGGCCGTCCGCCAGGCCATGGCCCAGGTCATCGACCGCGGCGAGATCGCGAGCAAGGTGTACGGCACCACGGCCGAGCCGCTCTACTCGCTGATCCCGTCCGGCATCGCCGGGCACACCAACTCGTTCTACAACAAGTACGGCGAGCCCAGTACCGCGAAGGCCGCGGCGACCCTGGCCGCCGCGGGCATCGACACCCCGGTGAAGCTCACCCTGCACTACACGACCGACCACCTCGGCGCCGCCACAGTCACCGAGTTCGAAGCCCTGAAGAAGCAGTTCAACGACACGGGGCTGTTCGACGTCACCCTCAAGGGCGCCGCCTGGGAGAAGTACCGCCCCGCGGAGCTGCGCGGCGACTACGCCGTCTACGGCATGGGCTGGTTCCCCGACTTCCCGGACCCCGACAACTACACGGCGCCGTTCCTCGACAAGAACAACTTCCTCAACTCGCCCTACAAGTCGACCCTGGCCCAGAAGACGCTCATCCCGCAGTCCCGCCGGGAGACCGACCGCAGCGCCTCGGCCAAGACCTTCCAGCAGCTCCAGGACATCGTTGCCAACGACGTTCCTGTACTGCCGATCTGGCAGGGCAAGCAGTACGTCGCCTCCCGCGAAGACCTCACCGGCGTCGAGTGGGCGGTCAACTCCTCCGCCGATCTCCAGCTCTGGGAGCTGGGCGACGGCACCGTCTGAGCACGGACGACGCCCCGGCCGTGCGGCCGGGGCGTCGTCGTTCCAGGACCGGCTCCCGGTTCGCTCACTGGGCGCCGGGGCGCACCAGGCCGCTCTCGTACGCGTACACGGCCGCCTGTACCCGGTCGCGCAGACCGAGCTTGGTCAGCACATGGCCGACATGCGTCTTGACCGTCGTCTCACTGACGAACAGATCGGCGGCGATCTCCGCATTCGACAGACCACGTGCCACCAGCTTCAGCACCTCGACCTCACGGTCCGTCAGCGTGTGCAGGGTGTCGGGCACCGGCTCCTCGCCGGACGGCAGATGGTCCGCGTACTTGTCGAGCAGCCTGCGGGTGATGCTCGGGGCGAGCGTTGCCTCGCCCGCCGCGACCACGCGGATGGCCTGCACCAGCTCATTGGCCGGAGCGTCCTTCAGCAGAAAGCCGCTGGCACCGGCGCGCAGCGCCTCCACCACGTACTCGTCGAGATCGAACGTGGTCAGCACCAGCACCTTCGCCGGACCGTCCCGGCCCGGACCGGTGATCTGACGCGTCGCCTCGACGCCGTCCATCCGCGGCATACGAATGTCCATCAGGACCACATCGGGCTGCAGCGCCCGCACCTGGTCGAGAGCCTGGAGACCGTCACCGGCCTCGCCCACCACCGCGAGATCCCCCTCCGCCTCCAGAATCATCCGGAAGCCGGTGCGCAGCAGCGGTTGGTCATCGACCAGTAGGACGCGGATAGCCACAGGGTCTCCTTAAGGTCCTTCGAGGGCCACAGGCCGGCCGGCCTCAGCACGGACCGGATCCATTCTGCCCTGGACATCCTGCTCCGACTCCGCCGGGCGTACCGACAATGGATAAACCGGGGGAGTGCCACCGAATTCGGGGCAGACCGACTGGTGGTCGCACCAGCCGCAGAGCTTCGTCGGCCGGGGCCGCCACTCACCCGTCTCCGTCGCCAGCCGGATCGCGTCCCAGAGCGCCAGCAGCTTCCGCTCGACGCGCTCCAGATCCGCCACCACCGGGTCGTACGTCATGATGTCGCCGCTGCCGAGATAGACGAGCTGGAGCCGGCGCGGCACCACGCCCTTCAGCCGCCAGATCACCAGGGCGTAGAACTTCATCTGGAAGAGCGCGCCCTCCGCGTACTCCGGGCGCGGCGCCTTCCCCGTCTTGTAGTCGACGATCCGGACGTCGCCCGTCGGCGCCACATCGATCCGGTCGATCACCCCGCGCAGCCGCAGCCCCGAGTCCAGCTCCGTCTCGACGAAAAGCTCCCGCTCGGCGGGCTCCAGGCGCGTCGGATCCTCCAGCGAGAACCATCGCTCCACCAGGCTCTCCGCCTCCGAGAGCCAACGCGCCAGCCGCTCGCCCCCGGCATCCTCCGCGAACAGCTCCGACAGCTCCGGCTTCGACTCCAGCAGCCGGTCCCACTGGGCGGGGATCAGCGCTGTGGCCCGGCCGGCCGTGCGTTCCACCGCCGGGTTGTCGAAGAGCCGCTCAAGCACCGCATGCACCAGCGTGCCCCGGGTCGCCGCTTCGCTGGGCTTCTCCGGCAGTTTGTCGATGACCCGGAAGCGGTACAGCAGAGGACACTGCATGAAATCGCTCGCCCGCGACGGCGACAGGGACGAAGGCGGCCGAGGAGGCCGCGGCAGGGAGGTCATGCCGAAGACCCTACGGCCCGCCACTGACAACCGGCGGCATACCATCGACCACACACCCTCGAACACTGCATGATCGTGCCGTACGGCACCGACCGAAGGGACCTCGTGGACGAGAGCGGCGACAGCGGGCGGCCGCAGCCCGGCGCAGGGGGAACGGGCCCCGGCGCCGGCCCCGAGAAGGGCGAACCGCGGCGCCCCGAAGAGCCCGGCGGCGGCCTGCTCATGGGCCGTCCCTTCGGAGTGCCCGTGTACGTCGCGCCCAGCTGGTTCCTCGTGGCCGCACTGATCACCTGGGTGTTCGGCGGTCAGCTCGAACGGGTACTGCCCGAGCTCGGCGCGGCGCGCTATCTGGTCTCCCTCTTCTTCGCGATCGCCTTCTACGCCTCCGTACTCGTCCACGAACTCGCCCACACGGTCGTCGCGCTGCGCTACAAGCTGCCGGTGCGCCGCATCCAGCTCCAGTTCTTCGGCGGTGTCTCCGAGATCGAGAAGGAGTCCGAGACCCCCGGCCGCGAATTCGTTCTCGCCTTCGTCGGCCCCCTGCTCTCCCTGGTGCTCGCCGGGCTCTTCTACGCAGGGATGGCGTTCGTCGAGCCCGGCACCGTGCCCGGTGTCCTCCTCGCCGGACTGATGATCTCCAACCTCCTGGTGGCCGCCTTCAACCTCCTCCCCGGCCTCCCGCTCGACGGCGGACGCATGCTCCGCGCCGTCGTCTGGAAGATCACCGGCCGGCCGATGAGCGGCACCGTCGCCGCCGCCTGGGTCGGCCGCGCGCTCGCCGTCGTCACCCTCATCGGCCTCCCGCTGCTCACCCACACCGGCTCCTTCGGGAACAACCCCCGAGACCTCAGCGGCTTGGACACCGTCACCGACGCGCTGCTCGCCGCCATCCTCGCCGCCATCATCTGGACCGGGGCGGGCAACAGCCTGCGCATGGCCCGTCTGCGCGAACACCTTCCCGAACTGCGCGCCCGCACCCTCACCCGGCGCGCCGTCCCGGTGGAGGCCGCCACCCCGCTCTCCGAGGCCCTGCGCCGCGCCAACGAGGCGGGCGCCCGCGCCCTCGTCGTCGTCGACGGACATGGCGAACCCCAGGGCGTCGTCCGGGAGACGGCCATCGTCACCGTCCCCGAACACCGCCGCCCCTGGGTCGCCGTCAGCGGCCTCGCCCAGGACCTCACCGAGGGCATGAAGATCTCCGCCGAGCTGTCCGGCGAAGCACTCCTGGACAGGCTCAAGGCCAACCCCGCCACCGAATACCTCGTCCTTGAGGAGACCGGCGAGATCTACGGCGTGCTGTCCACCTCCGACGTCGAACGGGCATTCGTGGCCGCCCTGGCCAGGCCCGCCGCCTGACCGCCCGGTATCTGCCCGGGCTCGCGGTCGGAGCGTGGGGAATCACCGGTACGCTGGTCACATGTCTGAACCGACCGGTGCCGCCCGCCGACGCGGGCCCTTCAAGGTCGGGGACCAGGTCCAGCTCACCGATCCCAAGGGACGCCACTACACCTTCACGCTCGAAGCCGGAAAGAATTTCCACACCCACAAGGGTTCTTTCCCGCACGACGAGCTGATCGGTGCCCCCGAGGGCAGTGTTGTCCGAACCACGGGAAACGTCGCCTACCTCGCGCTGCGCCCCCTGCTCCCCGACTACGTCCTGTCCATGCCCCGCGGCGCCGCCGTGGTCTACCCCAAGGACGCGGGGCAGATCCTGGCCTTCGCCGACATCTTCCCCGGCGCCCGCGTCGTGGAAGCCGGCGTCGGCTCCGGCTCGCTCTCCACCTTCCTGCTGCGCGCCATCGGCGACCAGGGCATGCTGCACTCCTACGAGCGCCGCGAGGACTTTGCCGAGATCGCCCAGCAGAACGTGGAACGCTACTTCGGCGAACCGCACCCCGCCTGGCAGCTCACCGTCGGCGACCTCCAGGACAACCTCTCGGACACCGATGTCGACCGTGTCATCCTCGACATGCTCGCCCCCTGGGAGTGCCTGGAGGCTGTTTCCAAGGCGCTCGTGCCCGGCGGCATCCTCTGTGCCTACGTCGCGACCACCACCCAGCTGGCGCGGACCGTCGAGTCCATTCGCGAGATCGGCTGCTTCGCCGAACCGCAGCCCTGGGAATCGATGATCCGCAACTGGCACGTCGAGGGTCTGGCCGTCCGCCCGGACCACCGGATGATCGGCCACACCGGCTTCCTCGTCACCGCCCGCCGTCTGGCCGACGGTGTGGAGGCCCCGCTGCGCCGCCGCCGCCCGGCCAAGGGCGCCTACGGTGAGGACTACGACGGTCCCGGCAGCCAGAGCGGCTCCTCCCGCGGCTGAGCCGCACAACGTACCGGCGCCGCCGCCGAGTTCCCGGACCGACCCGGGAACTCGGCGGCGGCGCCTTTTCGTTGTGCGGTACGCAAGCGCATCCGTGCCGACCCCACCGTTCCCCTGTGCTGTGAGGTGTGGCACGATGCTGGCCACCCCCACGCCACCGCGGACGTCCCACCGGCGGCACCGCCCACCCAGGCATCCTCGAACCACAGGAACCACAGGAGACATCCCGCGTGCAGACCTCCGAGCTCCCGGACCTCGCGCACACCGACACCAAGCCGCTGCACTGGCTCGCCACCGCGACAGCCATGGCCGCTGTCGTCGCAGCCGCAGGCATGCTCCAGCCGGACCCCGCGGCCTCCGCCTCGACCCCCCACGGCACCACCGCGCAGCACGGCACCGCGGCAGTCGCCGCACCTGATCCGGAGCGGGCGGCCTTCCCACTGGAATGCGGCGGGCTGGAGAACACAGTGGCCAAACAGGCACCTGGCGACCTCGACGGCGACGGCCGCCCCGAGACCGTCGCCGTGGTCCACTGCGCGGCCGGATCCGGCACCCCGCCCAGCGGCGTCTACGTCCTCACACAAGGAAGCGGGGCCGCACCCAGGATCGTGGCGACCCTGGTGGACCCCGCCCAGAAGATGAGCGTCGGCGATTTCGCGGTGCGTGACGGAATCATCTCCGCCACCCTGCTCGGCTACTCCTCGGCCGCGGTACCGGGCTGCTGTCCCGACCAGCAGGAAAAGGTCACCTGGCAGTGGCAGAGCGGCGCATTCGTCCGCGCCACGCATGCCGCCCCGAGCAGCGCCTGAGCGGTCACTGTGCGTGATCGTCCGCCCGGAACCGCCGGATCAGGCGGCCTCGGGACCGTACACCTCGACGCTGTCCGAAACGCGACGTACATGGATGCAGTCGCCCGGGCACTCCTTGGCCGAATCGACCACATCCTGAAGAAGCGGCAGCGGTACGGGTGTCGTCGCGCCTTTGTCCTGCAGCAGCTCGTCGTCGCTGCTCTTCACATACGCCAGACCGTCGATGTCCAGCTCGAACACCTCGGGTGCGTACTGCACGCAGATACCGTCTCCCGTGCAGAGGTCCTGGTCGATCCAGACCTCCAGGTCCTGCGTCTCGCTGCCGGTGGGAGCGTCCTGCTGCACGGTCATTTCTCCTGCCGTTTTCTGCGTATCCGGACCAAAAGTAGCCAGTCCTGACGGGTGTTGAACGGTTCGACGATACAACCGGCCGCTTTCCGATGTTGAAGGGTGGGTATCCCCCTGACACGAGGGGGAACGCAAGGGTGAAGATCGGACACACCCCGCAGTCTTTGTGATCTAGGGGTTTCAATCATCACCCACCCAGGTAGGGTCAGGAAGCGTCCAGCTCCCCTTGGAGGAGGTGAGGACCGTGGCAGCCCACGACGACGACATCAACCGCGGCATCCGGCCCGGGCGGGGGTCAGAAGACCCAGCCGGCCAGGTCGCCTATCTCGAGCAGGAAATCGCCGTCCTGCGACGTAAGCTCGCCGACTCTCCGCGCCATACGAGGATTCTCGAAGAGCGGATCGTCGAGTTGCAGACCAACCTGGCAGGCGTGTCCGCGCAGAATGAGCGGCTAGCCAACACACTCCGCGAGGCCCGCGACCAGATCGTGGCCCTCAAGGAAGAAGTCGACCGGCTCGCACAGCCGCCGGCCGGCTTCGGTGTGTTCTTGCAGGGCAATGAGGACGGCACCTGCGACATCTTCACCGGGGGCCGCAAGCTCCGGGTGAATGTCAGCCCCAGCGTTGAGCTCGACGACCTCCGGCGCGGCCAGGAAGTCATGCTCAATGAAGCGCTCAACGTGGTCGACGCCATGGAATTCGAGCGGGCCGGAGACATCGTCACCCTCAAGGAAATCCTTGAGGACGGCGAGCGGGCCCTGGTCATCGGGCACACCGACGAGGAACGGGTGGTACGGCTCGCCGAGCCACTGCTGGACATCACCATCCGCCCCGGCGACGCCCTGCTGCTCGAACCCAGGTCCGGCTACGTCTACGAAGTGGTCCCCAAGAGCGAGGTCGAAGAGCTCGTCCTCGAAGAAGTACCGGACATCGACTACGACAAGATCGGCGGCCTGGGCGACCAGATCGAGCTGATCCGGGACGCGGTCGAGCTCCCCTACCTCCACCCCGACCTCTTCAAGGAACACGAACTGCGGCCACCGAAGGGCATCCTGCTCTACGGTCCGCCCGGCTGCGGCAAGACACTCATTGCCAAGGCAGTGGCCAACTCCCTTGCCAAGAAGGTCGCCGAAGTCACCGGCCAGCCCACGGGCAAGAGCTACTTCCTCAACATCAAGGGCCCGGAACTCCTCAACAAGTACGTCGGCGAGACCGAGCGGCACATCCGCCTGGTCTTCCAGCGTGCCCGTGAGAAGGCGAGCGAGGGCACCCCTGTCATCGTCTTCTTCGACGAAATGGAGTCCCTCTTCCGCACCCGGGGATCCGGCGTCAGCTCGGACGTGGAGAACACCATCGTCCCCCAGCTGCTCGCCGAGATCGACGGCGTCGAGGGCCTGGAGAACGTCATCGTCATCGGCGCCTCCAACCGCGAGGACATGATCGACCCCGCGATCCTGCGCCCCGGCCGCCTCGATGTGAAGATCAAGATCGAGCGCCCCGACGCAGAGGCCGCGAAGGACATCTTCGCGAAGTACCTCACGCCTTCGCTGCCCCTGCACGCGGACGACCTCTCGGAGCACACCGGCTCCAAGGAAGCCGCTGCGCACGCCATGATCCAGTCGGTCGTCGAGCGGATGTACACCGAGTCCGAGGAGAACCGCTTCCTCGAGGTCACGTACGCCAACGGCGACAAGGAAGTCCTCTACTTCAAGGACTTCAACTCCGGCGCGATGATCCAGAACATCGTCGACCGGGCCAAGAAGATGGCCATCAAGGCCTTCCTCGACCAGGGCCAGAAGGGCCTTCGCGTCTCCCATCTCCTCCAGGCATGCGTGGACGAGTTCAAGGAGAACGAGGACCTGCCGAACACCACGAACCCGGACGACTGGGCCAGGATCTCCGGCAAGAAGGGCGAGCGGATCGTCTTCATCCGTACGCTCGTCACCGGAAAGCAGGGCGCAGACACCGGTCGTTCCATCGACACGGTGGCGAATACCGGGCAGTACCTGTAGAACGCAGACCGGCTGCGGATGCCCGGCCGGGCATCCGCAGCCGGTTGCTTTCCGGACAGCTCACGCGACACCGCAGCAATGACGTAATTGATCTCCCCACCAGCACAGAGTCGCTCTAGGCTCTTGCGTACCGCCCGGTCGCGCAGTGCGGGGACGGGCACCGCACACGCACCGGACAAGCAGCGGTACTTGAGCGCCGCCCCCTCAAGGGAGCGCCGCCGGGCAAGGAGGGCCGCATGACCGTACGGCGAGTAATGGGCATCGAGACGGAGTACGGGATCTCCGTCCCCGGCCACCCCAACGCCAATGCCATGCTCACCTCATCCCAGATCGTCAACGCCTACGCAGCGGCGATGCACCGGGCGCGCCGCGCCCGCTGGGACTTCGAGGAGGAGAACCCGCTGCGGGACGCGCGAGGTTTCGACCTCGCCCGCGAGACCGCGGACTCCAGCCAGCTCACCGACGAGGACATCGGCCTTGCCAATGTCATTCTCACCAACGGCGCCCGTCTCTACGTCGACCATGCGCACCCCGAATACAGCTCCCCGGAAGTCACCAATCCACGGGACGCGGTCCTCTGGGACAAGGCCGGCGAACGCATCATGGCCGAAGCGGCCGAACGTGCGGCCCAGCTCCCCGGCGCCCAGCCGATCCACCTCTACAAGAACAACACCGACAACAAGGGCGCCTCGTACGGCACGCACGAGAACTACCTGATGAAGCGGGAGACCCCGTTCTCTGACATCGTGCGCCATCTGACCCCGTTCTTCGTCTCCCGCCAGGTGGTCACCGGGGCGGGACGCGTGGGAATCGGCCAGGACGGCCATGAGCACGGCTTCCAGATCAGTCAGCGCGCCGACTACTTCGAGGTCGAGGTCGGCCTGGAGACCACCCTCAAGCGCCCCATCATCAACACCCGCGACGAACCCCACTCCGATGCCGAGAAGTACCGCCGGCTCCATGTGATCATCGGCGACGCGAACCTCTCGGAGATCTCCACCTATCTCAAGCTGGGCACCACCGCCCTGGTCCTCTCCATGATCGAGGACGGCTTCATCAACGTCGATCTCGCGGTCGACCAGCCGGTACGCACCCTGCACCACGTCTCCCACGACCCGACGCTGAAGCATCTGATCACGCTGCGTAGCGGCCGTACCCTCACGGCGGTGCAGCTCCAGATGGAGTACTTCGAGCTGGGCCGCAAGTACGTCGAGGAACGGTACGGGGTGGATGCCGACGAGCAGACCAAGGACGTCCTTGTCCGCTGGGAGGACACTCTCAACCGGCTGGAGAACGATCCGATGAGCCTGTCCGGCGAGCTCGACTGGATCGCCAAGCGGGAGCTCATGGAGGGCTACCGCCGCCGGGACAGCCTGGACTGGGACGCGGCGCGCCTGCACCTGGTGGATCTCCAGTACGCCGACGTGAGGGCCGAGAAGGGCCTCTACAACCGTCTGGCGGCCCGCGGGAAGATGAAGCGCCTGCTGGACGAGGGCGCGGTCGAGAAGGCCCGTACGAAGCCTCCGGAGGACACCAGGGCCTATTTCCGGGGCCGCTGCCTGGAGCAGTACGCGGACGACGTGGCTGCGGCCTCCTGGGACTCGGTCATCTTCGATCTGCCGGGCCATGACTCACTGCAACGGGTACCCACCCTGGAACCGCTCCGCGGCACCCGTAATCACGTCAAGGAGCTCCTGGACCGCTGTCGCACGGCGGAAGAGCTGGTCCAGGTGCTGTCGGGCGGCTGAAAGGGCCGCGATCGGGGAAACATCGTGATGACCCCCGGACGTTGAGACAACTACCGGGCCAATGTCGGACCCCGTAGGTAGGGTCTGATCAAGTGCTTCGAACCGAGCGGGGTGAGCTATATGGCGACCAAGGACACCGGCGGCGGACAGCAGAAGGCGACGCGCTCCACCGAGGAGGTCGAGGAGCAGGCGCAGGACGCGCAGGCGACCGAGGACCTCAAGGAGCGCCAGGAGAAGCTGAGCGACGATGTCGACTCGGTTCTGGACGAGATCGATGACGTACTCGAGGAGAACGCAGAGGACTTCGTGCGTTCCTTCGTTCAAAAGGGTGGACAGTAGTTCACAAATGTGAACTCGGGGGAGTGGAGAGGTGCGCGCGGTACGGGCCGGGTCGGCCCGTACCGCGCGGGCACAAGCGGCACCGCAGGCTGTACAGCCGCCCCCTCGGTTCATGTGGATCACTGCCGCGGGACGGGTAGGGTCCGTGGCGTAAACGCATCAACTGCAATTCGGCCATCGGCACGTTGGGAGACGATCCTGACACCTTGCAGGGCCGTCGCATACCTGGAGGGAAACGCGTGGAAGCCAACACTCGTAGCACCGGGCGTCTACCAGCTGCCTTCCTGACGCCGGGATCCTCTTCGTTCATGGATTTCCTGTCCGACCATTCTCCCGAGATGCTCCCGGGCAACCGGAACCTGCCGCCCCTGCAGGGGGCCATCGAGGCGCCGCACGGGACGACCATCGTCGCGGCGACGTTCCCCGGCGGTGTGGTCCTGGCCGGCGACCGGCGGGCGACCATGGGCAACGTGATCGCACAGCGCGACATCGAGAAGGTCTTCCCGGCCGACGAGTATTCGGCGGTGGGCATCGCCGGCACGGCCGGACTGGCCGTGGAGATGGTCAAACTCTTCCAGCTGGAGCTGGAGCACTTCGAGAAGGTCGAGGGCGCACAGCTCTCCCTGGAGGGCAAGGCGAACCGGCTCTCCACGATGATCCGCAGCAACCTGGCGATGGCCATGCAGGGCCTCGCCGTCGTGCCGCTCTTCGCCGGCTTCGACGTCGACCGCGAGAAGGGCCGGATCTTCTCGTACGACGTCACCGGCGGCCGTTCCGAGGAAGTCGGCTACGCGGCCACCGGCTCCGGGTCGATCTTCGCCCGTGGCTCGATGAAGAAGCTCTACCGCGAGGATCTGACGGAGCAGCAGGCCCTCACCCTGGTCATCCAGGCGCTGTACGACGCCGCGGACGACGACTCGGCGACCGGCGGTCCCGATGTGGCCCGGCGGATCTACCCGATCGTCACCGTCATCACCGACGAGGGCTTCCGGAAGCTGACCGAGACGGAATCCTCCGAGATTGCCCGCTCGATTCTGGAACGCCGGATGGAACAGCCCGACGGCCCGCGCGCCGCGCTGCTCTGACCCCCGTTCCGCTGCTTCTTCGATGCTCTTGTCACTGACAGAAAGGGACGGATAACCGGTGTCGACGCCGTTCTATGTCTCACCTCAGCAGGCCATGGCCGACCGGGCGGAATACGCCCGGAAGGGCATCGCCCGTGGTCGCAGCCTGGTTGTGCTGCAGTACGCCGACGGCATTGTGTTCGTCGGCGAGAACCCGTCCCGTGCGCTGCACAAGTTCAGCGAGATCTATGACCGGATCGGTTTCGCCGCCGCCGGTAAGTACAACGAGTACGAGAATCTCCGCATCGGCGGTGTGCGCTACGCCGATCTGCGTGGATACACCTACGACCGTGACGATGTGACGGCCCGTGGGCTGGCCAACGTCTATGCGCAGACGCTGGGCACCATCTTCTCCAGTGCGGCCGAGAAGCCGTACGAGGTGGAGCTGGTGGTCGCCGAGGTGGGCGCCGAGCCGGAGGGCGACCAGATCTACCGGCTGCCGCACGACGGCTCGATCGTCGACGAGCACGGCTCGGTCGCGGTCGGCGGTAACGCCGAGCAGATCAGCACCTTCCTGGACCAGCGGCACCGGGACGGCATGACGCTTGCCGAGGCGCTCAAGCTGGCGGTGCAGGCGCTGTCCCGCGATCCCAACGGGAGCGAGCGGGAGATCCCCGCGGAGCGGCTGGAGGTCGCGGTCCTGGACCGTACGAGGCCGCAGCAGCGGAAGTTCAAGCGGATCGTCGGCCGGCAGCTGGCGCGGTTGCTGGAGGCGGACGGCGGCTCCGCGCCGACGGATGCCCCCTCCGACATCGAGGACGGAGAGGGGACCGAGTCCCCCACGAGCACGACGGATGTCACCAAGTCCACCGATTCCGGTGGGGACGTGGAGTCCTCCGAGGAGTAGCCCACCGCTGTGACGGTGCCCCGGTCCGCCCTTCCCGGCGGGCCGGGGCACCGTCATGAGCGCGGACCGTCCGCGGGCGGGGGTGCTGAGGAGCCGCGTGCCACCAGGTGAACGGGCAGGCTGCCGGGCTCGGCCGGGCGGCCGTCCAGGACCGCCAGCAGGGCGGCCATGCCGCGTTCGCCGACCTGTTCGGCGGGCAGCTGCACGGTGGTGAGCTCCGGTTCGACGGCCGTGGCCAGGGCCAGATCGTCGAAACCGGTGACAGAGAGGTCGTCGGGGACACGGAGTCCGAGTCTGCGGGCGGCCTTGCAGGCGCCCGCGGCGAGGATGTCGTCGTCGCAGACGATGGCGGTGGGCCGGGGGCCGGAGGCGGCGAGTGCGTGCTCCGTGGCTTCGCGTCCTGCCTGTACGTCGAGCGCCGCCGTGACGGTCCGTACGGAGGTGCCGGGCACCGCCCCCAGGGTGTCGTGGAGCGCCCGGGCACGGACCGCGAAGGTCCAGGTGTCGACCGCCGACGCGAGGTGGACGAAGCGGCGGTGGCCGAGCGCGAGCAGATGCTCCGCGACCTGCCGCATGCCGTCGGCGATGTCGAGGTTGACCCGTGCCGCGACGCCGGTGTCCGCCGGGTCGCTGTCGAGCATGACCAGCGGCAGGCCGGCGCCGCGCAGCGCGTCGAGTGCGCCGGCGGCCATGGAGGAGGCGATCACCCCGTCGAGGGAGGCACGCGCCGAGGCGAAGGGATCCCTGGCCGGCCCCGTGCCCTCGGGGGACGGGTAGAGGACGACCCCGAAGCCGTGCTCGGCGGCGACCGCGGCGGCGCCGGTGTAGACACGCGCGAAGAATTCGCTGGTGAGCGCGGGGACGACCAGCAGCGCGGTCCTGGTGCGGCCGAGGCGGAGGTTGCGGGCGGCGAGATTGGGCTGGTAGCCGAGTTCATGCGCGGCGTGCCGTACGCGCTCGGCGGTGGCCGTCGAGACCCGGCCGTGCCATTTGTCGCCGAGCACGAGGGAGACGGTGGCCTGCGAGACGCCTGCGGCCTGCCCGACATCGCGGCTGGTGGGCCGGGTCGGGGCGGGCTGTGACTGTGGTGCGCCGGTCACTCGGGCCTCCGGGCCGGTCGGGGGGCAGGCGCCGTGAGGTGGACCTGCGGACTGGGCACATGGTACGTATGAACCTCGACGTTATACGTAAAACCTCAGGGTGCGGTAGAGCACCCAGGGAGAGGGGCGGGACATGGCCGCGGGATATCTGGACATCCTCCGGGCGCGGCATGCCGCCCGGCTGCTGGCAGGGACCCTGGTGGGGCGGCTGCCCAGCGGCACCGCCCATATCGCGATCGTGCTGTTCACCCGGGCCGAGGGCGGCAGCTACACCCTCGCCGGTGCGCTCGCGGCCGTGTACGGGCTGTCCACCGCGGTCGGACAGCCGCTGCTGGGCCGCGCCGTGGATCTGTACGGCCAGCCACGCGTCCAGCTCCCGGCCTCCGTGGTGTCGGCGCTGGGCATGGCTTTGCTGGCCCTGGTGGGCCTGGGGTCGCTGCCGCTGGCCTATGGGGCGGTGATGGTGGCCGGTGTGTTCACCCCGCCGCTGGAGGGCGGTCTGCGGGCCCTGTGGCCGACCGTCCTGGGTGGCGAGGACCGGGTGCACCGGGCGTACGCGCTGGACGCCGTCGCCCAGGAGGTCATGTTCACCGTGGGCCCGCTGCTGGTGACGCTGCTCGTCTCCCTCTGGTCGCCCGCCGCCGCCCTCTTCGTCATCAACGCGATCGGGGTCCTCGGGGCGCTCTCCGTCGTCCTCTCCGAGCCCTCCCGCGCCTGGCGTTCGGCGCCCCGTGAGGCGCACTGGCTGGGCGCGCTGCGCTCGCCGGGGCTGCTGGCACTGCTCGGCTCGTTCTTCTTCGTCGGGCTCGCGCTCGGTTCGATCACGGTGGCCGGGGTGGCGTACGCCGACGACCACGGCCGGGAGTCGGTGTACGGCTGGCTGATGGCCGCGCTCGGGCTGGGTGCGCTGGTCGGCGGTGCGGTGTACGGGGCGCGGCAGTGGGCCGGGGCGCCGGAGCGCCGGCTGCGGGTCATTGTCGCGCTGCTGGCACTGGGGTATCTGCCGCTGATGCTGACCCCCGGAGTGGCCGCCATGACCGCTCTGGCGGCAGTGGCCGGAGTCTTTCTGGCGCCCGCGATCGCGTGCTCGTTCATCGTGGTCGACCGGCATGCCCCGCGGGGCACGGTGACCGAGGCGTTCTCCTGGCTGGTGACGACGTTCGGCGTGGGCGCGGCGGCGGGAACGGCCGTGGCGGGCCCGGCCGTCGAGCTGGGCGGCACGACATGGAGCTTCGCCGTCGCGGGGGCCGGCGGGGTGGCGGCGCTGCTGGTCCTGCTGGCCACGGGAAGGGTCCTCGCAGTTCCCGGGCGTACGGCCGTTGCTGTACAAGGATCGGAAAATGATCGAAACGGTGCTGTCGAACCCGGTTTCAGCTCAGGCCATCAGGCGTAATGTTCAGTCATGGACCGCCGCATTTTCGGGCTGGAGAACGAGTACGGCGTCACGTGCACGTTCAGGGGACAGCGCCGACTGTCTCCTGATGAAGTGGCGCGCTACCTCTTCCGCCGTGTTGTGTCATGGGGCCGCAGCAGCAATGTCTTTCTGCGGAACGGCGCCCGCCTCTACCTCGACGTGGGATCGCATCCGGAATATGCAACCCCCGAATGCGACAACCTGACCGAGCTGGTCACCCACGACAAGGCCGGCGAGCGCATTCTCGAAGGTCTGCTCGTCGACGCCGAACGCCGCCTGCACGAGGAGGGAATCGCGGGCGACGTCTATCTCTTCAAGAACAACACCGACTCGGCGGGAAACTCCTACGGGTGTCACGAGAACTATCTCGTGGCGCGGCACGGAGAATTCTCCCGGCTCGCGGACATCCTCATTCCCTTCCTCGTCACGAGGCAACTGATCTGCGGCGCGGGCAAGGTGCTGCAGACACCGAGGGGCGCCGTCTACTGCGTCAGCCAGCGTGCCGAGCACATCTGGGAGGGCGTCAGTTCCGCGACGACGCGCTCCCGCCCGATCATCAATACGCGTGACGAACCGCATGCGGACGCGGAGCGGTACCGCCGCCTCCATGTCATCGTCGGTGACTCCAACATGTCCGAGACGACCATGCTGCTCAAGGTCGGCGCGACCGATCTGGTGCTCCGCATGATCGAGGCGGGCACCGTGATGCGTGATCTGACGCTGGAGAACCCGATCCGGGCGATCCGTGAGGTCAGTCACGACACCACGGGTCAGCGCAAGGTGCGCCTGGCCAGTGGCCGTGAGGCATCCGCCATCGAGGTGCAGCGCGAGTACTACGAGAAGGCCGTCGACTTCGTCGACCGCCGTGGCATCCGCACCGGAACCGTCGCTCAGGTCCTGGAGCTGTGGGGCCGTACGCTCGACGCGATCGAGGCCGAGGACCTCGGCCGGATCGAGACCGAGATCGACTGGGTGATGAAGTACAAGCTCATCGAGCGGTACCGGGCCAAGCACAACATGACCATGTCGCACCCGCGGGTCGCCCAGATAGACCTCGCGTACCACGACATCCACCGCCGCCGCGGCCTGTACTACCTGCTGGAGCGCAAGGGACAGGCCGCCCGCATCTGCAACGACCTGAAGATCTTCGAGGGCAAGTCCGTGCCCCCGCAGACGACCAGGGCGCGGCTGCGCGGTGACTTCATCCGCAGGGCCCAGGAACAGCGGCGGGACTTCACCGTCGACTGGGTCCATCTCAAGCTCAACGACCAGGCGCAGCGCACGGTGTTGTGCAAGGACCCGTTCCGTTCGGTGGACGACCGAGTGGAGAAGCTGATCGCGGGTATGTGAGCCGGCAACAGGACAACCTCGGCTCCCGACGCGACGCGGGCCCCGTACGTTCCTCGTACGGGGCCCTGCGTACGCCCTAGAGTGTCGAGGACTCAACCAACTGTGCCGTCTGAGATCTGAGGAACAAGTGCGCCGACTTGCCGGCCTTCTCGTCGTCCCCCTGTTGCTGCTGACAGCGGCCTGCGGCGACGACAAGGGCTCCGCTTCCGATTCCGTTTCCGCTTCCGCCGCGTCCAAGGACGGGTTCCCCGCGATCACCGCGGGCGCGAAGTTCGGCGAGAAGCCCACCCTGTCCAAGGGCAAGGGGAACCCGCCCAAGGAGCTGAAGACCAGGGTCGTCAGCCAGGGTGACGGCGCCACGCTCAAGAACGGCGATGCGATCCAGGTCAACTACCTCGGTCAGTCCTGGGACTCCGACAAGCCGTTCGACAACAGCTTCGACCGCAAGCAGCCCTTCGATCTGACGCTCGGTGCGGGCATGGTCATCAAGGGCTGGGACCAGGGCCTCGTCGGCCAGAAGGTCGGCAGCCGCGTCGAGCTGGTCATCCCGCCGGATCTCGGCTACGGAGCGCAGGGCCAGGGCGACATCAAGCCGAACGCCACGCTCGTCTTCGTCGTCGACATTCTGAAGTCGACGCAGATCCCGACGTCCGCCAAGGGCACCGCGGTCGCCCAGGACAACATCGACCTGCCCAAGGTCGGCACCAACACCGACGGCAAGGCCCCCAAGGTCACCATCCCCACCAAGACCGACCCGCCGGCGAAACTTGTCTCCAATTACATCCTGGAGTCCAAGGGCGACGTCGTGAAGGACACCGACAGCGTCATCGTGAACTACGTCGGTCTGCTGTGGAAGGACGGCAAAACGTTCGACAGCACCTATTCGGCGGGCAAGACGCAGACCTTCCCGCTGGCCCAGGTCACCCTGAAGGGGCTGAAGAACGGTCTGGTCGGCAAGAAGATCGGCAGCCGTGTGCTCCTCGTCATCCCGCCGGACCAGGCGTTCGGTGACAAGGCGCAGCAGACCATCCCCGCGAAGTCCACGCTGGTGTTCGCCGTGGACATCCTGGCAAAGATGTAAGACTGTCCCGGTTGCCCAGTTCATCATTAAGAGGAGCAAGTCAGTGAGCATCGAGAAGCCCGAGATCGACTTCCCGGGTGGCGAGCCGCCGGCCGACTTGGAGATCAAGGACATCTGGGAAGGCGACGGCGCGGTGGCCAAGGCGGGCGACACCGTCTCCGTCCACTACGTGGGCGTGGCCTTCTCCAGCGGCGAGGAGTTCGACGCCTCCTGGAACCGCGGCACTCCGCTGAAGTTCCAGCTCGGTGTCGGTCAGGTCATCTCCGGCTGGGACCAGGGCGTGCAGGGCATGAAGGTCGGCGGCCGTCGCCAGCTGACCATTCCCGCGCACCTTGCGTACGGCGACCGCGGCGCCGGTGGCCGCATTGCACCCGGCGAGGCACTGATCTTCGTCTGCGACCTGGTCGCCGTCTGATCCGCATCCGTGCGATACGAGGGCCCGTGCCGCAAGGCACGGGCCCTCGCTTTTGTCCGGACAGCGCGTAGCGGTACGGTCGACGGTCGTAGAGCAAAACAGAAAGGGCGTCGATGGCGATTGCCAAGGCCGAGCGGCTGATGAACCTGGCCCTGTGTCTGCTGGGGACCCGGCGCCCGCTGAGCAAGCGCGAGCTGCGCGGCTCCATCGAGGCCTATCTGGAAGCGGGTTCCGACGACGCCTTCAACCGGATGTTCGAGCGCGACAAGGACGATCTGCGCGAGCTCGGTCTGGTCATCGAGACCGTGGAGAACCTGGACGGCGACACGGGATACCTCGCCCGCCGCGACAGTAACCGGCTGCCCCCGATCACGCTGGACGCCGAGGAGGCCGCCGCGCTCGGACTGGCCGCCAAGGTCTGGCAGCAGGCGCGGCTGGCCGGTGCAGCCAGCGGCGCGCTGCAGAAGCTGCGGGCCGCGGGCATGCCGGAGGCCGAAGACGCGTACGAGGTGCACAGCGCCCTCGAACCCCGTATCCCCGTTCATGAGGCCGCCTTCGAGCCGTTGATGCTGGCCTGCCGGGACCGCCGCCCGGTGACCTTCGACTACCGCAAGGCCAACGCCGCCCGGCCCGAACAGCGCCAGGTCGAGCCGTGGACGCTGGAGTGCTGGCGCGGCCACTGGTATCTGGCCGGCTGGGACCGGGACCGCGGCGCCGAGCGGGTGTTCCGGCTCTCCCGGATCACCGGCCGGGTCCGCTCCCGGGCCGGGGCGTTCACCGCCGAGGTGCCCGACGTCGTGACCGTCCGCGAGACCGTCGAGAGCTGGGCGGGGGAGACGGCGACCCGGACCGCGCGGATCAGGCTGCGGGCCGGTGCCGGATACCCGCTGCGCTCGCGCGCCATATCGGTCCGGGAACTCGGGGACGGGTGGGACGAGTTGGAGATTCCGTACGGACACGGTCTGGATGCCTGGCTCGTCGAGTTCGGTCCGGACGTCGTCGTACAGGAACCTGCCGATCTGCGGGCCGACGTGGTGGACCGGCTGCGCGCCGTGGCCAAGGACTGAAGGGGACCGTATTCATGGCCACGAACGCGATCGACCAGACCCGCCGGATGCTCTCCCTGGTGACGTATCTGCGTGAGCGCCCCGGCGCCCATGTCCAGGACGTCGCCCGCGCCTTCGGGATCACCGAGGACGAGCTGATCTCGGACCTCGATGTGCTGCCCATGTGCGGTACGAGCTTCCGCGGCGGGGATCTGCTGGACATCGACACCGACGGCGACCGGATCTGGTGGCACAACCCGGACGATGTCGCGGAGCCGCTGCGGCTCGCGGCCGACGAGGCGACGGCGCTCCTGGTCGCCGCCCGCGCCGTGTCCACGCTGCCCGGGCTGCGCGAGAGCGACCGCCAGGCGCTGCTGCGGGCCACCGCGAAGCTGGAGACCGCGGCCGGTGAGGTGGGGGCGGCGAGCTCACGGCTTTCGGTCACCTTCGAGTCCGAGGGCGGTGTCTTCGCCGACGTCGACCGGGCGATCTCCGAGCGGCGCCGGCTCTGGCTGCGCTACTACTCGCCCGCGCGCGATGAACTCACCGAGCGCGAGGTGGACCCGATCCGGCTGTTCGCCGTGGGGCATACGTACATGGAGGCCTGGTGCAGGTCCTCCGAGGACCGGCGTACGTTCCGGCTCGACCGGGTCGCCGAGATCCGGCTGCTGGACGAGCCGGCCGCGCCGCCCGAGCTCGAACTGCGGGACCTGTCCGAAGGGCTCGTCCAGCCGGCGGCCGAGGACCCGGAGGTCGTGGTCGAGGTCGGCCCCGGCGGACGGTGGGTCGCCGAGTACTACCCGCACGACAGCGCCCAGGAGCTGCCCGACGGCGGGCTGCGGATCACCCTGCGCACCCCCGATCCGGCCTCGCTGCGCAGGCTCGCGCTGCGACTGGGCAGGGAAGGCCGCATCGTCTCCCCGCCGGAACTGGCGCAGAGCGCGCAGCAGGCGGCCCGTGCGGCGCTCGCTGCCTATGACGGTCCGGCCTGAGCGGATACCTGAGGGAGATATGAGCAATATGTCTGTGGTGTCAGGTGTTCCGACCGTGGTGGTGCCCGAGTCCGTACGGTTCAAGGCCGCCTGCCCGGACTGCCGCGAGCGGTTCGAGCTGGCGGCGGGCGCCATCCGCCTCGCCGTGGGCGCCAGCCGCCGGACGACGTTCTACTCCTTCACCTGCCCGAAGTGCGGTGCGGCCGTCCGTAAGCCCGCCGGGGAACGGATAGTTGAGCTCCTCACCGGTGGCGGGGTGCGTACGCTGCGCCTCCACACCAGCCTTTAGAACTTCGGACACCTAGACACATCGAGGCTCTGCGCATGTTCTGGCCCATGCTCGCCATCGCCCTGGGGTTCCTCGGGATCGCCGTCCTCGGCGTGCTGGCCGTCAAGGTCTTCATCGAGGCCCAGCGTCTGGGGCGTCAGGTGACGCGAACCACCCAGCGCATCAACCGGGCGGCGGAGGACCTCGAACGGGCCGCGACGGATCTTGCCGCCACCGGTGAGGCGTTGCGCTAGATGTACTGCCCCCACGTTTCTGTGAGCCTGTGAGCAGGGACGATGGATCGGGGAGGGCGCGGCCTGCAGTTTCTCGGGTTCGCGGGGTACGCTGCTGAACGCGGCCCTGAGAGCGAGGCATGGGCCGTAATCGCAAGGATGCATGGGTATTGCCCTGCGTTTACTCCTGCGGGATACGATCGCTGACAGTACGACGATCGGACGTCCGTCCGACGTTCGATCCGCCCCACCCCTGCTGCCTCGGTGAGAAGGTACACGCATATGTTCGGAAGGCTCGGCGCTCCCGAGATCATCCTGATCCTCGTCGTCATTGTTCTGCTGTTCGGCGCGAAGAAGCTTCCTGACATGGCTCGCTCGCTCGGCAAGTCGGCCCGCATCCTCAAGAGCGAGGCCAAGGCCATGAAGTCCGAGGGCAGCCCGTCGGCCACCCCGGCCGAGCCGGCGAACGACGCCGCCCAGGACCAGGCCGCCCCGCGCACCATCAAGGCCGCACCCGGTGACGTGACCAGTTCGCGTCCGGTCGCAGAGCCGACCGACTCGACCAAGCGCTGACAACCGGGCCGACGCAGGCGCCGCGATCGGTGACGGCCTGCTGCACGAGATGAGGACGTGGGTTGCTCAAGTCTGCCCGCAAACAGGAGACGGACCCAGAGGGCCGCATGCCCCTGGTGGAGCACCTGCGTGAGCTGCGTAACCGGCTGGCGAAGGCGTTGCTCGGGATCGTCGTCGTCACGATCGTGGCCGCGTTCTTCTACAAGGGGATCATCGAGTTCTTCACCGACCCGGTACTGAAGTCGGTCGGGTGCGAGTCCAGCTTCGCCGAACTCGCCAAGAAGGAGGACGGTACGTGCGCGCGTATCGTCCTGAACGGTCTGCTCACCCCGTTCACCCTCGCCCTCAAGGTCTCCTTGATGGCGGGAGTCGTCCTTTCCTCGCCGATCTGGCTCTACCAGCTGTGGGCCTTCGTCGCCCCGGGGCTGCACAAGCACGAGAAGAAGTACTCGCTCGGCTTTGTGGGTGCGGGATTCCCACTCTTCCTCGCCGGTGGCTTCTTCGCGTACAAGACCCTGCCCACGATGGCGCGGGTGCTCCTGGAGTTCTCGCCGGCCGGGCTCGACAACCAGCTGCCGCTGGACGATCTGCTGGATCTGATCACGCGCATGGTGGTGGTCTTCGGGCTCTCCTTCGAGCTGCCCCTGCTGCTCGTCATGCTGAACTTCGGCGGGATCATCACCGGCAAGCGGATGCTCGGCTGGTGGCGGGCCATGATCATGGGCATCACGGTCTTCGCCGCGCTGGCCACTCCCAGTACCGACCCGCTGACGATGCTGGCGCTCGCCGGACCGATCTGGGTTCTCTACTTCGTGGCCACGGCGATCTCGCTCCTCAACGACCGCCGCAAGGCACAGCTCGCGGCGGCGGGGCCCGACGACGACGAGGCGTCGGAGCTGGACCTCACTCCCGAGGACATCGGTGAGATCGAACCGGTCACGTCCGGCCGGTCGTTGCCCACGCAGGCGAGCTCGGACCGTGACCGGGTCAACGGTTACGACGACATCACCTGACCTTGTAAGGTCCCCCGGGTGACCAGCGAGATCACCCTTTTCGTCAATCCCACCGCAGGACGCGGCCGGGGCGCGCACGCCGCGCAGCCGGCCGCTTCCGCTTTGCGGGACGCCGGATTCTCCGTACGTACGGTTCTCGGCGTGGACGCCGACGACGCCCTGCGGCGGGCCCGTGAGGCCGTCGCCGGTGGGACCGGTGCGCTGATAGCGGTGGGCGGGGACGGCATGATGTCCCTCGCCCTGCAGGCCGTTGCCGGAACGATGACCCCGCTCGGGGTCGTCGCCGTGGGCACCGGGAACGACTTCGCCCGCGCGCTCGGGATGCCGATACGGGATCCGGCCGCCGCCGGACGGCTGGCCGCCGAGGCGCTCAAGGCAGGCACCGTCCGCGAGATCGACCTCGGACGGGTCGGTGAGCGGTGGTTCGGGTCCGTGCTCGCCTCCGGCTTCGACTCCCGGGTCAACGACCGCGGCAACCGGATGCGCTGGGTCGGCGGACGGTTCAGGTACGACCTCGCGATCCTCGCCGAACTCGCCGCGTTCAAGCCCATCCCGTATCGCATCAGGCTGGACGGTGGACCGGTCCGGGAGGTCGAGGCGACGCTCATCGCCGTGGGCAACGGATCGACGTACGGCGGAGGTATGCGGATCTGCGCGGACGCCGTCATGGACGACGGGCTCTTCGATGTGACCGTCGTCGGGGACTGCAGCCGCGCCACGCTGCTGAAGGTCTTCCCCCGCGTCTACAAGGGAACGCACCTCAGCCACCCCAAGGTCACCACGCACCGGGTCTCCTCGATCGAGCTGGCCGCTGCCGGTGTCACCGCATACGCGGACGGTGAACAGCTCGGGGCGCTGCCGCTCACCGCGACCTGTGTACCGGGTGCGGTGAGAGTGCTCGTAGCGGGTTCTCCCACCGGGATTTAAAGATCGCGTCACTGTCAGAGGTGGCGGGTAGGCTCGTAAGCAAGATGACAGAGGACCTCTCACCAGCTGAGCGATACCAGGCTTCTCGGATCCGTGCCGCCGAGCTGGCCACCGCACTCGCGCCTTTCCGCGAGATGTACGAGTTCGATCTGGACCCCTACCAGATCGAGGCATGCGAGGCACTGGAGGCCGGCAAGGGGGTGCTCGTCGCCGCCCCGACCGGCTCGGGCAAGACCATCGTCGGCGAATTCGCCGTGCACCTCGCCCTGGAACAGGGCCGGAAGTGCTTCTACACCACCCCCATCAAGGCCCTGTCCAACCAGAAGTTCGCAGATCTGGTCAAGCGCTACGGACCGGACAAGGTCGGCCTGCTGACCGGTGACAACAGCGTCAACGGCGATGCCCCGGTGGTCGTCATGACCACCGAAGTGCTGCGGAACATGCTGTATGCGGGCTCGCAGGCGCTGCGCGGCCTCGGCTATGTGGTGATGGACGAGGTGCATTACCTCTCCGACCGCTTCCGGGGCGCCGTCTGGGAGGAAGTGATCATTCACCTCCCGGACTCCGTGACCCTGGTGTCACTGTCGGCGACCGTGTCCAACGCCGAGGAGTTCGGTGACTGGCTGGACACCGTCCGCGGCGACACCCAGGTCATCGTCTCCGAGCACCGCCCCGTGCCGCTCTGGCAGCACGTGCTGGCAGGCCGCCGGATGTACGACCTCTTCGAGGAGGAGACCGATCACGGCGGCCGCGGCGCCGGACGCCGCGAGGTCAACCCCGACCTCGTCCGGCTCGCCCGGATGGAGAACCAGCGGGGGTACAACCCGCGTGAACGCCGCCGCGGCAAGATGGTCCGCGAGGCGGACCGTGAGCGCGAGCGGCGCCAGCGCAGCCGGATCTGGACCCCGGCCAGGCCCGAGGTCATCGACCGGCTGGACGCCGAAGGACTGCTCCCCGCCATCACGTTCATCTTCAGCCGGGCCGGCTGCGAGGCCGCCGTGCAGCAGTGTCTGCACGCCGGACTGCGCCTCAACGACGAGGACAAGCGCCGCCTGGTCCGCGAGATCGTCGAGGAGCGGACCGCGTCCATCCCCGGCGAGGACCTCCATGTTCTGGGCTACTACGAGTGGCTCGAAGGGCTGGAGCGAGGCATCGCCGCGCACCACGCCGGCATGCTGCCCACGTTCAAGGAAGTCGTCGAGGAGCTGTTCGTACGAGGCCTCGTCAAGGCCGTCTTCGCGACGGAGACCCTCGCCCTCGGTATCAACATGCCCGCACGCTCGGTCGTGTTGGAGAAGCTCGTCAAGTGGAACGGCGAACAGCACGCCGACATCACCCCCGGCGAGTACACCCAGCTGACCGGGCGGGCCGGACGGCGTGGGATCGACGTCGAAGGCCATGCGGTGGTGCTGTGGCAGCGCGGCATGGACCCGGGGGCGCTGGCCGGACTCGCGGGTACGCGTACGTATCCGCTGCGGTCCAGCTTCCGGCCCTCGTACAACATGGCCGTCAACCTGGTGCAGCAGTTCGGGCGGCACCGCTCGCGCGAGCTGCTGGAGACCTCCTTCGCACAGTTCCAGGCCGACCGGTCGGTGGTCGGGATCTCCCGGCAGGTCCAGCGGAACGAAGAGGGACTGGAGGGCTACCGGGAGGGCATGACCTGCCACCTCGGTGACTTCGAGGAGTACGCGCGACTGCGCCGCGAACTCAAGGACCGGGAGACCGAGCTCGCCAAGCAGGGCGCGTCGCAGCGGCGGGCCGCGGCCGCGACGTCCCTGGAGAAGCTCAAGCCCGGCGATGTCATCCATGTCCCCACCGGCAAGTTCGCCGGACTGGCACTGGTCCTCGACCCGGGGCTGCCCGCCGGACGGACCAATGGGCACGGGCACCGCGGGCTCGAATACCACGACGGGCCGCGGCCGTTGGTGCTGACCGCCGAACGGCAGGTCAAGCGGCTCGCCTCGATCGACTTCCCCGTCCCGGTGGAGGCGCTGGAGCGGATGCGGGTGCCGAAGTCGTTCAACCCGCGCTCGCCGCAGTCGCGCCGCGATCTGGCCTCCGCGCTGCGGACCAAAGCCGGGCACATAGTCCCGGAGCGGCACCGCAAGGGGCGGTCCGCGGCGGCCGACGACCGGGAGATCGCCCGCTACCGGGCGGAGTTGCGCGCACACCCCTGCCACGGGTGTGACGAGCGTGAGGACCATGCGCGATGGGCCGAGCGGTATCACCGGCTGCAACGCGACACCAGGCAGCTGGAGCAGCGGATCGAGGGGCGGACGAACACGATCGCCCGTACCTTCGACCGGATCGTCGCGCTGCTCACCGAGCTCGACTATCTGCGCGGCAATGAGGTCACCGAGCACGGCCGGCGGCTTGCGCGGCTCTACGGCGAGCTGGATCTGCTGGCGAGCGAATGCCTGCGGGCCGGGGTGTGGGAGGGTCTGAACCCTGCCGAACTCGCGGCGTGCGTCTCGGCGTTGGTGTACGAGGCGCGGCAGGCCGATGACGCGGTGGCGCCGAAGCTGCCGTCGGGGCCCGCGAAGACCGCGATGGGCGAGATGGTCCGGATCTGGGGTCGGCTCGACGCCCTGGAGGAGGACTTCAAGATCAACCAGGCGGAGGGGATCGGGCAGCGCGAACCCGATCTGGGGTTTGCCTGGGCGGTCTACATGTGGGCGTCGGGGCGGTCGCTGGACGAGGTGCTGCGCGAGGCGGAGATGCCGGCGGGGGACTTCGTGCGGTGGTGCAAGCAGGTGATCGACGTGCTGGGGCAGATTTCGGCTGCGGCGCCGCGGGAGGGGAGTTCCGTGGCGCGGAGTGCGCGTAAGGCGGTGGAGGCGGTGTTGCGGGGGGTTGTGGCTTATAGCTCTGTGGGGTGAGGTTTGCGGGGCGGGGGTGCGCCTGCGGCGGGCTGGTCCCCTCCCCGCCCCTTCCCGGAACCGGGGCTTCTGCCCCGAGCCCCGGTCCTCGAGCGCCGGACGGGCTGGATGGAATGGTGCCGGGCGGGGAGGGAGGTGCCGGAACCGGGGCTTCTGCCCCGAGCCCCGGTCCTCAAGCGCCGGACGGGCTGGGAGTGTGCTCGTCGTTATGGTGCGGTTGTGCGGGCCGCGTCCCGCTTGGCCACTTCCTCGCGGACTATCGGGATGACGTGCCTTCCGAAGTCGATCGCGTCGTCCAGCAGGTCGTAGCCGCGAGCGGACAGGATTTCCACGCCCAGGTCGTAGTAGTCCAGCAGCGCCTGCGCCACCGTCTCCGGTGTTCCTACCAAGGCCGTCGAATTTCCGGCGCCGCCCGTTTCAGCCGCGGTCGGTGTCCACAGTGCCCGGTCGTGGCGCTCGCTCTCGGCGGCCACCGCGAGGAGTCGTCGGGAGCCGGCGTTCTCCGGGCTGTTCAGCGGATGGCGGCGGCTCAGTGGTGCGCCGGCCTTACGGGCCTTGATGCGGGCCAAAGTTCGGTGAGCCTTCTCCCAGGCCAGTTCCTCGGTCGGTGCGATGATCGGCCGGAAGGCGACTTGGATCTTGGGGACGTCCGTACGGCCGGCTGCCTTCGCTGCGGCCTTCACCGATGCGATCTGCTCAGCCGTCTGTGCCAGCGGTTCGCCCCACAGGCAGTAGATGTCGGCTTCGGCGCCACCGGCCGCGTACGCCGCCGGTGAGGAACCCCCGAACGAGACCCGCGGATGCGGCTGCTGCACGGGGAAGGTGTCGCTCACGAAGTCGTTGAAGCGGTAGTGCGTGCCCTCGTGGTCGAAGGGCTCGTGCGACGTCCACGCCTTCTTGATGATCTGGATGGCCTCACGGGTGCGCGCGTACCGCTCGTCCTTGGTGAGGAAGTCGCCCTCGCGCTGCTGCTCGTGGTCATTGCCGCCGGTGATGAAATGCACGGCGAGGCGGCCGTCGCTGATCCGGTCCAGGGTTGCGAAGGTCTTGGCCGCGAAGGTCGGGTACGAGACGTTGGGGCGGTGCGCGACCAGGATCTGGAGCGTCTCGGTGCGGGCCGCGATATAGGCGGCGGCCGGGGATGGATCGGGGGAGCCGGAGCCGTAGGCGAACAGCACCCGGTCCCATCCGTGGTCCTCGTGTGCGCGGGCCAGTTTGAGCGTGTACGCCTTGTCGAAGGACGCCCCGGAGCGGGGTGTCACTTCGGAACCTTCATTGGTTGCTGCGATGCCGAGAAACTCGACGGGCATGGCAAAGCCTCATCTCGTGCTGCGGGGGAACCGGTCGTGTGAAGCGCTGACGTCGGAGCAGTCAGAGACAACACGAGGCGGACCACACTCGACCGAAGTCGATGTGGTCACGGGTGACCAGCCGCAGCTGAGGGCGCATCTGCCCAGTGGAACAGGCCTGTTGGTGCCGAGTCAACTGTTTTAAGGATCAATGACCGAGGTACGCGCGCCAACCGCCGTGCGCTGTGATGTCCACGGCGCCTTCGAGCGCATACGGCTCGCAGAGGAAGCCGGGTGCTGTAATGCCGCCGGCCAGTTCGATCCGGCCCAGTGTCATGGGCGCAGGGAGAGCGGCGACGAGCCGCCCGAGCCCTTCGGCGGGCAGCTCCCACAGCTCTGCCTCGATCGCGGACCCGCCCTCCCCGATCCGTTCCAGGCCCGGCTTGGGCGGGTCCGTGCGCAGGGCGTGCAGGCGGTAGACGGGGGCGGTGGCCGTGGTACGGATCAGGCGGGCGCCCAGGGAGAGGAGTTGGGGGTTCAGGGGTTCGCCGCTCAGGTGGGCGCCCACCACCGTGATCCGGGAGGGCGGGGTCAGCAGCGTGGCGATTCGGGCCAGGCGTTCATCGGCGTGCGCCGGGCCGATCAGCATCACGCCGAACGGCAGGCCGTCCACCTCGCCCGCAGGGGCTGCCACCGCGCACAGGTCGAACAGGTTGGTGGAGTTGGTGAACCGGCCGAGGCGGGCATTGGCGCCCACCGGGTCGGCGGCGACCTCGGCGAGCGTGGGGTGGCCCGGTGCGGTGGGCAGCAGGAGGGCGTCCGCGTCGCCGAGCGCGGCTGTTGCGGCGGTGCGGAGGGCGGCCAGCCTTGCCTGGTCGGCGAAGAGCCGGTGTGCCGGGATGTCGCGGGCCGCGGTGATGATCCGGGCGACTGTGGGGTCGAGGCCGGGTGCGGTGGGTGCGCCGTCGATGAATGCTCCGACCGCGGTGTAGCGCTCGGCGACGAACGCACCCTCGTACAGCATTGCGGCGGCCTCGGTGAACGGGGTCAGGTCGATCGGCCGGAGCACCGCGCCCGCCGCGCGGAGGCGGGCGGCCGTCGACTCGTACGCCGCCGCCCAGCCGGGATCGAGTTCGCCGAGTTGCCCGGTGGGCGGGACCGCGATCCGCCAGGGGCCCGGAACACGGGAGCGGTCGGGCTGCGGGGTGGGGGTGGCCATCAGGGCCATCGCCTGTTCGGCCTCGGGGAGCGTACGGGCGAAGACCGTGACGCAGTCCAGGCTCGCGCAGGCGGGCACCACACCGTCCGTCGGGACCAGGCCGCGGGTCGGCTTCAGGCCGACGATGCCGTTGAACGCGGCGGGGACACGGCCGGAACCCGCGGTGTCCGTGCCCAGCGCGAGGTCCGCGATGCCCAGGGCGACGGCGACCGCCGAACCGGAGCTGGAGCCGCCGCTGACCCGGTCCGGATCGAGTGCGTTACGGACAACGCCGTACGGAGAACGCGTGCCGACCAGGCCCGTTGCGAACTGGTCCAGGTTGGTCGTACCGATCACCAGTGCTCCTGCGGCACGGAGACGGGCCACCGCCGGGGCGTCGGCGCTCGGCTCGTACGCGTACGAGGGGCAGCCCGCGGTGGTGGGGAGGCCGGCCACATCGATGTTGCCCTTGACGGCCAGCAGACGGCCTGCGAGGGGGAGGTGTTCGCCCGCGGCCAGGCGGACTTCGAGGCTCCGGGCCTCGGCCTCCAGGTCGGGTCGAGGCCGCAGATCGATCCAGAGTTCGGGGCGGTCGACCGCTGCGATACGGGCGTAGGCGGCCCGGATGCGAGTGAGGACGGGGGAGGGGGTGAGGGGCGGCATGTGTGTGTTCCTCAGGTTGTGTGGGCCAGGATCAGCAGGGGTGTGCCCGGCTCCACCTGGGCGCCCGTCCGGGTGAGGATCTCCGAGACGATGCCGGCCGCGGGGGCGTGGACACGGGACTCCATCTTCATCGCCTCCAGGGCCAGCAAGGGCTGACCTGCCGTCACCGTGTCGCCCACGGCGACATTCAGCTGCCAGACCGACGCGGCGAACTCCGCCTCCACCAGGTGGCCGCCCGGTGGCACCGACACCTCGGCGGCCGGGGGCGGCGGTGCCGCTGCCGCGTCCGCGCGGGCGAACTCGCCCGCCGCCTCCCAGGCATCCCGTTCGGCTGCGAAAGCGGTGCCCTGGCGTGCGCGGAACTCGGCGATCGAGTCGGCGTTCCGGGCGAGGAACTCCTCGTACCGCGCCAGTGAGAACTCTCCCTCCTCGATCCGTGGTATGAATCGGCCGGACGTGATGTCCGCGCGCAGCTCCAGGAGTTCGTCCGCCTCGACCGGGTACCACTTGATGCGGTCGAAGAACCGCAGCAGCCACGGCGAGCCCGGCTCGAAGGCGCCCCGCTGCTGCCAGCCCGACCAGACCTGTGTGGTGCGGCCCACGAACTGGTAGCCGCCCGGTCCCTCCATCCCGTAGACGCAGAGATAGGCGCCGCCGATACCGACCGAGTTCTCCGCGGTCCAGGTGCGGGCCGGGTTGTACTTGGTGGTGACCAGGCGGTGGCGCGGGTCCAGCGGTGTGGCGACCGGGGCGCCCAGATATACATCGCCGAGACCCAGCACCAGGTACTCGGCGTCGAACACCGTGCTGTACACGTCGTCGACCGAGTCCAGGCCGTTGACCCGGCGGATGAACTCGATGTTCCACGGGCACCAGGGGGCGTCGTCCCGTACCCCCGCCATGTAGCGGGCGATGGCCTCGCGGGTCGCCGGGTCGTCCCAGGACAGCGGGAGATGCACGGTGCGGGACGGGACGACCAGGGCATCGGTGGGCGGGAGCGCGGCCTCGATGCGGTGGAGCAGCTCCACGAGGCGGTGCTGGGGAAGGACGCTCGGGTCCAGCTGGATCTGGAGGGAGCGGATGCCCGGCGTCAGACCGGTGATCCCGGGAACGGCCTCTGCCGTCAGCGCCTCCATCAGGGCGTGGACGCGCATCCGCAGGGCCAGGTCCAGTTGCATCGGCCCGTACTCGACCAGGACGTTGTCGTCGCCGCTGCGGCGGTAGGTGAGCGTGGAGTCGCGGAAGAGGATGCCCCCGTCGACGAGGTCGGGGCGGGGCTCGCCCGTCACCGTCACGGGCCTGAAGCGGACCGTGTCGCCGGGCCGGAGCTGACCCAGCTTCCAGCGTTCGCCCGTCACCACCGTCGCCGGGCAGACGAAACCGCCCAGGGACGGGCCGTCGGGGCCCAGCAGTACGGGCATGTCGCCGGTGTAGTCGACCGCGCCCACCGAGTACGGCGTGTCATGGATGTTGGAGGGGTGCAGGCCGGCCTCGCCGCCGTCCGTGCGGGCCCAGCGCGGCTTCGGGCCGATCAGGCGGACGCCCGTTCGCGCCGAGTTGAAGTGGACCTTCCAGTCGGCGGCGTAGAAGTCATGGATGTCCTCCTCGGTGAAGAACTCCGGTGCGGCGTGCGGGCCTTCGGCCGCTGCCAGGTGCCAGGTCGAGTCGAAGCGGGGGCGATCCGCGTCCGGTACGGGGGAGGTCGGTGCGTCTGTCGCGCCGCCGTGCAGTACGTCGCCGGTGCGCAGGGCCCGGCCGCCGTGACCGCCGAAACCACCGAGGGTGAAGGTGGCCGCGCTGCCCAGGAACTCCGGGACGTCCAGGCCACCACCGGCGAACAGGACATACGTCCGCAGTCCGTGTCCGGCCGGTGCGCCGACCGTGAGGGTGCCGCCCGCCGGGACCGTCAACGGCTCCCACTGCGCTACCGGTCGGCCGTCCAGCGTGACAGGGGCGGGAGCGCCGGTCACACATACGGTCGTCGGGTGGGTGAAGCGCAAAGCCGGTCCCTGGAGCGTGCATTCGAGGCCGGGCGCGTCCGCGTCGTTGCCGAGGGCCGTGTTGCCGAGCCGGAACGACAGATCGTCCATCGGGCCCGACGGCGGGACGCCGACCTGCCAGTGGCCGGTGCGGCCCGGCCAGTCCTGCACGGTGGTGAGGGTGCCGCCGGAGACCACTTCGATGCGCGGAGTCGGGTCGGCGACCGTGGCGAGGGTGGCCGTGCAGTGCGTGGCGCTGCGCACCCGGTCATCGGCCAGGGCGGCCCGTACCAGGCCGAGATTGGTCTCGATGCCGTCGATCCGGGTGGCGGCGAGTGCCGTGTCCAGCCGCGCGAGGGCCTCGGCGCGGTCGGTGCCGTACGCGATGACCTTGGCCAGCATCGGGTCGTACGCCGTCGTCACCTCCGTACCCGTCTCGATCCAGGTGTCCACGCGCACGCCGTCGCCCGCGGGGAAGGCGACCCGGGTCAACAGGCCCGCGCCGGGGCGGTGGTCGCGGGCCGGGTCCTCGGCGTACACGCGTGCCTCGACGGCATGGCCGCGGGGCGGGCCCGGTTCGCGTACGACATCCGTGTCGCCCTGGGCGAGCCGCAGCATCCACTCGACGAGGTCGACGCCATGGATCTCCTCGGTGACCGGATGCTCGACCTGGAGACGGGTGTTGACCTCCAGGAAGTACGCCTCGGCGCGCGCCGCGTCGTACACGAACTCGACGGTGCCTGCGGAGCGGTAGCCGACCGCTGCGCACAACTCGCGTGCGGATCGCGCCAGTTGTGCGCGAATGTGGTCGGGCAGGGCGGGTGCGGGGGCCTCCTCCAGGACCTTCTGGTTACGGCGCTGGAGGGAGCAGTCGCGGTCTGTGAACGTCACCACCCGGCCGTTCCCGTCGCCGAAGACCTGGACCTCGACATGGCGGGCGTCCTCGACGAGGCGCTCCAGGAAGACACCGGCCGAGGAGAAGGAGGCGGCGGCGACCCGCTGCACCCGCTCCCAGGCGTCGGCGAGTTCATCCGCCGATCGACAGGCCGACATGCCGATACCGCCGCCGCCACCGGTGGCCTTGAGCATCACGGGGTAGCCGATGCGTCCGGCGGCGTCCAGCGCCGACGGCAGATCGCCGAGCAGCCCGGTGCCGGGGGCGAGCGGAACGCCCGCCGCCTCGGCCGCCGCGCGTGCGGTGTGCTTGGCGCCGAACAGTTCCAGCTGATCGGCGGTCGGGCCGACGAAGACGATCCCGGCGTCCTCGCAGCGGCGGGCGAACCCGGCGTCCTCGGAGAGGAATCCGTAGCCGGGGTGGATGGCGCCCGCCCCGGTGTCCTTGGCCGCCCTCAGGACCAGGTCGGCGTCGAGGTATGACTCCTTGGCGGGCGCGGGGCCGAGCCGCACCGCCTCGTCGGCGAGGCGGACGTGGGGGGATGAGCGGTCGGGGTCGGAGAAGACCGCGACCGTACGGATGCCGAGTCGGCGGGCGGTACGGATGATCCGTACGGCTATCTCGCCCCGGTTGGCGACCAGCAGCGTGTCGAAGTCCGTCATGCGGTGGCCTCGCTGATGGCGGCTTCGGTGATGGTGGCCTCGACCGCCGTGGGATCGAAACCGTTGCACGGGTTGTTGATCTGGGGGCAGTTGGAGATCAGGACCAGGACATCCGTCTCGGCGCGCAGCGTCACCCGCAGACCGGGGGCGGAGATGCCGTCGACGATGCCGAGCGTGCCGTCCTTCTCGACCGGGACGTTCATGTACCAGTTGATGTTGGAGACCAGATCGCGCTTGCCGAGCCCGTGCCGTGCGCCCTCGGCGAGGAAGTTGTCGACACAGGCGTGCTGCGACCAGGTGTGGTGACCGTAGCGAAGCGTGTTGGACTCCTTGGAGCAGGCGCCGCCGACCGTGTCGTGGCGGCCGCAGGTGTCCTCGGTGACCGTCATCAGAGGGGTGTGCTCGTTCGACATCAGCACGCTGCCGGTGGTGAGGAAGATGCCGCCCTGCGCGTGGACGGTGTCCGGGGCGCTGTAGCGGACGGCCGTGTCATGGGCGTCGTACACCAGGAAGTCCACCGCCTGATTGCCGTGCAGATCCGTGAGCGTGAGCTGCTCACCTGCGCGGACGAGCGAGGACCAGGCGGCGCGGGCGGGGATGACGGTGGTTGGGCGGACGGGGGCGGTGGCGGTGGCCGTGGTGCGGACGGTGCCGGTCGCGGTCATGCGAGCCCCCTGGCGGTGAGGAAGTCGAAGGTGTTGAGGAAGGCCCTGCGGCACTCCGGAGCGGCTTCCAGGAGCGGATCGCCCGGCCCCGTCGGGCGGGCGCGCCAGGCCAGCACCTCCAATGGGGTGCACACGTAGTCCGGGCGCGGATCCAGCGGATGCGGGACGTTCGCGATCAGTACGGTCAGGTCCTGCTCGGCGCGCAGCGTCACCGCGGCGCCTGCTCCGGCCGAGCCGGTGAAGTCCAGGGCGCCGTCCTCCCGTACCTCAACCCCCTGGAAGAAGGAGAGCGAGGGCGGCAGATCGCGCGGGCCGAGACCGTTCTTGGCCGCGGCCAGCTTGAGCAGTTCCCGGCCGGCGGGGGAGGCCGACTGCGGGGTGCCGTCGCCGTACCGCGCTGTGTTCCGTACGAGGGCCGAGGTTCCGCAGAGCGCGTCGTGGCGGCCCGAGGAGTCGGCGATCACCGAGGCGAGGACCCGGCCCTGGTCGGAGAGGAGCAGCCGGCCGGCGCCGAGGTAGGCATTCCACTGGACCTTCACCGTGTCGGCGGTGTTGAGCCGTTCCCACGGCCGCCCGTCGGCGTACAGCAGCAGATGGGCGCAGGCGTCGCCCGCGAGGTCCGTGAGCCGCAGCTCGGTGCCGCGGGCCAGGACGCGGTGCGCGTAATTGCCGCCCGCCACGGTCTCGGCCCAGACCGGGGTGCCGGGAAGGGGATCGGGCCAGTCGCTCGCGGGCACCACCGGCATGGACTCGGTACGGGTGCCGTGCTGGGCGCGGGCGTGATCCCGGGCCTCGTGTGTCGTCGCTGTCGCCATGGCTGGACCTCCGGCTCTACGGGCGGTTCTGACGCGGGCACTGCGACCTGTTTCTGTCGCGCGACAGAAATTAAGGCGCCGGGAAGTCGCGGTCATTGCCCGTCCGTTGCACGGGAGTTACCGAGTGCTCACCAAGATCGCGGCGGGTGCGGATGTGCGACGATCGGCCCATGTCCAGCACCGGAAGAAAGGTCGGCCGCCCGCGGGCCCAGCAGCGGCCGGACAGCGGGCTGACCGCGCGTGACGAACTGCTCACCGCGGCCGCCGAGCTGTTCACCACGCGCGGATACGCCGCGACCACCACCCGGGCCGTCGCCGAACGTGCGGGCATGCGCCAGGCGACGATGTACCACTACGTGGCGGGCAAGGAGGACCTGCTTGCCGAGCTCCTGGAGTCCACGGTCACCCCGTCGCTGGCGTTGGCGAGGCGGCTGCTCGCGGACGGGGAGCCGGCTGCGGAGGACCGGCTGTGGGAGCTGTGCCGCTCGGACGTGGCGCTGCTGTGCGGCGGTCCGTACAACCTCGGGGCGTTGTACGTACTGCCCGAGGTGCGCGCCGAGCGGTTCGCGGACTTCCACCGCGTCCGGGCCGAACTGAAGCAAGCCTACGGGCAGTTGCTGGTGGCTACGGAGGCGGGCGCGGCCCTCGGTGAGAGCGAGGCGGAGCTCCGTACGGACCTGGTGTTCGGGCTGATCGAGGGCGTGATCATGGTCCACCGGTCCGATCCGGGGCGTGCGGTCGGCGCGTTCGCGGCGGCCACGGCGGATGCGGCACTGCGGATCGTGGGTGTCAGCAAGGCCTGAGGCCCGGCGGCGGCGCGGACGGTTCGCCCGGGGCTGCGAACCCCCATCACGTCGGGGCGCGAACGCCCGTCGCCTTCCGGTGCGGATGCAGGGCTTCCCCGGCGCGGGCCGGTGAGTTGCTGTGGTCCGGGTGCCGCTTGAACGGTGCCGGTGGACGGGGGCACGGCACCGGGGCCCACCCGCCCTCGGCCGGTCCGCTTCACGCGGACCGGCCGAGGCGTCCTTGTTTCAGACGGTGTTCTTGCCGCTCTTCATCGACACGCCTGCGCAGACCAGCCCCAGCAGCACGGTCAGACCGCCGATGATGACGTTGTTGAGGATGACCCCGAGGTCCGGGCTGCTGCCGACGACCCACGTCGAGATGACCATCCAGGCGCCCATGGCGCAGATGGCCCAGCTCAGGCCGTACATCCGCTCCGGCATGACGGTGAATCCGAGGCCCAGCGCGGCGATCGCGATACCCATGATCAGGTTGTGCGTCACGAGCGCGGGCTGACTGGCCGTGAAGTTGAGCACCCAGGGCGATATGGCGCAGTAGAGACCGATGAGGAACACCGGTGCGTCCACGAGGGCCACATCACGGCCACCGAGCATTTGCGCATAGCGATCGCGCATTTCGGAGACATCGGGGTGACTGGCAATGTCACGGCCGGTGTGCGAGAGGTTTGACATGGGTTCGTCTCCTTCGCTCCTGCGGGCCTGGCCGCCGCTTTTGTGCGAATAGCGGCCTTCTATGCCATTCTGCGCTTATCTCACCCTTATATGTAGATTCAAGGCATGCGAATATCCGTGGGAATCGCACTGCGTGAGGCGCCGTCCAGCCGCCGGGCCAGGGTCACCAGATCGGGCATCCGCAGCACACGGTCCCCGTACCCCGGCAGCGGCACATGCAGGGGCTCCGTCCAGCGCGACGGAATCGCGTCGAAGCCGTACACCGCCCCCGCCAGACCACCGGTCACCGCCGCGACCGTGTCCGTGTCCCCACCCACGTCGACCGCTGCGGCCAGGGCGTTCTCGTACGTATGTGTCGTGCGCAGCGCCCACAGCGCGGTGCCCAGGCACGGCCACACCGCACCGTTGAACTCCGTTGCCGCGTCCGGATGCCAGCCGGGCGCGAGGACGGTGGCCCAGCGCTCGCGGTGATCCTCGTGTACGCAGTCCAGGGCGCCCGGGACTGCGGCGAGCGGATCGTCGCCGTCCAGCGCCACCCGGATCAGCTCGTGGAACACGGCGGTGCCCTCCCAGGCGGCCCGGTCGCCATGTGTCAGTGCGGCGATCCGGCGGGCGGCGTCCATCGTCGCGACCCGCCCCACCCGCGCGAAGTACACGGCCGGCGCGGTGGCCCGCATGAGCGAACCGTTGCCTGCCGCGCGCCCGTTGACCTGGAAGTGCAACGCTGCCGCGAGGTCCCAGGGGGCACCGCTCGTCAGCACGTCCTCGGTCTGCAGGCCGATGTCCTTCGGCCCACCCGCCGCCCACCGGCGAAACCGGCCGAACATGTCGGGGAGGTCGAGGCCGCCCTGCTCCAGCAAGGACTCCGCGACCAGAACGGCCATCTGGGTGTCGTCCGTGGCCTCGCCCGGGTCCCAGCCGCCGCCCCCGCACATCGTGCCGACGCCGTCCGGGAAACGGGCCGCGTACACACCGGTGGGACCGAACTCGAACGGCGCCCCCAGCGCGTCGCCGACCGCCGATCCGACGACGGCACCCGCCACCCGGTCCTGCCGGTCCACGATGCTCAGACGATTCATCCGGTCAGCGTAGGGAGGACGACCTCCTCCCGTACACGCGATAAACCGCACCGAGCAGCACCGTCGCGCCCAGGAAGAGGACCGTGAACCACTGGAAGTACCAGTGGCCGCCCGCCGGGTCGTACACAGCTGCCCGCGGCCAGGCCAGATCGACCGTCATGCCCGCCCCGTAGAGGAAGGCCAGGGCATTGACCGGAAGTCCCAGCCGGCCCAGCGAGAACAGCGGCCTGCCCGTCTCGTCGTGGGCCGGGCCGTCGGTGTCCGGGGTGAGCGGGATGCCGCGCAGCCGGCGCAGCAGCATCGGGCCCGTGACCATCGCGTACGCCAGATAGAGCATCGCGATACACGTGGTGCCGATCGCCAGGAACGCCTCCGGGGACGCCAGATTGAGCAGTCCGAGTGCCGCTGCCGCCGCGCCGACGAGCAGCGCGGGTGCGGCCGGCATTCCGGTGCGCGGGGAGACCTTCGCCAGCAGGGCGGAGCAGGGCAGGACACCGTCCCGGGCCATCGAGAACAGCATCCGGGAACCGGCGGTCTGGATGGCGAGCGTGGCCACGGCGACGGCGACCGCCACATCGGCGAGCAGCAGCCGCCCCACCCCGTCGCCCAGGCTGCTGGTCAGCACGTACGAGAGGCCCTCCGTGGCCAGTCGCCCGTCGGTGAGACTCGGCGCGGCCAGCACCCCGCCCAGGACCAGTAGCCCGCCGAGCACACCGGCCGAGGCGAGTGCCAGCAGGATCGTGCGGGGCGCGGTGCGGCGTGGGCTGTGGGTCTCCTCGCTCATCTCGCCCGCACTGTCGAAGCCGATCAGCACGTACGCCGCCGTGAACGAACCGACGAGGAGCGCTCCGATCGCGCCGCCCTGACCGCCGGTGTGCAAGGTGACACCGGGGCTGCGCTCGGCGTGCGTGAGCAGGAGCACCACGATGAGTACGGCACCGATGATCTCCGCCGTGACACCGACCCGGTTGACGGCCGACATGACCCGGTTGTCGAGCAGATTCACCGTCGTGGTGAGCGCCAGCAGAACCACCGCGAGCAGCGCCGCGTTGCCCGCGCCCGTCGGCGTGGTCGGCGCCGGGTCACCGCCCAGCAGCTGGAATCCCGACCAGAGCGCCGGAAGCACCACCTGGAGCGCGAGCGCCGCGGCGGCGACCACCACGATCTGCCCGATCACCATGATCCAGCCCGCGAACCAGCCGAAGGCGGGCGTGCTCAGCCGGGTCGACCACTGGTAGATCGCCCCCGACAGCGGGTAACGGGCGGCGAGTTCGGCGAAGCACGCGGCCACCAGCAGCTGGCCGATCAGCACCGCGGGCCAGGTCCAGAAGAAGGCGGCACCGCCGAACGAGAAGCCGAAGGCGAAGAACTGGAAGACGGTCGTGAGGACGGAGATGAAGGAGAACCCGGCCGCGAACGAGGCGTACCGCCCCATGGTCCGGTGCAGCTCCTGCGGGTAGCCGAAACCGGCCAGGGCTTCCTGGTCGCCCCGGCCGGTCTCGGGTGGGTCCGGTCGTACGTCGGTTGGTGCGGTGGCGGTCATGTCAGCCCCTGTCGCCGATTTCCTGTCGGGCGACAGAAATTAGGGACGGGCTGTTTCAGCCGAATGACGCGTCCATGTCCGCGCGGGGCCGAAGTGCTCACGGCTGCCTGTCGGTGGTTCCGGAAGCACTCGGCTGCGTCCCTGTCTCAGGAGACCTCGACCTCCACCGAGTGCCAGCCCGTCGCACCGTTCGGCACCGTGCCGGCCCGCTGACCGGTCTGGGTGGCGCCGGTGCCGTCCGTCGCGCGGACTTCGAGGGTGTGACGGCCCGATGTGGCCGGCCACTCCCACACCCACTGGCGCCAGGTGTCGCGGCTGTCCTCGGCCGCCAGCCGGGCCGGGTGCCACGGGCCGCCGTCCACCCGGACCTCCACCCGCGAGATGCCGCGGTGCTGGGCCCAGGCGACCCCGGCCACCGGTACGATGCCGGGCTTCGGGGAGGCGAGCGGGCGCGGGGTGTCGATCCGGGACTCGGTCTTGACCGGCGCCTGCTGGGACCAGCTCCGCTTGACCCAGTAGGCGTCGTACGCGTCGAACGTCGTCAGCTCGATGTCCTTGATCCACTTGCAGGCCGACACATATCCGTACAGGCCGGGTACGACCATCCGGACCGGAAAGCCGTGCGCGAAGGGCAGCGGCTCGCCGTTCATGCCGAGGGCCAGCATCGCGTCGCGCCCGTCCATGACCGCTTCGACCGGTGTGCCGATCGTCATGCCGTCGACGGAACGCGCCACGATCTGGTCGGCCGGCCCGCCCTTCGACGGTGGCCGCACCCCGGCCTCGCGCAGCAGGTCGGCCAGCCGTACACCGATCCACCTGGCGTTGCCGATGTACGGCCCGCCGACCTCGTTGGACACGCAGGCCAGCGTGATGTCGCGCTCGATGATCTCCCGGCGCAGCAGGTCGTGGAAGCCGACCGTGACGGGCCGCACCACACCCTTGCCGTGGATCCTCAGCCGCCACGCTCCCGCATCGAGGTGAGGCACGACCAGGGCCGTGTCCACCCGGTAGAAGTCCTTGTTCGGGGTGAAGAAGGGGCTCAGCCTCCGGATCCTCAGATCGGCACCGGCCGGTACGGCAGGCGCGGCGGAGTCGGGTTCGGGGAGGACCAGGTCATGGCGTGAGGCGGTGGCCCCGGCCTGGACGGAGGAGGTGAGCCGCCGTCCCAGGAGCCCCGCGCCGGCTGAGGCCGCCGCTGCCGCGGTCGCCGCGATCACGAAGCCGCGCCGGTCGAAGGTGCCGTACTCCTCCCCGGCCACCGGGGGAGGACCGGGAGCCGGCGTGAGCCGTCCGGCCAGGAGATACAGCACCCCCGCGGCGACCACGGCACCCACCACGGAGGGCAGCGCATCGGCGGGGCTGCCTCCCGGGCGCCCCACCGCCGCCACTGCCCCGACCGCCCCGAAGACCAGCACGGCAGCTGAGCCCGTCTGCCGGTGTCGCAGCGCCAGCACCCCGACCGCCATGGCGAAGACCGCCAGCAGCACCAGGATGCCCAGCTCCAGCACCAGCTTGTCCTGGGCGGCGAACTTCCGTACGGCGAAGTCCTTCAGGGCCGGGGGAGTGCGGTCGATGACCGCCTCGCCCACCGCCGCGACCGGCCCCGCCTCGGGACGTACGACAGCCGAGACCAGTTCGGCCACGGCCAGGGCGCAGAATCCGGCGATCAGACCGCTGAGCGCGGCGAGGGCGGTGCGGGCCCGGCGCGACCGCCCGGCCCTGGAGGCGCCGTGCCGTTGCGCATCGTTGCGATCCTCTTTCACGCGGCTTGCTCCCCGGTCGCACATCCCTGGCTGCAGTGCGCGAGATCCTTCCACGCATCGCAAAATTCGCGATACATCGTGGTTGACGCGTCCGGGTGAACGCGATATGTTCGGCCACGAGTATTCGTGGCGAAGTGAAGGGTGGTGGGGACGGTGGCCAAGCGGCGCAAGCTCAGCAACCCACTGGCGCTGACGGTCATGGTGCTGCTCGCCGAGCGTTCCATGCATCCGTACGAGATCGCCCAGACGCTTCGCCGGCGCGGCAAGGAACACAGCGTCAAGATCAATTTCGGCTCGCTGTACACCGTCGTCCAGAACCTGGAGAAGCACGGTTACGTCGAGGTCGCGGGCGTCCAGCGGCAGGGCAACCGCCCCGAGCGCACGCTCTACGGCATCACCGGGGCCGGGCGTGCGGAAATGCTCGACTGGCTCTCCGATCTGCTCGCCGTTCCGGCCGCCGAGTACCCGGTCTTCGAGACGGCCCTCTCGCTTCTGCCGGTGCTGCCGCCAAAGGACGTGGCGGAGCTGATGGAGACCCGGGAGGCGGCGCTGGCGGTCCAGGCGGCGGCGCTCCGCGGGGTCCTCGGTCAGCTGGGGGGGCAACTGCCCCGCGTCTTCGTCGTCGAGACCGAGTATCAGCTCCACATGATCGACGCGCAGCTGGAGTGGATCAAGAACTTCCACAAGGAACTCACCGAGGCCACGATCAGCGGCATCGAGGAGTGGAAGTCCTTCCATGAAACCGGCGAAGTCCCGAAGGACTGGCAGGACCTGGACGAGCAGGAGATCGTCCTGGACCCGGAGCGGAAGGCGTAACGCAGGACCGAAGAGAAGGCGTAACGCAGGACCGAAGAGAAGGCGTAACGCAGGACTGAAGAGAGAAAGACCCCGGTGGGCGCTGTTGGAGCAGCAACCTCCGGGGTCTCGAACCCCGGACCGGCCATGCCGTGAAGGCGAGCCAGGCGATCGAGGTGCGGCACACCCAGGATAGCCCGGCGCTCTTCACGCGGATCGGCTCGGCATGCCCGAGTGCTCGGTGGACCCGAGCACCCCGCTGACCACAGGAGAGCTCTGTCATGAGCACCCGTGCGCCCGCAGTGGCGGCGCGACACCTGATCAAGACCTATCCCGGCGATGTCACCGCACTGCGCGGCATGGACCTCGACGTCGATGCCGGCACGGTCTTCGGACTCCTCGGCCCCAACGGCGCCGGAAAGTCCACCACCGTCAAGATCCTCACCACCCTGGCCCGCCCCGACTCCGGCACCGCGACCGTCGCCGGACATGACGTGCTGCGCCACCCCGACCGGGTCCGCCGCGCGATCGGCGTCGTCGCCCAGAAGTCCGGCGCCGACCCGGTCGCCACCGGCCGCGAGAACCTCCTGCTCCAGGGCAGGCTGTACGGAATGCGGGGCGCCGCCGTCCAGCGCCGCGCCGATGAACTGCTGGACCGCTTCGACCTCGCCGACGCCGCGAAGCGCCAGGTCAAGGGGTACTCCGGCGGAATGCAGCGACGCCTCGACGTGGCGCTCGGCCTGGTCCACCGCCCCGAGGTGCTCTTCCTCGACGAACCCACCACCGGACTCGACCCCGAGGCCCGCACGGCCATGTGGGACGAGATCTCCCGGCTGGCCGGCGACGAGGGGCTGACCATCGTCCTCACGACGCACTATCTGGAGGAGGCCGACCGGCTCGCCGAGCGCATCGCGATCGTCGACCGCGGCCGGGTCGTCGTCGAGGGCACCCCCGACGAACTCAAGGGTGAACTCCGCGGCGACGCCGTCCACATGGAGCTGCGCGCCGAGGGCGACGCACAGGCGATCACCGCCGTGCTCGCCGGGCTGCCCGGGGTGTACGAGGTGCTGGTCGACGGCCGCCGGGTGAGCGTCCGCGCCGAGGACGGCGCCGCGGCCGTCCCCGTCCTGCTGGCCGCCCTGGAGCGGGCCGGTGCGGCGGTCGCCGCCGCCACCGTGGCCCGCCCCTCCCTCGACGACGTCTATCTGCGCTATGCCGGACGCCGTTTCTCCGAGGCCGAAGCCGCAGACGCGCGGCAGGTCCCTGCCCTCACCCCCGCAGGAGGCACCCGATGAGCAGCCAAGCCCTCGCCCAGACCTGGTACATGACCCAGCGTCAGCTCATGGCGATCATCCGGCAGCCGGTCTTCCTGGCGATCTCCCTGATCCAGCCGGTGATCTGGCTGTTCCTGTTCGGCAACCTCTTCAAGAAGGTCGTCGAACTCGGGGGCTTCGGCACCACGTCCTACCTGGACTACCTGATCCCGGGCATCGTGGTGATGAGCGCCCTCGGATCGAGCATGTGGGCCGGTATGGGCACCCTGGAGGAGATCGAACGCGGCACGCTCAACCGCTTCCTGACGACACCGGTCAGCCGCAACGCGCTGATGAACGCCAACGTCGTACAGAACGGCATCAGCACCGCCGTGCAGTCGGTGATCATCGTGCTGCTCGGCTGGGCCGCCGGTGCCACCTACCCGGGCGGGGCGGGGGGTCTGCTGATCCTCCTTGTCGCGTCGATCCTGCTCGGTACGGTCTTCGGTGCGCTCTCCAACGCTCTGGGCATGCTGGTCCGCCAGCGTGAGTCGATCATCGGCATCAACACGTTTCTCCTGCTGCCGCTGACCTTCCTTTCGTCCTCCTTCATGGCGCCGAGCCAGATGCCGTCGTGGATGCGGCACATCGCCGACTTCAATCCGGTCAACTGGGCGATGGTGGCGGGCCGTTCTGCGCTGACTGCCGACCCCGACCGGGGTCTGGTGCTCAGCCGCGGGGGAGCTCTGCTGGTCCTCGCGGTGGTGGCGGTGTGGCTGTCGACGCGCACCTTCCGCTCGTACCAGAAGTCCGTCTGACGGGCACCCCTACCGCAGCGACGCGTGGCCGACCCGGTCCGGGATTGCGTTCCCGGGCCGGGACTTCGGCGTCAGCACCGTCCGCAGCACGAGGAAGACCAGCAGCCCGAACGGCGACAGCAGAATCGTCAGCACCAGCAGCGGCCCCATCACCAGCGGAGAGACCCCCAGCCGGCGCCCTTCCAGGAACATCCACTGGCCCAGCAGCAGATCCCAGGCGATGACCTGCGCCCAGATCGCCCCGGCTCCGTTCGCCAGGGCCATCAGATCGCGGAAGGTGTCGATGTCGGGGCTGCGCACCGCGTCCCAGAGTTCGGGGAAGACCGGCACGGCCATGACCAGGTAGAGCGCAAGCACCGGCAGGACGGTGAGCGGCGATGCGGCGATGCGCGCCGTGGGGCGCCAGTTCGGCGCGAGGATCATGAGCAGCCAGAACGGGGCTGCCAGGAAGAACGAGATCTCGAAGAGCGCACCGGTCATGCCACGAGCTCCTTGTCGGCGGAATCGGGGTTGGAATCGGAATCGGGGTTGGAAGCGGAATCGGGGTTGGAAGCGGAATCGGAGGCGGAATCTGAATCGGAGGCGGAATCTGAATCGGCCTTCTGTGGCACGGGAGTTGACCTCAGCGCCCCATAACCGCAGACGGCGGTCGCCGCCGCGATCAGAGCCGCGGCGCCGAGCGTCGCACCGTCCGGGTGGATCAGCGGCTGACCGCGCAGCGCCTGCCAGGTGACCAGCGCGACGACCGCCGCGTACGTACCGGAGGCGACCAGCACCAGTCGCAGCCGGACCTGCGGGTCACGCAGCCGGGGGAAGCGTGGGGCCAGGGAGAGCAGCACGAGCAGGAAGAGCGGCAGCAGTTGGAGCGCGTGCATGCCGACGAAGTGCGGTATGCGCAGATCGCCGCCGGTCGTCGACCAGCCGGTGAGAGGCATCGACGGGCCGCCGTCCGGTACGCCGACGGAATGCGCGCCGATCACATCGGCGGTGTCCAGGTTCCCGGCCGCCCGCTGCTCGGGCGTGGGCTGCGTCATCAGGAAGCCGAATCCGGCGCCCACCAGGGCGAGCAGCACGCCCGAGCGGATCGCCCAGGCGGCGGCGCGGTCGGCGATACGGGCACGCAGCAGCAGGACGGCTATGACCAGTGTGCCGGTCCAGAGCACGACGACGGTGACGGCCATCGTGTTGAACAGCGTTTCGTCGAACGGGGTGGCGTGGTTGAAGTGGCTGCGCTTTCCGCGGATCACCTGTCCGGTGATGATCGCCATCTCGCCCAGACTGGACAGGGCGACCACGGTTCCGGCCCACCGGCCGACACGCCGGCCGCGGGTGACCAGCGTCAGCATCCAGGCCAGCGCGAGTGCGTACACGACGAACGAGACCGCGAACTTGAACGGCTTGAACCAGATCGCCGAGCCCGCCAGCACCCGCTCGTCGACCACCAGTCCCACCGCCGAGACGACGGCCATGACGGCCATCGCCGCCGCGAAGAGAACTAATGGACGGTGCCAGGAACGCCATGACGACATGAGGACTCCCTTGGTTATGGATAGTGGCACTCTCCGCTATCCGGTAGTGGGACTATCTATGATGGGTCGGGGGGTTGGCAAGCGCGGAAGGAAGAACACGCGGTGCGCATCGGCGAGTTGAGCCGCAGGTCCGGGGTTCCGGTACCGACGATCAAGTTCTATGTACGTGAAGGGCTGCTGCCTGCCGGGCAGTTGACCAGCCCGAACCAGGCGAGTTACGACACCGGCCATGAGCGCAGGCTGCGGCTGATCCGCGCCCTGCTGGATGTCGGCGGGCTCTCGCTCGCGGCCATCGGCGATGTGCTCCGGGCGGTCGAGGATCCGGAGCAGCCGGTGCACAAGGTGCTGGGCGTCGCGGCGAAGCGCCTCACCCCGCTGCAGGGGGACGAGTCGGGGCCCGAGTTGGACGAGGCCCGCGAAGAGGTGGCGGAGCTGGTGGAGCGGCGCGGCTGGCGGGCCGAGGCGCACGGCCCGGCCGGCGAGTGCCTGGCTGGGGTGATCGTCGCGCTGCGGCGGGCCGGGCACGGCGGGTATCTCGAACTGCTCGACGACTATGCGGCCGCCGCCGAACCGGTCGCGCGGGCCGACCTCGACTATGTGGGGCGGCGGGTGGCGCGCGAGGACCTGGTGGAGAGTGTGGTCGTCGGCACGGTGCTGGGGGAGGCGATGTTCAGCGCACTGCGACGGCTCGCGCATGTGGACGCGTCCGCCCGTGCGTACGGGGGCGACGGTGAGCGGGGTCCGGGTGGCGGCGACGGGACGGCGGTGCGGGTCGCCGGTGGATGAGCCGGCGCCCCGGGAACGCGTACGCCCCCGAGAACACGTACACCCCCCGGGAACACGTACGCCCCCCGGGAACGCGTACGCCTTGGAGAACACGTACGCCCCCGGGAACGCGTACGCCCCGGTCGGGGACCGGGGCGTACGGGAGTGAGCCGGTGTTACGCCGCGCTCTCCTGCTCGCGCTCCACCTGTGCGTTCCACTCGCGCTTGACCGAGCGCCAGGTGTCGTCGTTCTGGCCGAGCCGCCAATAGCCGGAGATGGACAGCTGGGAGAGCGGGATCTCGCGGTCCAGGCGCAGATGGCGGCGGATCTCCTTCACGAAGCCCGCCTCGCCGTGGACGAATGCCTGGACCTCGCCCGCCGGGAACTCCAGCTCCTTCACCGCGGCGGTCAGTGCCTCGCCGACCGGGCGCTCCCCGCGGTGCAGCCAGGTCACCTCGACCCCGTCGGGCGTCACGATCTTCTGCTCCTCCGAGGCGTCCGCCACCTCGACGAACGCGTGCACCCGCGCGCCCTCCGGCATCTGCTCCAGGGCGGCGGCGATGGCAGGCAGCGCGCTCTCGTCGCCCGCCAGGAGGTGCCAGTCCGCCGAGGCGGCCGGGCCGTAACCCCCGCCGGGGCCGAGGAAGGTCACCTGGTCACCCGGGACCGCCCGTATCGCCCACGGTCCGGCCAGGCCCTCGTCGCCGTGCACCACGAAGTCGATGGCCAGCTCCCGGGTGACCGGGTCCCAGGAGCGCACCGTGTAGGTGCGGGTGGTGGGCCACAGCTCCCGCGGCTGCTCCTCACGGATGCGGGCCATGTCGAACGGGTGCGCGTACTCCGCACCCTCGGGGGCGAAGCAGAGCTTGACGTAATGGTCGGTGAACCCGGAGAGCCCGAACTCGGCAAGGCCGTCACCGCCGAGCACTACGCGCACCATGTGAGGGGTGATCTGCTCGGTGCGCAGGACGTGGGCCCCCTGCGCCTTGGGTGCCTGCCGTGCCGGTCGTTCTGCCACGAGGTTCTCCCTGCTCCGATTGCTTAGGCTTACCTAAGTTAGCACCTCAGTCGCGCAGTGTGGAGAGCAGGCGCTGCAGGGCACCGCCCAGCCCCCACTGCTTCGCGAGGGCTTCGAGGGCAGCGGGATCGCGCGGTTCGGCGGGCAGCGCGGGGTCGAACTCCGGCAGGGGTACGTCACCGGCGACGCGGACCACCTTCGGCGCGATGGCCACATAGGCGCGGGCCTCGTCGAGCCGCTTGCGCTGCGAGGGCGTCAGCTTGGCGCCCGGATCGTCCACCGCGGCCATGATTCCGACCAGATCACCGAAGGCGTCCAGCAGTTTCGCCGCCGTCTTCTCACCGATGCCCGGGACGCCCGGCAGCCCGTCGCTCGGGTCGCCACGCAGCAGGGCCAGATCGACATAGCCGGAGCCGTCCACCCCGTACTTCTCCCGCAGCCATGCCTCATCCGTCAGCTGGAGCGAACCGACCCCCTTCAGCGGGTAGAGCACCCGCACCCCGCGGGCGTCGTCGACCAGCTGATACAGATCCCGGTCTCCGGTGACGATGTCCACGGGGCCGGTGGCCCGACCGGTGAGCGTGCCGATCACATCGTCCGCCTCATAGTCCGCGACGCCGACCCGGGCGATGCCGAGCGCATCGAGCACGTCCTCGATGATGGGCACCTGCGGGGCCAGGGTGTCGGGGGTCTCCTCCTCGTCGGGCAGCCCCTCGGCGGTCTCCACCGCGACGCGGTGCGCCTTGTACGAAGGGATCAGCTCCACCCGCCAGTGCGGCCGCCAGTCCGCGTCCATGCAGGCGACGAGATCGTCCGGCCGGTGGTCCTGCACCAGGCGCCCGATGAAGTCGAGCAGCCCGCGCACGGCGTTGACCGGTGTCCCGTCGGGGGCGCGTACCGAATCGGGAACCCCGAAGTAGGCGCGGTAGTAGAGGGAAGCGGTGTCGAGGAGCATCAGGCGTCGCGTCACACCCCGATGATGCCGCACCCCACTGACACCGGCCGTCGCGGACACCGGGGCGAGGGGGCGAGCCCTGACGGCGGCCGCTCATGCGTGAGCTGAGTCACTCTTGTGTTTGGCTTGTGTAAGCGGGGGCAGGCGCGCAGCCGGAGCGGATCACGTAGCAGTTTCAACTGATGCACGTGCCATGCGGACCGAATCCGCGCTGCTCCACGGTCTGCCGGAGGGGGTGGCAGACCGTTTTTCGGTTCAACCCGCGAGGTGTATGTGTCAAGGCTGCAAGCTGAGCACTTGTACAAAGTGTTCGGCAGACGACCCGATCAAGCTGTGCAGAAACTCGAAAGCGGCGCGGCCCGCGACGAGCTGCGCGCCGACGGAACGACCGCAGCGGTGATCGACGCCTCGTTCACTGTCGAACCGGGACAGATCTTCGTCGTGATGGGTCTGTCCGGGTCCGGAAAGTCCACGTTGCTGCGCATGCTCAACGGACTTCTGGAGCCCACAGCCGGACGCGTGCTGTTCGACGGCCAGGACCTGACCGCCCTGAGCCCTGCAGAACTGCGCCATGTCCGATCCTCCAAGATCAGCATGGTGTTCCAGCACTTTGCGCTCTTCCCCCACCGGAGCGTGCTGGAGAATGCCGGGTACGGCCTCGAAGTGCAGGGTGTGCCGCGCGCCGAGCGCGAGAAGCGCGCTGCCGAGGCGCTGGAGCTGACCGGTCTCGCCGGCTGGGAGAAGTCCTGGCCCGACGAGCTGTCCGGCGGTATGCAGCAGCGCGTCGGCCTGGCCCGCGCCCTCGCCACCGACGCCGACCTGCTGCTGATGGACGAGTCCTTCAGCGCGCTCGACCCGCTGATCCGCCGTGACATGCAGGACCAGCTGCTCGAACTGCAGAAGCGCCTGAAGAAGACCATCGTCTTCATCACCCACGACCTCAACGAGGCCATGCGCCTCGGCGACCGTATCGCCGTGATGCGCGACGGGAAGATCGTCCAGCTCGGCACCGCCGAGGACATCCTCGTCACCCCGGCCAACGACTACGTCGCCTCCTTCACCCAGGACGTCGACCGCACCCGGGTACTGACCGCGGGCGCCATCATGGCCGAGCCGCACACCGTCATGGGCACCAGCACGGACGACGGCGAGGAACTGCGTACCGCCGACGACGTCCTCAGGGCCGCCCCGGCCACCGTCACCGAGTCCACACCGATCATCGAGCTCTTCACGCCCTGCTCGCGGAGCGGAGTCGCGGTCGCCGTGACCGACGCCAAGGGCAAGCTCATCGGTGTCGTACCGCGCGCCCGGCTGCTCGCCGTCCTCGGTGAGCCGATGACCCCCGCCGAGGCCCCGCAGGACGTCACGACCACCGCGAAGAAGGTGGCCAGTGTTTAGGCTCCCTCTCGGTGACTGGGTCGACTCGGCGGTCGACTGGCTGCAGACCCACCTGTCCTGGCTGTTCGACGCGATCAGCTCGATCGTCAGCGGCATGTTCGACGGCATAGCCGCCGTGCTCTCCGCCCCCGCACCGTTGCTCTTCGCGGGCATCGTCGCCGTCATCGCCTGGTGGCTGCGCGGTCTGCTCGCGGGTGTGCTCGCCTTCGTAGGCTTCGCCGTCATCGACTCCGTCGAGCTGTGGGACGAAGCGATGGACACCCTCACCCTGGTGCTCGTCGCCACCATCATCGCGCTGGTGCTGGCCGTACCGCTGGGCATCTGGGCGTCACGCTCCAAGACCGTCAGCGCGGTGACCCGGCCGGTCCTGGACTTCATGCAGACCATGCCCGCCATGGTCTATCTGATCCCCGGCGTCATCTTCTTCGGCGTCGGCGTGGTCCCCGGCATCATCGCCACCATCATCTTCTCGCTGCCCCCGGGCGTCCGGATGACCGAGCTCGGCATCCGCCAGGTCGACGGCGAACTGGTCGAGGCGGCCGAGGCATTCGGCACCACGCGGCGCAACACCCTGCTGCGGGTGCAGCTGCCGCTCGCCCTGCCCACGATCATGGCGGGCATCAACCAGGTCATCATGCTGGGCCTGTCCATGGTGGTCATCGCCGGCATGGTCGGCGGCGGCGGCCTCGGTGGCGCCGTCTACCGCGCCATCGGCAACGTCGACGTCGGCCTCGGCTTCGAGGCGGGCATCTCCATCGTCATCGTGGCGATGTACCTGGACCGGATGACCGGCGCGCTCGGCCGCGAGGTCTCCCCGCTCGCCCGCCGCGCCCTCGCCAGGGCGCAGTCGATGGCCGGCGGACTGAAGGTCTGGAACCACCGCCCGCAGCCCGTCGTCGCGGTTGCCGGCATCGTCGTCCTCGCACTCGTCGCGGGTGGCCTGGGCCTCTTCGGCTCGTCCGGCTCGGACAAGTCCACCGCCGGCGGCTCGAAGATCGGTGCGGGCAAGAAGATCAGCATGGGCTACATCCCGTGGGACGAAGGCATCGCCTCCACCTTCCTGTGGAAGGAGATGCTGGAGCAGCGCGGCTTCCAGGTCGACGTCAAGCAGTACGAGGCCGGTGCGCTCTACACCGGTATGGCCAACGGTCAGATCGACTTCGAGACCGACTCCTGGCTGCCGGTCACCCACGCCAGCTACTGGAAGAAGTACCAGGACCGCCTGGAGGACATCGGCTCGTGGTACGGCCCCACCTCGCTGGAGCTGGCCGTCCCCTCGTACATGAAGGACGTCCGGTCGCTGGACGACCTGAAGGGCAAGTCCTCGCAGTTCAAGGGCCGGATCGTCGGCATCGAGCCGAGCGCCGGTGAGATGGGCCTGCTCAAGGACAAGATCCTGCCGGGCTACGGCCTGGACAAGGAGTACAAGGTCGTCGACGGCTCCACGCCGTCGATGCTGGCCGAGCTGAAGCGCGCGTACGCCAAGAAGGAACCGATCGTCGTTCCGCTCTGGTCGCCGCACTGGGCGTACAACCAGTACGAACTGACCAAGCTCAAGGATCCCAAGAACCTCTGGGGCAAGGGCGACGGCATCCACACCCTGGCCCGCAAGGGCTTCTCCGCCGACAACCCCGAGGTCGGCACCTGGCTCAAGAACTTCAAGATGAGCGAGGGCCAGCTCACCAGCCTTGAGGCGGAGATCCAGAAGGCCGGTTCCGGCAACGAGCAGGAGGCCGTCCGCACCTGGCTGAAGGCCAACCCGGGCGTTGCCGACAAGTGGACCCCGGTCGCGAAGGACGCCACGTCCAAGGGGGCGAACGGCAAGGACGAGCGCGACCGCGCTGTCGAGATGGCCTGGTTCCCCTGGGAGGAGGACATCGCCGCCACGTACCTGTGGAAGGCGGTCCTGGAGGAGCGCGGCTACAAGATCAACCTCAAGCAGTTCGAGGTCGGTCCGATGTACACCGCGATGTCCCGCGGCCAGATCGATGTGCAGTTCGACGGCTGGCTGCCGTACACCCAGAAGAACTACTGGAACAAGTACGGCTCCCGGCTGACCGACATCGGTTCGTGGTACGGCCCGACGTCGATCGAGGTCGCGGTGCCCTCGTACGTGAAGGACGTCAAGTCCCTCGCCGACCTGAAGGGCAAGTCCTCGCAGTTCAAGGGCCGGATCGTCGGCATCGAGCCGGGTACCGCCACGATGGAGAACCTCAAGAAGAACGTGCTGCCGGCGTACGGCCTGGACAAGGAGTACAAGGTCGTCGACTCCTCGACGCCCGGCATGCTCGCCGAGCTGAAGCGCGCGTACGCCAAGAAGGAGCCCATCGCGGTGCTGCTCTGGACGCCGCACTGGGCGTACAACGAGTTCAGCATGACCAAGCTCAAGGACCCCGAGAAGGCCTTCGGCAACGGCGACCGGCTCCACACCATCGCCGGCAAGGACTTCCCGAAGCAGTACCCGCAGCTGACGAAGTGGTTCAAGAACTTCAAGCTGAGCGAGGACCAGCTCGCCGGCCTGGAGAACCAGATCCAGAAGCACGGTACGGGCCATGAGGAAGAGGCCGTGAAGGCCTGGATGGAGAAGAACCCGGGCATTGCGGACAAGATGGCTCCGCAGTAGGGCTCTCAGCAGGGTCTGCAGGGAAAGGGGTGGGTGCCGCCGCCGGCGGGCCCGCCCCTTCCGTCTGTCCAAAAGACGTTCATCAGCCGGCCGACCTTGCGTAACCGTGTGCGTAATGTGCTGGCAGCCGGGAGGATGACGAGTCGGGAGGGAGCCGGACATGGACGACAAGGAAGCACTCCGCGTGGGCGCCGCGGTCCGCCGACGGCGCAGATCCCTGGGGCTCACGCTGGCCGCGGTCGCCACCCGCAGCGGTCTGTCCGTGCCGTTCCTCAGCCAGATCGAGAACGAGCGGGCCCGGCCCAGCGCCCGGTCCCTGGACCGGGTCGCCCAAGCCCTGGAGACCACCACGGCGCGGCTGCGCGCCGCCGCGGACTCGGCGCGCGCCGTCGATGTCGTACGGGCGGGCGAGGGCGACGGGGTACGCAGGGTGGTGCGCGGACGCCATCAGCTCAGCGCCCTGGAGTTCACCGGTGAACTCGACCTCGGGCGCGAGTTCCAGCACCGCAACGACGAAGTGATGTACGTGGTGCAGGGTGCCGCGGAGGTGGAGGCCGAGGGGCAGGCGTACCGGCTGGAGCAGGGTGACACCCTGTTCATGTCCGGCGGGGTGCGGCACCGCTGGCGGGCCACGATGCCCGGTACGCGGCTGCTGGTCGTCGCGGTCGCCGAGCACATCGATGCCACCTTCGAATCGCGCCGCTGAGAGGGGTTTCCCGCCGTGCGAGTCGTCTCCCTGGTCCCTTCGCTCACCGAGGCCGTCGCTGTCACCGCCCCCGGCCTGCTGGTCGGCGTCACCGACTGGTGCACCCACCCGGCCGGCCTGACCGCCGCCCGTATCGGCGGCACCAAGAATCCCGACGTGGCCGCGGTCGCCGCGCTGCGGCCCGATCTCGTCGTCGCCAACGAGGAGGAGAACCGCGAACCCGACCTCGCGGCGATCGGAGCCGCCGGGATCGAGGTGCTTGTCACCGGGATCCGCACGCTCGACCAGGCATTCGAGGAACTGGACCGGGTGCTGGTCACCGCCTGCGGACAGGCCAGGCCGCGCTGGCTGGACGAGGCCGAGGCCGCCTGGGCCGCGCTTCCGCCACCCCGCGCCCCGCGCCGTGCGGTCGTGCCCGTCTGGCGCAGGCCCTGGATGGTGCTGGGCCGCGACACCTTCGCCGGGGACCTGCTGGCCAGGCTCGGCGTCGAGAACGTCTACGCGGACCACGCCGAGCGCTATCCCCGTATCCCGCTCGACGCACTCAACACGGCGGGCGCCGATCTGGTCGTCCTGCCCGACGAGCCGTACCGCTTCACCGCGGACGACGGGCCCGAAGCGTTCCCCGCACTGCCCGCCGCACTCGTCGACGGGCGGTTCCTCACGTGGTACGGGCCGTCACTGGCGCAGGCGCCTGCGGCGCTGCGAGCAGCACTCCGCTGAGCAGCCCGCGCAGCGTCCGGAGCCCCGCCACCGCCCAAGCCGTCACCAGCAGCACGTACAGCGCGACGGCCAGCCAGGTGTACGCCGTGAGACCGGTGTGCCGGGCCAGGCCCGCGGCGCCCGTGACACACGTACCGACCGGGAAGGTGAAGCCCCACCACGTCATGCTGAAGGTCATGCCGTTCCGTACGGCCCGCACCACCAGCGCGACGGCCAGTGCCAGCCACAGCAGCGCGAAGCCCATCACCGGCACGCCGTACAGCACGGCGAACACCCCGAGCCCCGAGGCGTACGGCGCCCCGATCGCGCCCGGCGCCACATCGGCGAGCTGATTGACCGCGGTCGTCGACTGGCCCAGCGGGCCGAGGACCAGGAACAGCGTGGGCGTCAGCGCGAGCGGCAGCGGGCCCCGGTGGACGAGCCGGGCGAAGATCAGCGGCAGCATCACCAGCGTGGCCAGCAGACTCAGACCGAACATCGCGTAGCAGGCCAGCAGCATCGCCTCCTGCCACTGACCGGCCGGCAGCCGAGGCACCAGCAGCGGGCCGAGCGCCGCGGAGACCATCGGGGCCACCACCGGCAGCAGCCACACCGGCGACGCGGTGCCGGGCTCGATCCGATGGCGTACGACCATCAGATACGGAATCGCGACCGCGGCGGCAAGACCGATCACCGTGCCCGCCGCGTAGAGCACCACATCCAGGGCAAGGGCCGCCTGATGCCCGATGACGTCCCGGCCGACCACCATCGACGAGCCGCCGACCGCGAGCAGCGCCATCGAGAGACAGCCGTAGAACGGGGCGACGGCGGGGTCGAGCAGATGGGTGCGGGCCTGGTCGCGGTGGGCGATCCAGTGTCCGGCACGGGCCGTGAGCACCGCGGCGAGCATGACCGTCGCGAGCGCCCACACCACCGTGCAGGCACCCCGCAGTCCCGGGACGTGCACGGGCAGCGCGACACCCGCGCTCGCGACGATCGCGGTGCCCATGACGGTGGCGTACCAGTTGGGGCCGATGTACCGCAGATGAGGAAGGCGCAGAGGGGCCGAGTACGGGGCTGGGGACTGCTGCGTCTGCGGAAAGATGGCCATGCCACGATTTTCGCGGCGTGGTCGGGTCCCCGCCAGGGACTCCGCGTCTATGAGGTCATAAGCTGGCTTTATGGCCGATGAAGAGCATGTTCCCCTCTCCCACCGGGTCCCCGACCTCGGTGCGCTGGAGCTGCTGCTCGCCGTCGCCCGGCACGGCAGCCTGGGGCGCGCGGCACGGGACGTCGGCGTCACCCAGCCCGCTGCCAGCAGCCGCGTCCGGTCGATGGAGCGCCAGCTCGGCGTGGCCCTGCTGGACCGTTCGCCGCGCGGCTCCCGGCTCACCGACGCGGGCGCGCTGGTCACCGACTGGGCGCGCAGGATCGTCGAGGCGGCCGAAGCATTCGACGCGGGCGCGCAGGCGCTGCGCGACCGGCGGGACTCCAGGCTGCGGGTCGCCGCCTCCATGACCATCGCCGAATACCTGCTGCCGGGCTGGCTGATAGCGCTGCGCGCCGAACGGCCGGACACCGCGGTCTCGCTGCTCGCCGGGAATTCGGCGGCGGTCGCGGGGCGGCTGCTCGTCGGCGAGGCCGACCTCGGATTCGTGGAGGGCCTGTCCGTGCCGGAAGGGCTCGACGGCACGGTCATCGCCCACGACCGCCTGGTCGTCGTGGTCGCCCCGTCCCATGCGTGGGCCCGCCGCCGTACGCCCCTGACCCCGCAGGAACTGGCCGCGACCCCGCTGATCCTGCGCGAGCACGGCTCCGGCACCCGCCAGGTCCTGGACGCGGCCCTGGCCGTGCACGGCGGCCTCGCCCAGCCACTGCTCGAACTCTCCTCGACGACCGCGGTGAAGGGAGCGGCGGAGAGCGGGGCGGGACCGTGCGTGCTGAGCGAACTGGCGCTGGGGGAGGAGCTGTCCTCCAGGCGCCTGGTCAAGGTCCCGATCGCCGGGGTGCGGCTGAGGCGCCAGCTGCGCGCGGTATGGCCCTCGGGCCACCGCCCGACGGGTCCGGCGCGCGATCTGCTGTCGCTGACGGGGCGGGACACGTAGCGCGCCGGACGGCAGTCCGGCGAAAGGCTAAGGCCGCAAACGCTCGCAGGCCCCCGTGGCCGGCGGCGATGCGAGGTCCTCGGACGACGTACGGGCCGGGATCAGCCGGGCCGTCGACGCCGCCACCAGTGCCTGCACCAGCCGTGGGTCGTCGCCCATCTCCGGATGCCACTGCACCCCGAGCACCCACTGCGGTCCCGGCAGTTCGACCGCCTCGACCGTGCCGTCCGCCGCATGCGCCGAAGCCACCAGGCCGGGCGCGAGCCGTTGCACGCACTGGTGGTGGTAGGTGGGGACGGCGGACTCCTCGGGCACGATCGACGCGCAGAGCGTCCCCGGTACGGGTTTCACCGGGTGTGCGCCGAGGACTCCGGTCGCGCCCAGCGGGCCGGTGTGCCCGTCGAGGTGCTGGGTCAGGGTGCCGCCGAGCGCCACATTGAGCAGCTGCATACCGCGGCAGATGCCGAGCAGCGGCGTACCGGACTCCAGCGCGGCCCCGATCAGGGCCAGCTCCCAGGCATCGCGCTCCTGCGCGGGGGGACCGGTCCTGAAGTCGCGTTCCGCGCCGTACAGCCCGGGTTCCACATCGGCGCCGCCCGCGACGACGAGGCCGTCCAGCCGGGCCACCGCGGCCCCGGCCCGGGCGGGGGCGTCCGGCGGGAGCAGCGCGGCCAGGCCGCCGGACCGCTGGATCATCCGTGGGTAGGCGGCCGGGAGGAGGGCGGCGGGCAGCTCCCAGACACCCCAGCGGGCCACGGGCTCCAGATAGGTGGAGACGCCGATGAGAGGTTCGGACACGGGACGGTCCCTCCGGTCGGCCGCCTGCGCGGGCGGGCTCGGTTCCATGGCTTCAATGGTGGCAGAGAATACCTTTACGTTTCCGGAAGTGGTTCACCGGGGCGGGACCGGTGACCCCCGTTCAGGCCAGGAATCCGCGCAGCAGCGCGGCCGTACCCGCACAGTGCTCGCGCATCACCGCACGCGCAGCCTCCGCGTCCCCGTCGAGAATCGCCTCGACGAGACTCGCGTGCTGATGCTGCGAATGCTCCAGGTTCCGCACGAGCAGCGGTATGCAGTCCAGCAGATCGTTCAGGGTGGCCCGGACGGCCGCGTACTGCGCGGCCAGCGATGCGGAGCCGGAGAGTTCTGCCAGGGTCAGATGGAACAGGGTGTCGCGCCTGCGGTACTCGGGCAGAGGTGCTTCGTGAGTAGCCGCCAGAGCCGTACGCAGCCGGTCCGCACCCTCGTCCGTCAGCCCCTGCGCGGCGCACAGCCCGGCCGCCCCGGCCTCCAGCACTTCGCGGAAGCGCAGCACGTCCTCGATGTCGACGGACTCCACCTTCCGGCGCAGCTCGTCCTCGCCGGGGCTCCCGGTGCGGGGCAGCACGAACGTGCCGCCGTACCGCCCGCGCCTGCTCTCCACCAGGCCCTGGTCCTGCAGGATCTTCAGCACCTCGCGCAGCGTGACCCGGCTGATCCCCAGCAGCTCGGCCAGCTCGCGCTCGGCCGGCAGCCGCCCGCCGCCGGGCACAAGGCCGAGCCTGACCACCTGGAGGATCTGCTCCAGCGCCTCCTCGAAGCCGTTCCCCGCCCGGACGGGCCGCAGTACGGGCATCAGACGGTCGATGAACTCGCTTTCCTCGGCCACGTCCCGTTTCCCCTTCACAATTAATGGTTCTCTCGCATACCTTAAGCCTTCCGGCTGACCGAAGGAGGAGTATCCCGTGGCAGACCGAACACCACCGCTGGAGATCGAGGAGCTGCGCGTCCTCGTCAGAAGCGGTGAGATCGACACCGTCGTCCTCGCCTTCCCCGACATGCAGGGACGGCTGCAGGGCAAACGGTTCGCTGCCCGCTTCTTCCTCGACGAGGTCGTGGAGCACGGCACCGAGGGATGCAACTATCTGCTCGCCGTCGACACCGACATGAACACCGTCGACGGATTCGAGATGTCCTCCTGGGAGCGCGGCTACGGCGACTTCGCCATGCACGCCGACCTCTCCACCCTGCGCATGGTGCCGTGGAACGAGGGCACGGCCATGGTCATGGCCGACCTCACCCAGGAGGACGGCTCACCCGTCGCCGCCGCGCCCCGCCGGATCCTGAGCCGTCAGCTTGAGCGGCTGGCCGAGCACGGCTACACGGCCCATGTAGGCACCGAGCTCGAATTCATCGTCTTCAAGGACACCTACGAGCAGGCCTGGGACCGCAACTACCGCGATCTGACCCCGGTCAACCAGTACAACGTCGACTACTCCGTCCTCGGCACCGGCCGTGTCGAGCCGCTGCTGCGCCGTATCCGCAACGAAATGGCCGCCGCGGGTCTTACCGTCGAGTCCGCGAAGGGCGAGTGCAACCCCGGCCAGCACGAGATCGTGTTCCGTTACGACGAGGCCCTGGTCACCTGTGACCAGCACGCCGTCTACAAGACCGGCGCCAAGGAGATCGCCGCCCAGGAGGGCGTCGCCCTCACCTTCATGGCCAAGTTCAACGAGCGCGAGGGCAACTCCTGCCACATCCACCTCTCGCTCCGGTCCACCGACGAGGCCGGGCGCAGCGTCATGGCGGGAGAGGACGGCGGCATGTCACCGGTGATGTGCCACTTCCTCGCCGGACAGCTGGCCGCCCTGCGCGATTTCTCCCTCCTCTACGCACCGAACATCAACTCCTACAAACGCTTCCAGCCCGGCTCCTTCGCCCCGACCGCCGTCGCCTGGGGCCACGACAACCGCACCTGCTCGCTCCGCGTCGTCGGCCACGGCCGCTCGATGCGCTTCGAGAACCGGCTGCCCGGCGGTGACGTCAACCCGTACCTCGCCGTCGCCGGACTGATCGCAGCGGGCATCCACGGCATCGAGAAGGGCCTCGAACTCCCCGAGCCGTGCGGGAGCAACGCCTACACCGCCGACTACGACCACGTCCCCACCACACTGCGCGAAGCCGCCGAACTCTGGGAGAAGAGCGAGATCGCCAGGGCGGCCTTCGGAGACGACGTCGTCGCGCACTACCGCAACATGGCCCGCGTCGAACTCGAAGCCTTCGACGCCGCAGTGACCGACTGGGAGCTCCGCCGCTCCTTCGAACGCCTGTGAGGCACCCCGTGACCACGCCCGACCACCCGGTGGAACACCACGTACTCAACCCGGCGACGGAAGAACTCCTCGCCACCGTCCCGTCCACCACCGCCGCCGAGGTCGACGCGGCAGTCGTCCGGGCCGCAGCCGCTCAGCGCACCTGGGCCGCCCTCGCCCCCGCCGACCGCGCCCGGCTGCTGCGACGCTTCGCCGCCGCCGTCGACGGCGAAGCCGAACAGTTGGCCCGACTGGAGGTCCAGGAGGCCGGCCACACCCTCGGCAACGCCCGCTGGGAGGCGGCCAACGTCCGCGATCTGCTCGACTACGCCGCCGGGGGAGTGGAACGACTCACCGGCCGGCAGATCCCGGTCCCCGGCGGACTCGACATCACCCTCCTCGAACCCCTCGGCGTCATCGGCGTGATCGCACCGTGGAACTTCCCCATGCCGATCGCCGCCTGGGGTCTCGCCCCCGCCCTCGCCGCAGGCAACGCCGTACTCCTCAAACCCGCAGAGACCACCCCGCTCACCGCCCTGCGCCTCGCCCGGCTCGCCCAGGACGCAGGGCTTCCCGAACACCTCCTCCAGGTACTGCCGGGGGCCGGCGACGTGACCGGCAACGCCCTGGTCGAGCACCCCGGCGTCGCCAAGATCGTCTTCACCGGCTCCACCCGGGTCGGCAAGCAGATCATGGCCAAGTGCGCCGACCGCGTGAAGCGGCTCACCCTCGAACTCGGCGGCAAGAGCCCCAACATCGTCTTCGCCGACGCCGACATCGAGGCCGCCGCAGCAGCCGCACCCATGGCGTTCCTGGACAACGCCGGCCAGGACTGCTGCGCCCGCACCCGCATCCTGGTCCAGCGATCCGCGTACGACCGCTTTTTGGAACTCCTCGCCCCCGCAGTCGAATCGGTCGTCGTGGGCGACCCGTTTGACGAGAACACCCAGATGGGCCCGCTGATCTCGCGGGCGCAACTGGAACGGGTGCGCAGTTACGTCCCCGAGGACGCGACCGCCCTCAGCGGCAAAGCGCCCGAGGGGCCCGGCTTCTGGTTCCCGCCGACCGTTCTCACCGACGCCCGCCCGGACTCACCCGTCGCCACCGAAGAGGTATTCGGGCCGGTCGCCGTCGTCCTTCCCTTCGAGGACGAGGCCGACGCCGTCCGGCTCGCCAACGCGACGGAGTACGGCCTCGCCGGCTCGATCTGGACCCGTGATGTGGGCCGCGCGCTGCGCGTCTCGCAGTCGGTCCAGGCGGGGAACCTCTCCGTCAACTCCCACTCCAGCGTCCGCTACTGGACCCCGTTCGGCGGCTACAAACAGTCCGGACTCGGCCGCGAACTCGGCCCCGACGCGCTTGCCGCATTCACCGAGACCAAGAACGTCTTCATCAGCACGGAGGCCTGAGCCGACATGACCACCACCGACAGCGAGAACATCTGCCGCCGCCTGGTCGGCCGCACCGCCGTCATCACCGGAGCCGCCAGTGGCATCGGCCTGGCCACCGCACGCCGCCTGGCGTCGGAGGGCGCCCATGTCGTCTGCGGCGACATCGACGAGCGCGCGGGCAAGGCCGCGGCCGAGGAGGTCGGCGGCACCTTCGTACGCGTAGACGTCACCGACCCCGAACAGGTCGAGGCCCTCTTCAAGACCGCCTTCGACACCTACGGATCCGTCGACATCGCCTTCAACAACGCGGGCATCTCCCCGCCCGACGACGACTCCATCCTCACCACCGGACTGGAGGCATGGAAGCGGGTCCAGGACGTCAACCTCACCTCCGTCTACCTCTGCTGCAAGGCCGCCCTGCCCTACATGCGCCGCCAGGGGCGCGGTTCGATCATCAACACCGCGTCCTTCGTCGCGATCATGGGAGCGGCCACCAGCCAGATCTCGTACACCGCGTCCAAGGGCGGCGTCCTCGCCATGTCCCGCGAACTCGGAGTGCAGTTCGCACGCGAAGGCATCCGGGTCAACGCGCTGTGCCCGGGACCGGTCAACACCCCGCTGCTCCGGGAGCTGTTCGCCAAGGATCCGGAACGCGCGGCCCGCAGGCTGGTGCACATCCCGGTCGGCCGGTTCGCCGAAGCCACGGAGATCGCGGCGGCCGTCGCCTTCCTCGCGAGCGACGACTCCTCGTTCGTCAACGCCACCGACTTCCTCGTCGACGGCGGTATTTCCGGGGCGTACGTCACACCCCTCTAGAGTGGTGGGATGAGCAACGCGACACCGCCCGGCTGGTATCCGGACGCCGCTGCACCGGGCACCGAGCGGTGGTGGGACGGCACGGCATGGACCGCGCACACCCGCCCGATCGCCTCTGAACCCCAGCAGTTCGGGCCGCCCGAGCCGGTCGGGAACGCGTACGGGAACGGCAGCGGCAGCGCGGCGACCGGCGGGGGCGGTACCCGGATCGTCGCGCTCGCCGTGGCCGGACTGGTCGTTGTCGGCGCGGCCGTCACCGGAGCCGTCCTGCTGGGCAGGGACGACAGCGGTACGCAGCCGAAGGCCGGGCCGAGCAGTTCCGCGCCGCTCCCCACCGCGGACCACGACTCCCCGTCGCCGAGCGGGTCACCGGCCGAAGGTGACCCCAAGGTCCTCGTCGATCAGCTCAACGGCATCACGCTGCCGATCCCCGACGGCTGGGAGAAGCCCGAGAGCACCGTCGAAGAGGCCCTCACCATGCGCACTGTCGACTCCTACAGCTGCCCCGGCGACTCCTCCGACTTCTGCTACCACGGCACGGTGACCACCCGTACCGCGAGCGGCACGGACATCACCTCCGCCGAGGAGCTCGCCAAGCAGGACATCACCACCGCCGCCGACAGCGCCTACGAGGAGGACATCGTCGGCGACCGGATCCACGGCGGCATCACGTCCCACAGGCAACTCGCCTCCGCGTCCGTGAGCGTCGCCGGGCGCACCGGCTACCAGGTCCGCTGGCGGGTCACCACAGGCAAGGGCCCCGGCGGCTATGTGCAGTCACTCGTCTTTCCGTCGACGGTCGGCAGCGAATCACTGATCGTCGTGCGCTACGCCTTCGACGCGGGGCCCGACGGCCCGCCGCTCTCCCTCATGGACACCATCACCAAGGGGATCCGGCCGGTCGGCGACAGCGGGACGAGCGGCGGCGTGGGCAGCTCCGTGGCTCCCTGAGCTCAGAGGAACGTACGGCCCTCGCCGCGGTACGTCGGCACGGCCGCCGTCACCCGGTCGCCCTCGATCAGCTGCAACTCGTCGAAGCGTTCGCACAGTTCACCGGCCTTCGCGTGCCGGAACCACACCTTGTCGCCGATCAGCAGATCGTCGGCCGGGGCACCGAGCAGCGGGGTCTGCACCTCGCCCGGCCCCTCCTGCGGGTCGTAGCGCAGTCCCTCCGGCAGATACGGGACGGGCAGCCGGTCCGCACCCGCCGGTCCGGACGCCGGATAGCCGCCACCGAGGACCGTCACCACACCCACACCCGGCCTGCGCACCACCGGCTGGGCGAACAGCGCCGCCGGACGCGCCGTGAACGACGTGTAGTTGTCGAACAGCCGCGGTACGTAGAGCCCCGACCCGGCCGCGATCTCGGTCACCGCGCGCTCCGCCGCCGTGTGCTGCACACTGCCGGTGCCGCCGCCGTTCACGAACTCCAGGTCCGGCGCCACCGCCCGTACCGCCCGCACCACCTCGGCCCGCCGGGCGGCCAGTTCCTTGCGGCCCGCGGCCTGCATCAGCCGGATCGCCCGGGAGCGCAGCGGCCGGCCCGCGACCGAATCCCCGACCCCGGCGATATGACCCTCGTACGCCATCAGACCCACCAGCCGGAAGCCGGGCCTGCGCGCCACCGAGCGTGCCAGCTCGGCCAGTTGGGCGGGGGAGCGCAGCGGTGAACGCAGGGCGCCGATCCTGACCCGGCCGCCGAGCAGCCGCAGCGAGGTGTCCAGCTCCAGACAGACCCGGATCTCCTCGCGGCCACCGTCCCGTGCCGCGTCGATCAGCTCCAGCTGCGCGTGGTCGTCCACCATCACCGTCACGGCGGCGGCCAGCTTCGGATCGGCGGCCAACTCCGCGAAGGCGGACCGGTCGGCCGACGGATAGGCCAGCAGCACGTCGTCGAAACCGGACCGCGCCAGCCACAGCGACTCGGCCAGTGTGAACGACATGATCCCGGCGAACCCGGGCCGCGCGAGCACCCGCTCCAGCAGGGTCCGGCAGCGCACCGACTTGCTCGCCACCCGGATCGGCTTCCCTGCGGCCCGGCGGACGAGGTCGTCGGCATTGGCATCGAACGCATCCAGATCGACGATGGCGATCGGGGCGTCCAGATGGGCGGTGGCCCGGTTGTAACGGGTCCGGTCAGCGGCGCGGGCAGTCATGGCCGCAGCTTGCCAGACGGCCGTACCGCTGGGTAGGGGGATGATCTGCGCAGATCGTCGGGGGGCCGGGCGTCCCGCTCCCACCGGGGCCGTTCCACCCCGTAGAGTGACGGGCACGCGGCAATCAACGGGCCTGCCTGTGACGTCGATCCGCGCGCGGTACGGAACAGGACCAGGGGGGCGGATGAGTACCGAGGCGCAGCGCGCTCCTGTCCCGCCCCGCCCCACGACCCCACCACCGGCGCCCGCGCGCCCCGTGCAGGCCCCTCCCGCGACCTCCGCGAGGCTGTCCGTTCCGCCACGCCCGAAGACACCACCGCCCGCAGTACCCACGCCGACGTCCGGGCAGGCGGCGCCAGTAGGACCGGCCGCCCCGGTGTCGGCGCCCGCACCCCAGCGGCAGGAGCCGGACCCTCAGCCGGCGCCCGCACCCGAAGTACCGCCCGTGGAGACCACAACGCGGCTCCGGCCCGTGCCCCCGGCTCCCGCCCCCGCCGCGCCCGCCACCACCCCGCCCCGCCCCGGGCAGCCGCCCGCCGCGACCCGGCGGCGGCCCATCGGTGCCGTGGACCTCACCCCGCGCCCGGGAACGATCCCGCCACCGCCCGGGCCGGGGCACGTCCCGTACCCGTACCGGCAGCCGCACCGCCATCCGCTCCCCGAAACACCCGTCGAGACCACCACCCGGCTGCGCCCCATCCGTACCCGCCACCCCGTCAGGACCGCGACCGCCGTGGCCTGCGTCGTGCTCGGGCTCGGACTGATCGGCGGCGCGGCCACCGGCGCCTGGCTCACCAGCGACTCCTCGGCCGACCCCGCCGCCCACAGCGCCTACGTCGTGGGTCGCTCCGCCTGGCACAGCGTCCCCGTGGACACCCTCTTCCCACGCACGCTGGTCGGCGACGGAGCGGGTCCCGGCGGCGCCGACCGGGTCTGGACCCGCGTCGCCGTCGCCCCGGACAGCGGCTGCAAGGCGGCCCTGGACCCGCTGCTGGCCAGGACGCTCGGCCCGGTCGGCTGCGAGCGCATGCTCCGCGCCACCTACACCGACGCCACCAGCAGCAGCGTCACCACGGTCGGGGTGATCTTCACCGAGGGTGACACCGAGGCCATGAGAGCGCTGAGCACCCGTTTCGCCGACCAGCACCTCGACCGGCGCACCGACCTGATGCCCCGTACGTACCCCGTCAAGGGCACGGTCGCCGCCGGGTTCGGCGACCGGCAGCGCGCCAGCTGGACCATCCACGTACTGACCGAGGTGCCCGTCGTCGTGTTCGCCGTCTCCGGGTTCGCCGACGGGCGTACGGTCACCGATCCGCAACCCGTCGACAAGGCGACGGCCGCGAACGCCACCACGGCCGCCGCCCAGGCCGGGCTCGGCCACGAGGCCAAGGGAATCGCCGACCGGATCGAGCGCGGCCTGCACAGGACCATCACCGACCTCACGGAGAAGCCGGAATGAGCCGCCGCACCCGCCGACACCGCCGCGCCCTGGGTGCGGTCTGCGCCGCCACCGCGTTGGCGCTCCTGCCCGCGGCACCGGCCAGGGCCGATGCCATCCGGGACCAGCAGTGGGGCCTTCAGGCGCTCCACACCGATCGGGCCTGGCAGACGACCAAGGGCAAGGGGATCACCGTCGCCGTCGTCGACACCGGTGTCGACGGCAGCCTCCCCGACCTGGCGGGCCAGGTGCTGCCCGGCAAGGACATGATCGGCTTCGGCGCCGGCCGCGGCGACCGCTCCTGGGCCCGGCACGGCACCGCGATGGCCGGGATCATCGCAGGTCACGGCCACGGTGCAGGACGCGGCGACGGCGTGCTGGGCATCGCGCCCGAGGTGAAGATCCTCCCGGTCCGGGTGATCCTCGAAGCCTCCGACCCGGCCCGCGCCAAGGCCCGGGAGTCCCGCGGCACGGCCCTCGCCGACGGCATCCGCTGGGCCGCCGACCACGGCGCCGACGTCATCAACCTCTCGCTCGGCGACGACAGCGAGTCGGCGCACCCCGAATCGGGTGAGGACGCCGCCATCCAGTACGCGCTGAAGAAGGGGGCCGTCGTCGTCGCCTCGTCGGGCAACGGAGGCGAGAAGGGCGACCACATCTCGTACCCCGCCGCCTACCCCGGCGTGATCGCGGTCGCCGCCGTCGACCGGTACGGCACCCATGCCGCGTTCTCCACCCGCCGCTGGTACGCCACCGTCAGCGCCCCCGGAGTCGACATAGTCGTCGCCGCCCCCGACCGTCAGTACTACGTGGAGTGGGGCACCTCCGCCGCCTCCGCGTTCGTCTCGGGCGCGGTCGCTCTGGTCCGCGCCGCACACCCGGGACTGACGCCCGCCCAGATCAAGCAACTGCTCACGGACACGGCCCGCAGCGCCCCGGCATCCGGCCGTGACGACGCCCGGGGGTACGGCATCGTCGATCCCGCCGCGGCGATCAAGGCCGGAGCCGCGCTCCGTCCCGCCGGTCTGCGGGCCGACTCCGCAGAGGCCGGTTACGGAAAGCGGTACTTCGGCCCCGGCCCCACCCCCGAGCACCATGACAGCAGCCCCGCAGGCTGGCTCGCCCCCGCCGCGGGCGGCCTCGGAGCGGTCCTGCTGGCACTGGCCGTGGTGCTGTGGCGCGGCAGGGGCAACAGGCCGGCCACCGTACGGCGCTGAGCGCAGCTCCAGCAACGCTCAGGCCACGCTCACCGTGCGGCGTCGAGGACACCCACCGCCGCCTTCGCCACCGACTCGACGAGCGCGATCCCCGTTTCCTTCGTCCGCTGCCCGCCCGAGAGCACCGCCACCAGGTAGGTGCGGCCGTCCGCCCTCACCTGTCCGATGCTGTTGATGTCCCACAGCCCGGTCGTCGTCCGGGGCATCCAGCCGTTCTTCAGGGCCCAACTGCTGCCCGCCGCCGACACACCCCACTGCTGATCGGCCTCGACCTGCCCCATCAGCTCCTGCAGATACGTACGGGAACCCTCGCGCAGCTCCGATTCCGTACCGAACACCGCCTTGAGCAAAGCCAGTTGATCCGCCGCCGTGGTCCGGGTCAGCCCCCATGCGTGCGCCGCCGCCGTCCCGGTCAGGCCCAGGCGTTCATTGGCCGCGTCGAGTGCTTCCGCTCCGCCGATCGCCCGCAGCAGTGCGGTGGCGGAGGCATTGTCGCTCCGCTCGATCATGGCGGTCGCGTAGCCGCGCTCGCCGGCGGTGAGCGCGCGCTTCTCGTCCTGGGCCCGCAGGAGCAGCGCCGCGAGTATGTCGACCTTGACGATGCTGGCGGTGTCGTACGCCCCGTCGCCGTAGACCGCCCGCGCACCGCTCCCGGTGTCCAGCACCGCGACGGATACCTCCGCGTCACCCACGTCGGCCAGCAGCGGCTCCACCGCCGCGGCCAGCGCCGTGTCGAGATCCACCGTCGGCTCCTCACTCGTCGTTGCCGGGACCGGAGTGGTCCCGGCGGCCGGTACGGACGATACGGACGTCGCGGCGCGGGGAGCGTGATCCGACGACCGGCCGACCAGACAGATGCCACCCGCGGCCGAACCCGTCAGCAGGATCACGGCCGTCACGGATGCGGACAGGGCGGAGCCGCGGAATCTGTTTCGGGACATGCCCGGACGCTAGGAACGGCACCTGAGAACCGGCTGAGTCCGACCTGTCGGCAGGGTAAGAAACCCCAGGCACTACGCTCGCCCTGTGGCGCTGAAGAACATTCCGGACCCCGGTTACTCCGACGACGACGGCATGGCCGACCCGGCCCTGACTGCGGCACTCGCCGCCTGGGCCGAGGACCGGAAGGCCATCGGCCCGGTACTCGAAGCCCTCAAGGGCGCCCGGCTCCTTGTCCCTGTCGTCGCCGTGCTCGGGGAAGTGGAAGAGGACGAGCACGGGCTGCGTCGCGAGAAGACCAGTGACATGGCCGTCCCCACCCTTCAGGCGGGGGACCGCCGTGCCCTGCCCGCCTTCACCTCGACCGCCTCGCTGGCCCGCTGGGATCCGCAGGCCCGCCCCGTCGCCGTACCCCTGCACCAGGCGCTGCAGGCCGCCGCGCATGAGAAGGCGGACACGGTCGTCCTCGATCTCGCCGGGCCGGTCGCATTCGAGCTGACCGGCTCCGCGCTGCTCGCCCTCGCCGAGGGCCGCACCAGCGCCGACCCGCTGGACGACCCCGCGGTCATCTCGGCGGTACGGAACGCGGTCGCCGCCGAGCCCACGGTTCTCCGCGCCCACCTCGGCCCCGGCCGGGCCGACGGCACCCTCGCCCTCGTCCTCGCACCCGATGCGGACCCCGCCGACGCGGCCCGCCGGGTTGCGCAGCGGCTGGCGGCCGACGACGTCCTGCGCGCCCGCCTGGTGCGTGGCCTGGACCTGGCGCTGCTGCCGGCCGATGCGACCACGCCCGGTGAACCCCTGTTCACGCGCTGACTGCCCGCCCCTTCACTACGCGCGTGAGCCCCCGCCCTTCCCGGGCGGGGGCTCACGCGCGTAGTGCTGGTACGCAGGGACAGACGGGCGGGCTCAGCCGAAGACGGGGCCGGTGTACTTCTCGCCGGGGCCCTGGCCGGGCTCGTCCGGTACGAGCGACGCCTCGCGGAACGCCAGCTGCAGGGACTTCAGGCCGTCACGCAGCGGAGCCGCGTGGAAGGAGCTGATCTCGGTGGTGCTGGCGTCCAGCAGGCCGGCCAGCGCATGCACCAGCTTGCGGGCCTCGTCGAGGTCCTTGTGCTCGTCGCCGTCCTCGGTCAGCCCGAGCTTCACGGCGGCGGCGCTCATCAGATTGACCGCGACCGTCACGATCACCTCGACCGCGGGCACCTCCGCGATGTCGCGGGCCATGTCGTCGAAGCCGGGGGAATCACTGGTGGGGGTCGCGTCACTCATGCGCCATACGATAGGCCCACGCCTGCCCGCCCCCGTCCCCGGGAGCTGCGCGAGCGGTTGCCCCCGCACGGGTTCGCACCACCCCGGGGGAGCTGCTAACCTTGTGTAACGACCGGCTGGGCATCTATGTGTCCGGCCCACAAGTGGAGGCTCCGATCTCCCACCTGACCATCCTCCGGGACGGCAGGTCACCGGTCAGGTGGCGCCCATCGTTCCGTACGGACGATGGAGCCGCCCGATGCGCCCCGCGGTTGACCGCGGCGGTGTTCCGGTTTTCCAGGAGCCCCGCCTGTGTCCCGTCCGGGGCATTTTTGATGTGCTGGTGCGGTTGGTCTCAGGAAAACAGACGTTACGTGGCTGTCCGCCAGGCGGCCGCGTGGTGCTACCGAGGAGGATCCATCAGCGCCGAGCCCCGCATCAACGACCGGATTCGCGTTCCCGAGGTGCGACTTGTCGGTCCCAGCGGCGAGCAGGTCGGGATTGTTCCGCTTGCCAAGGCCCTGGAACTCGCACAGGAGTACGACCTCGACCTGGTCGAGGTGGCGGCGACCGCCCGTCCGCCCGTGTGCAAGCTCATGGACTACGGGAAGTTCAAGTACGAGTCGGCCATGAAGGCCCGTGAGGCGCGCAAGAACCAGGCGCACACGGTCATCAAGGAGATGAAGCTCCGGCCGAAGATCGACCCGCACGACTATGACACCAAGAAGGGTCACGTCGTCCGGTTCCTCAAGCAGGGCGACAAGGTCAAGATCACGATCATGTTCCGTGGTCGTGAGCAGTCCCGCCCCGAGCTGGGCTTCCGACTGCTCCAGCGTCTCGCTTCGGACGTGGAGGAACTCGGCTTCATCGAGTCCAACCCGAAGCAGGACGGCCGGAACATGATCATGGTTCTGGGCCCGCACAAGAAGAAGACCGAAGCCATGGCCGAGGCCCGCGAGGCCCAGGCCGCCCGCAAGGCGGAGCGTCAGGGTTCCACCCACGACGCCGAACCTGCGGACGAGGCTGCCGAAGCGCAGCCCGAGGCTCCGGCCGAGACACCTTCCGAGGCGTGACCTCAGGGGGCCGCCATCCAGGCGGCCCTGGGTCCCCCCGGAATTCCCACCAAGATCTGACGCCCCTGCTGTCCGGTGCCCGCACCGCGAGGGGCGCCACTGACGAGGAGAGAACGGCGCGATGCCGAAGAACAAGACGCACAGCGGTGCCAGCAAGCGCTTCAAGATCACCGGCTCCGGCAAGGTGCTCCGCGAGAAGGCCGGCAAGCGCCACCTGCTCGAGCACAAGTCGTCCAAGAAGACCCGCTCGCTGACCGGCACGGTCGTCGTGGCTCCGGCCGACGCCAAGAAGATCAAGAAGCTTCTCGGCAAGTGAGGCCCGGCCCCCGGTGAATCCGGGGGCGCGACCTCTGTCACACCGGGACCAATTCGTTTCCGGGCCGTGTGAGTCCAACCACGGCCCCGCTACAAGGAGTTAAAAAGTGGCACGCGTCAAGCGGGCAGTAAACGCCCACAAGAAGCGCCGGGCAATCCTCGAGGCCGCCAGCGGTTACCGCGGTCAGCGCTCGCGCCTGTACCGCAAGGCCAAGGAGCAGGTCACCCACTCCCTGGTCTACAACTACAACGACCGCAAGAAGCGCAAGGGCGACTTCCGTCAGCTGTGGATCCAGCGCATCAACGCCGCTGCCCGCCAGAACGGCATGACGTACAACCGCCTCATCCAGGGTCTGAAGGCCGCCAACGTCGAGGTGGACCGCAAGATCCTGGCCGAGCTCGCGGTCAACGACGCCAACGCGTTCGCCGCCCTCGTCGAGGTTGCCCAGAAGGCCCTCCCGAGCGACGTCAACGCCCCGAAGGCCGCCTGATCCAGGTCGCACTTCCTGTCTTCTGAGCCGGACCCGCAGGCGCTCGTCGTCTGCGGGTCCGGTGCGTTGCACGACATGTTCCGTACGTTCCTCACCTCCGTACGCAGAGAGGCTCGCCGCCGACCATGGGCACCCCCGAACTGATCTCCCCGCGATCGCCGCGCGTCACCGCCGCCCGGCGGTTGGCCAAGCGCAACTTCCGCGGCAAGGAGCGCAGGTTCATCGCCGAGGGGCCGCAGGCCGTGCGCGAGGCTGCCGAGCACCGAGGCAGCGACGGCGAGGCGACGCTGATCGAGCTGTTCGCCACCGTCGAGGCGGCCGAGCGGTACGCCGACATCGTCGACGCCGCCCATGCGGCCGGCGCCCGGGTGTACCTCGCGGACGGCGATGTGCTCGCCGATGTGTCGCAGACCGTCACCCCGCAGGGCCTGATCGGTGTCTGCCGCTTCCTCGACTCGCCGTTCGACGCCATCCTCGCCGCGAAGCCGAAACTGGTCGCCGTCCTCGCCCACGTACGCGACCCGGGGAACGCCGGTACGGTGCTGCGCTGCGCCGACGCCGCGGGCGCCGACGCCGTCGTGCTCACCGATGCCTCGGTCGACCTCTACAACCCCAAGTCTGTCCGGGCCTCGGTCGGATCGCTCTTCCACCTGCCGGTCGCCGTCGGTGTTCCGGTGGAGCAGGCCGTGCAGGGGCTGAGGGACGCGGGCGTACGGATTCTCGCCGCCGACGGAGCGGGCGACGACGACCTCGATGACGAGCTCGACGCGGGGACCATGGGCGGGCCGACCGCCTGGGTCTTCGGCAACGAGGCATGGGGCCTGCCGGAGGAGACCCGGGCGCTGGCCGACGCCGTCGTGAGGGTGCCGATCCACGGCAAGGCGGAGAGCCTCAATCTGGCCACGGCGGCGGCCGTCTGCCTGTACGCCTCCGCACGGGCCCAGCGCCCCCGCCACTGATCGGCAGCCGCGGTCCTGGCCCGGCACGGCCACCGCGACCAGTACCGCGTCGTCGGGGCGGCGGACGCCGCGGCCGGTCAGCTCGTGGAAGCGGGCGAAACGGTGCCGTCCCGTGTCGCGGTGGCGGTGCAGCGCGGCCGCGGTGTCCGCGATGGATCCGCTGCCGCGCAGGTGCCCGGTGACGGTCTCCAGCAGGCGTGCCGCCTCCGTGGCCGACACTCCGGGCCCGTCGAGACCGCCCAGCACATGGACGGCGGACCGCAGCAGTGCGCCCCCGCAGGGTGTCGCTCCGTCACCGACGACTAGTAGGGTGACGAACTCGGGGGCCCACTGCACCGGTTCGAGAGGTGGGGTACGGGATATGGCTGTCGGCATGAGCAGGCCGCGCGGGACACACGCGGCCGTCGTGCGCGCCTTCGAAGGCCCCGGCGCGGCGGGCGAACCGGCCGAAGGCCCGGATCTCGGACCCGTCGATGCGACCGTCGATCCCGACGACCTCCCCGACGGCCTGGTCATCGCCGACGAGACCGGCCGGGTCATCTGCTTCAACTCCGCGGCGGCCCGGATCACGGCCGTGCCCCGGGCCGCCGCTCTCGGCCGCCCCCTGGAGCACGCACTGCCGCTGGAGGACCTCAAGGGCCGCCGCTGGTGGGCGCTGACCGATCCGTACGGCGGCCTCGCCACCCGGGTCGGCCAGCCCGAGCGCAATCTGCTGCTGCCCGGCGGCCGCGAGGTCCTGGTCTCCGCACGGTACGTACGCGAGCACCCGACCGGTCCCGTACGCCGTCTGGTGATCTCGCTGCGCGGCACCGAGGCCCGCCGCCGCACCGAACGCAGCCACGCCGAGCTGATCGCGACGGTCGCCCATGAGCTGCGTTCCCCGCTGACCTCCGTCAAGGGCTTCACCGCGACCCTCCTCGCCAAGTGGGAACGGTTCACCGACGACCAGAAGCGCCTGATGCTGGAGACCGTCGACGCCGACGCGGGCCGCGTCACCCGGCTCATCGCCGAACTGCTCGACATCTCCCGGATCGACTCCGGCCGGCTGGAGCTGCGACGGCAGCCCGTGGACCTCTCCGCCGCCGTGGAACGCCACATCCAGGCCCTCACCGCGAACGGCCAGACCCCCGACCGCTTCCTCGTCCGCACCTGCCAGCCGCTGCCCGCGGTCTGGGCCGACCCGGACAAGGTCGACCAGGTGCTCGGCAACCTGCTGGAAAACGCGGTGCGCCACGGCGAGGGAACCGTCACCATTGAAGTCGCACCCGCACCCGCGAAGAGCGACGAGAAGGGAACGGCCGTCACCGTGAGCGACGAAGGCCCCGGCATCCCCGAGGAGTCGATGGGCCGTGTCTTCACCCGCTTCTGGCGGGGGAGCAAGCGCGGTGGTACGGGCCTGGGCCTCTACATCGTCAAGGGCATCGTCGAGGCGCACGGCGGTACGATCACGGTCGGCCGCGGCCCCGGCGGCGGTGCGGAATTCCGATTTATTCTGCCCGTGAGCACGCCGGCCTATCTGGTCTGAGCAGCCCACGGGCCTTCTACACATCCTCTGCCCCTTAGACTCGACTTTTGGCACCTTTGCGTCCTCCAGTCGTCGAGCGGGACCACGGGGGTCCGGGGAATGTCCCCCGGTAAACGCAGCATCAGCCAATCGGAAGCACGGGAAGAGATGTCGGCACCGAACAAGTCGTACGACCCAGTCGAGGTCGAGGCACTGAAACCGGAAGAGATCGAGCGCATGCGGGACGAGGCGTTCGCCGCCTTCGCCGCCGCGGGCGACCTCGACGCGCTCGCCCAGGCGAAGACGGCGCACACCGGTGGTACCTCGCCCCTGTCGCTCGCCAACCGGGAGATCGGCGCACTGCCGCCGCAGGCCAAGGCCGAGGCGGGCAAGCGCGTGGGCCAGGCCCGCGGCGCCGTGAGCAAGGCCTTCGCCGCCCGTCAGGCGGAGCTGGAGGCCGAGCGGGACGCCCGCGTGCTGGTCGAGGAGGCGGTGGATGTCACGCTGCCCTACGACCGCACCCCGGCCGGCGCCCGCCACCCGCTGACGACCTTCATGGAGCGCGTCGCGGACGTCTTCGTGGCCATGGGCTACGAGGTCGCGGAGGGCCCCGAGGCCGAGGCGGAGTGGTTCAACTTCGACGCCCTGAACTTCGTGCCCGACCACCCGGCCCGGCAGATGCAGGACACCTTCTTCGTCCAGGGCGCCGACGGTGCCAAGAACGACGAGTCCGGTGTCGTGCTGCGTACGCACACCTCGCCGGTCCAGGCCCGCACCCTGCTCGACCGCGAGCCCCCCGTCTACGTCGTCTGCCCCGGCCGCGTCTACCGCACCGACGAGCTCGACGCGACGCACACCCCGGTCTTCCACCAGATCGAGCTGCTCGCCGTCGACGAGGGCCTCACCATGGCCGACCTCAAGGGCACCCTCGACCACATGGTCCAGGCGCTCTTCGGCCCGGACATGAAGACCCGGCTCCGGCCGAACTTCTTCCCGTTCACCGAGCCGTCCGCCGAGATGGACATGGTCTGCTACGTCTGCCGCGGCGCGTCCGTCGGCAACCCGGACCGCCCCTGCCGCACCTGCGGCAGCGAGGGCTGGATCGAGCTCGGCGGCTGCGGCATGGTCAACCCCAAGGTGCTCATCGCCTGCGGTGTCGACCCCAAGAAGTACAGCGGATTCGCCTTCGGGTTCGGCATCGAGCGGATGCTGATGTTCCGCCACAACGTCGAAGACATGCGAGACATGGTCGAGGGTGACGTCCGGTTCACCCGGCCGTTCGGGATGGAGATCTGATGCGCGTCCCGCTTTCCTGGCTGCGGGAGTACGTCGACCTGCCGGCGACGGAGTCCGGCCGTGACGTACAGGCCAAGCTCGTCGCCGTGGGTCTGGAGGTCGAGACCGTCGAGCAGATCGGTGCCGGCCTCAAGGGCCCGCTGGTCGTCGGACAGGTGCTGACCATCGAGGAGCTGGAGGGCTTCAAGAAGCCCATCCGCTTCTGCACGGTCGACGTCGGCAGCGCCAACGGCACCGGCGAGCCGCAGGAGATCGTCTGCGGAGCCCGTAACTTCTCCGTCGGCGACAAGGTCGTCGTGGTCCTCCCGGGCGCCGTCCTGCCCGGTGACTTCGCGATCGCCGCGCGCAAGACGTACGGCAAGACCTCGCACGGCATGATCTGCTCCACCGACGAGCTCGCCATGGGCGACGACGGCACGCACGGCATCATCGTGCTGCCGCCGGAGCACGAGGCCGGCACCGACGCGATCGAGCTGCTCCAGCTCGTCGACGAGGTCCTCGACATCGCCGTCACGCCGGACCGCGGCTACTGCCTGTCCATGCGCGGCGTCGCCCGCGAGACCGCCATCGCGTACGGGCTGCCGCTGCGCGATCCGGCCCTCCTCGATGTGCCCGCGCCGAATGCGTACGGCTACCCGGTCAAGGTCGCCGACCCGATCGGCTGCGACAAGTTCACCGCGCGCACCGTCGTCGGCCTGCAGCCCGAGGCACGCTCCCCGATCTGGCTGCAGCGCAGGCTGCAGAAGGCCGGGATGCGCCCGATCTCGCTCGCCGTCGACATCACCAACTACGTGATGCTGGAGCTCGGCCAGCCGCTGCACGCCTACGACCGCACCCGCATCGACGGGCCGATCGGGGTGCGCCGGGCCCAGCAGGGCGAGAAGCTCACCACCCTTGACGGCACGGTCCGCGTCCTGGACGCCGAGGACCTGGTCATCACCGACAACCGCGGGCCGATCGGCCTCGCGGGCGTCATGGGCGGAGCCAACACCGAGATCGCGGACATCCAGGAAGGTGCGCACAGCACCACCGAGGTCGTCATCGAGGCCGCGCACTTCGACGCGATCTCGATCGCCCGGACCGCGCGCCGCCACAAGCTGTCCTCCGAGGCGTCCAAGCGCTTCGAGCGCGGCGCCGACCCGCAGGCCGCGGCCGCCGCCGCACAGCGCACCGTCGACCTGCTGGTGCTGCTCGCCGGCGGCACCGCCGAGGCCGGTGTCACCGAGGTCACCGCCCCCTCCGCGCCCCGCACCATCGCGATGCCCGCCAACCACCCCGACCGGGTGGCCGGTGTCGCCTACGGCCGCGAGACCGTCGTACGCCGCCTCCAGCAGGTCGGCTGCGACGTCTACGGGCAGGACGAGCTCCTCGTCACCGTGCCGTCCTGGCGGCCCGACCTGAGCGAGCCGAACGACCTCGCCGAAGAGGTCATCCGGCTTGAGGGGTACGAGAACCTTCCGTCCACCCTGCCGACGCCGCCGTCCGGCCGAGGGCTCACCGACCGTCAGCGGCTGCACCGCAGGATCGGCCGGGCGCTGGCCGGAGCCGGTTATGTCGAGGCGCTGAACTACCCGTTCATCGGCGACGCCGTGCTCGACCAGCTCGGTCTCGACGCCGACGACGCCCGCCGTCGTACGGTCGAGCTCGTCAACCCGCTCTCCGACGAGGAGCCGGCGCTGCGCACCACGCTGCTGCCGGGCCTGCTCGGCGCACTGCGGCGCAACGACGGCCGCGGCAGCCACGACCTCGCGCTCTTCGAGACCGGTCTGGTCTTCAGGCCGACCGGCAGTGAGACGCAGGCCGTGCGGCTGCCCGTCGACCGCCGTCCCACCGACGACGAGATCGCCGGACTGAATGCCGCACTGCCACGTCAGCCGCGCCGCGCCGCGGTCGTGCTCGCGGGCGCCCGCGAGCAGGCCGGCTGGTGGGGCAAGGGCCGCCCGGCCGACTGGGCGGACTCCATCGAGGCCGCCCGGACGATCGCCCGTGAGGCCGGTGTCGAGGTGACCGTCCGGAGCGAACAGCACGCGCCGTGGCACCCGGGCCGCTGCGCCGCGCTGTACGTCACGGTGAACGGCGCGGAGACCCTCTTCGGGCACGCCGGTGAACTGCACCCGCGCGTCATCAAGGAGCTCCACCTGCCGGAGCGCACCTGCGCCATGGAGGTCGAGCTCGACATCCTGGAGCAGGCCGTCGACGGCGCGCTCCAGGCGCCCCGGATCTCCGCCTTCCCGGTGGCGACCCAGGACGTCGCGCTGATCGTCGCCGAGAGCGTCCCCGCCGCCGAGGTGGAGCAGGCGCTTCGTGCGGGCGCGGGTGAACTCCTCGAATCGCTGCGGCTGTTCGACGTCTTCACCGGCGACCAGATCGGTGCGGGCCGCAAGTCCCTGGCGTACGCGCTGCGCTTCCGCGCGGCGGACCGCACGCTGACCGTGGACGAGGCCACGGCCGCCCGCGACGCGGCGGTGTCCCTGGCCGCCGAGCGGACGGGCGCGGTGCTGCGGGGCGCGTAACGCGCCACACATCATGAAGGAGGGGCGTATCCGGCGACCGGATACGCCCCTTCCGTGCTCGCCGAGCGGCACAGAACCGCTCTCGGGCGTTCCCCGCACCGTCCGCGCCGCCACGGAGTGTCGGGCAGGTCGGCGGAAACGGACGGCGCGGGTGCGGGTCGTCGACTGTACGAGGGGGAGCAGACGACCCGGCCGCCTCTTGCGAGACGACTGATTCAACCGATCCGCGCACCGGCGCAACAGAGCGCGCGGCGGGACGGTTCGGGCATTCCGTTCACACCCCGTGTGAATCGTGCTCCACTGGTGCGACACGCCTCGGCGTGCCGAACCACCGGAGGGGCAAATGGGGGCAACGGAGCCCAACATTCTGCTGGCGGCCCTGATCGAGGAGGCGGGCGTCTCCCGGGCGGGCCTTGCCGCGCACATCAACCGGGCAGGCCGCTCCCGCGGACTGTGCCTGCGGTACGAACACACCGCGGTGGCCCGCTGGTTGAAGGGGCAGCGCCCGCGCGGCCAGGTGCCGGACCTGATCTGTGAAGTGCTCGGGAACCGGCTGAACAGGCATCTTTCGCTGGACGACATCGGCATGGCGACCCCGGGCGCCGGCGCGGCCGTGCCCGCATCCACGCTCACCGGATTCGTCGAGCGGGCCACCGCGCTGTGGCGCTCCGACGAACAGCAGCGCCCGCACATACTCGCCTCGGCCGCCGTCACTGGCACCACGGCGGTGATGCCCGTCTGGGAGTGGGAGAACCCGCCCGAGGACGTCGATGTCTCCCGCAGCGGCACGACCCGGGTCGGCATGGCCGACATAGTGACCCTGCGCGCGGCCCGTGCCCACTACGAACTCATGTACCGCAGGGCAGGCGGAATCGCGACCCGTTCCCGCATCGTCGGCTTCCTCAACGCCGAGACCGCCCCGCTGCTGCGTGGCGGCTACAGCGACGCGATGGGGCGCCAACTGCACCGGGCGACGGGCGGGCTGGTGGCGGTCGCGGGCATCTGCGCATACGACTCCGACGCGCACGGGCTCGCCCAGCGCTACTTCCACCAGGCGCTGCGGCTGGCCAAGGCGAGCGGGGACCGGGGGCTCGGCGGCTATGTGATCGCCCTGCTGGTCAACCAGTCGCTGTTCCTCGCCGACTACCGGCAGTCCGTGGCCTTCGCACAGGCGGCGCTACGGGCCTCCGGCCGGCACATCACTCCCGCGCTGGCCGCCGATCTGTACGCGATGCAGGCCAAGGCGTACGCCCACATCGGCGACGCCACAAGCGCCCTGGAGTGCATCCGGCGCGCCGAGTCGGAGGCCGGACGCATCCGGCCGGGCCATGAACCGGACGAGACGGGGTACGTCCAGCCGGGCCTGGTCAATGTGCAGGTGGCCGAGGCCCTGCTCAGCCTCGGCGATCTGCCGGGGGCCAGGGAACACGCGGCGACGGCCGTACGGATCCCGGCGCACGACCGGGGCCGGGTGCACCGGCTGGCCATGCTGACCCATATCGAGCTTCGTCAGGGCGAGGCGGACCGGGCGGCTGCCACGGCCGTGGAGATGGCGGAGCGGGCCAGGGGCATGGAGTCGCAGCGGCTGCGCGACCGGCTGCGCGCGGTGCGCGAGGATCTGGTCGCGAGCGGCTGCGCCGACGCGGGGCGGGCCGCCGAACTGATCGACGGGGCGTTGCGCGTACCGATGTGAGCATGTACGGCTCCGGTACGTTCCCCTCCGGTGCCGCTCCTGCTGCGATGTTGCCACCTACTTGTCGGAAGGTGGCAGAACTGTGCAATGGACGAATCTGAACGAACAAACCGTGTATGAGAACCGCTGGTTCCGGGTCAATCTGGCGGATGTACTCATCCCCGACGGCCGCCATCTCGACCACTACCTCATCCGGCTCCGCCCCGTCGCGGCGGCCACCGTCGTCAACGGGGCCAACGAGGTACTGCTGCTGTGGCGGCACCGGTTCATCACCGACAGCTGGGGCTGGGAACTCGCCGCGGGCGTCGTCGAGGACGGCGAGGACATCGCGGCCGCCGCCGCCCGGGAGATGGAGGAGGAGACCGGCTGGCGCCCCGGCCCGCTGCGCCCGCTGCTGACCGTGGAGCCGTCGAACGGCCTCACCGACGCCCGGCACCACCTCTACTGGTCCGAGGAGGCCACCTGGACCGGCCACCCCAGCGACGACTTCGAGTCCTCGCGCCGCGAGTGGATACCGCTCAAGCTGGTGCCCGACATGATCGCCCGCGGCGAGGTCCCGGCCGCGGGCATGGTGGCCGGGCTGATGATGCTCCATCACTTACGGCTGGGATGAGGCTCCGCTCAAGGCTGGGATGAGGCTCCCGGAACCGAGAACGGGGCCGGCCGGGGGTTTCCCGGCCGGCCCCGTGCGGGCACGAGAGACGGATCAGGAGTACGGGTAGAAGCCCGAGCCCGTCTTGCGGCCGAGCCGGCCCGCGTCCACCATCCGCTGGAGCAGCGGGGGAGCGGCGTACAGCGGCTCCTTGAACTCCGCGTACATCGAGTCGGCGACCGAGGCCACGGTGTCCAGACCGATCAGGTCGGAGAGCTTGAGCGGGCCCATCGGGTGGGCGCAGCCGAGCTCCATGCCGTTGTCGATGTCCTCACGGCTGGCGATCCCCGACTCGAACATCCGGATCGCGGAGAGCAGATACGGAATCAGCAGCGCGTTGACGACGAAGCCGGAGCGGTCCTGGGCGCGGATCGGGTGCTTGTCGAGCACGTCCTGCACCAGGGCCTCGGCGCGCTTCACCGTCTCGTCGGACGTCGTCAGCGCGGGGATCAGCTCGACGAGCTTCTGCACCGGGGCCGGGTTGAAGAAGTGGATGCCGATGACCTGGTCCGGGCGAGAGGTCGCCACGGCCAGCTTCACCAGAGGGATGGAGGAGGTGTTCGAGGCGAGGATCGCGTCCTGCCGGGTCACCACCTGGTCGAGCACCTGGAAGATCTCGGTCTTGACCTGCTCGTTCTCCACGACGGCCTCGATGACGAGATCGCGGTCGGCGAACTCTCCGAGGTCGGTGGTGAAGCTCAGACGAGCCAGTGTCTCGTCGCGCTCCTCCGGAGTGATCTTGCCGCGTTCGGCGGCCTTCGAGAGGGAGTTGTGCAGCCGGGTGCGGCCGATCTCCAGTGCCTCGCCGGTGGTCTCGGCCACCTTGACCTCAAGACCGCTGCGGGCGCACACCTCCGCGATCCCCGCGCCCATCTGGCCACAGCCCACCACTCCGACGCGTGCAATGTCGGCCATAGAGTCCGTCACCTCGTGCCTTTCGCTGTTCTCCGTGTCGCAGGTTCCCGTCTGATTCCGGTGCCCGCCCCGACCCCCCGACGTTACTCCGCGACCTGCGGGTCATCGCGGGCCGGGGCGGGCATGCTCTGTGTTACGCCCGGATACCGGGGCGACGGACGAGGACAGAGAGACGGCAGGTGCAGCGAAATGCGGCAAATGGCCAGAAGAGGCTTTGTGGCTGGTGCGGCCGGAGTGGTCGCAGGGGTGGTGAGCACCATCACCACGGCCGGTGATGCCGTCGCGGTCCCGTCCCGGCAGACCGGCACCGGACCTACGGTCGTAGCGCCGCGCAAGGGCGGTCACCATGTGGAGCGGCGCGAGCTGCGCGGCATGTGGGTCGCCACCGTCGCCAACCTCGACTGGCCCTCGGCGTCCGGTCTGACGGCGGCCGCGCAGGAGGCCGAGCTGATCGCGTACCTCGACGAGGCCGTCGACCGGCGGTTGAACGCCGTGATCCTCCAGGTCCGCCCGACCGCCGACGCACTGTGGCCCTCGCCCTACGAACCGTGGGCCGAGTACCTCACCGGGGTCCAGGGCAAGGACCCCGGCTGGGATCCGCTGGGCACCGCCGTCCGCGAGGCGCACCGGCGCGGCCTCGAACTGCACGCCTGGTTCAACCCGTACCGGGTCGCCAACCACACCGACCCGTCCCGGCTGGTCGCCACCCACCCCGCCAGGCTGCACCCCGACTGGGTCCTGCCGTACGGCGGGAAGCTCTACTACAACCCCGGAATCCCCGAGGTCCGCCGCTTCGTCCAGGACGCGATGCTGGACGCGGTCCGTCGCTACGACATCGACGCCGTGCACTGGGACGACTACTTCTACCCGTACCCGGTGGCCGGGCAGGTCTTCGACGACGACGCCACGTACGCGAAATACGGTGCGGGCTTCCCGGACAAGGCCGCCTGGCGGCGCGACAACACCGACAAGCTGGTACGCGAGACCGCCGAGCGGATCAAGCAGATCAAGAAGAACGTCCAGTTCGGGATCAGCCCGTTCGGTGTGTGGCGCAACGCCGCGACCGACCCGCTCGGCTCCGACACGAAGGCGGGTGTGCAGACCTATGACGATCTGCACGCCGACACCCGCGGCTGGGTCGAGAAGGGCTGGATCGACTACATCTGCCCGCAGATCTACTGGAACATCGGCTTCGCCGCCGCCGACTACGCCAAACTGCTGCCCTGGTGGGACGAGGTCGTACGGGGCACGGGCGTCGATCTGTTCGTGGGCGAGGCGCTCTACAAGGCCGGTGACCCCGCCCAGCCCGCCGCCTGGCAGGACCCGGCCGAACTCTCCCGCCACCTCGACTTCGCCGCCGCCTACGACCAGGTGCGCGGCCACGTCTACTTCTCCGGCAAGGACGTGGTCACGGACCGGATCGGAACCATGGCCCGGGTGGTGGGCGACCACTATCGCAACAGGGTGCGCCCACCCCGCTGACAGAAGAAGCGGAGTGGACGCACCGGGTGTTGTGGGCGGGCTGCCGGGAACCGACCGGCCCGCCCGGGGCCCGGGGTGAAGAGCAGTGCCGTCCGCCGGAGGCCGCTACAGAGTCTCCGGTGCCTGCTTACGGCCTTTGTGCTGTACGACGCTGTCGGGACCGGGCGAAATCAGGTGTTCGTGTCCGTCCTCGGAGCGGACGCGGTACGGGGGAGTGCCCCCGGCCCCGAGCACTTCGAGGATCTCTGCGACCTGGTCGTGCTGTCCCACGGTCCTGCCGTGCGTCAGCAGCCGGTCGCCCGCGTGTGCCTCCATCTGGAGTGACCTCCTCACGGGTGGCGGTCCTTGTCGACAAGTCTATGACCGAAGTGTGACTTCGCCCGGTGGGAGGTACGTGGTTCTCACCCCGGACGCCGGGCGTTCCCCGTCCGCTGGGTGGCCGCGATGCAGACGAGCACCGCGACTGCCGCCACCGGCGCCGCCGTCGAGACCTCCTCGCCGAGCAGGAAGAACGACCACACCAGAGTCAGCAACGGCTGCGCGAGCTGAAGCTGGCTGGCCCGCGGTACCCCGATCTCCGCCATCCCGCGGTACCAGACGTACAGGCCGAAGAAGGTGGACCCGGCCGCCACCCAGACCAGTCCGATCACTCCGTGCGCGGTCAGCCGCACCGGCTCCAGCGGCAACGCGATGGCCGCCCCCGCCACCGCGAGCGGCAGGGAGAGGATCAGCGCCCAGCCGACCACCTGCCAGCCCGGCATGATCCCGGCGAGCCTGCCGCCCTCGGTGTACCCCGCCGCGCACACCAGCAGCGCACCGAACAGATACAGATCACCGCCGGACAGCTCACCACCGCTCTGCTGCACGGTGAACGCGATCACCACGGCCGCCCCGGCGAGCGCCGCGATCCAGAAGGCGCGGGGCGGCCGCGCCCCGGTCCGCAGCGAGGAGAACACTGCGGTGGTCAGCGGCAGCAGCCCCACCACGACGGCCGCGTGCGAAGTCGTCGACGTCTGCAGCGCCAGCGTGGTCAGCAGCGGGAAGCCGACCACCACACCCGCGGCGACGACGACGAGCCCGGCCCGGTGCCGACGGTCCGGCACCGGGACACGCCCCGCCAGCAGCACACTGCCCGCGATCGCCGCGGCGACCAGCGTGCGCAGGGCCACCAGCGACCAGGGGCCGAAGCTCTCCAGGCCCCAGGCCGTGGACGGGAAGGTCAGCGAGAAGGCGACGACACCGAGCCCGGCGAGAACCACGCCACCGCGGTTCGCCGTACCGGCCGCCGATGAACCAACCGCTATCGCGCTGGTGCGAGTAGCGCTATCCTTTACTTTCATGCAAGAGCGTAGCAGCGTCGCTGAACTCGTCGAATCCCTTCGCGGCGAATTGAACCGCTACTCACCAGGTGGAAAGCTGTCGTCGAGTCGGGCCCTCGTGGAGCGGTTCCGGGTCAGCCCCGTCACCGTCTCCCGGGCGATTGCCCAGCTCGCCGCCGAGGGCCTCGTCGTCACCAGGCCCGGATCCGGCGCCTTCCGGGCTCAGCCCCGTGCCGATGTGCCCCCGCCGGGCGACACCTCCTGGCAGGAGGTCTCGCTCAGCGGCGACGGCGGCCCCGAAGCGGTGCCGCGTACCGTCGACGCCTCCGGTGTCCTGGTCACGCTGACCGCACCGCCGCCCGGCGTCATCGAGCTCAACGGCGGCTACCTCCACTCCTCGCTCCAGCCGGAGCGGGCGCTCGCCGCCGCCCTCGCCCGGGCCGGCCGCCGCCCCGGCGCCTGGGGCCGCCCGCCCACCGACGGCCTGACCGAACTGCGGGCCTGGTTCGCCCGGGAGATCGGGCCCGCACTCACCGCCGCCGACGTGCTGATCACCGCGGGCGGCCAGAGCGCCCTGGCCACCGCACTGCGCGCCCTCGCCCCGCCCGGCGCCCCGGTCCTGGTCGAATCGCCCACCTACCCGGGCATGCTGGCCGCCGCCCGCGCCACCGGACTGCGGCCCGTGCCGGTACCCGTCGACGCCGACGGCGTACGGCCGGAACTGCTCGCCGCCGCCTTCCGGGCCACCGGCGCCCGCGTATTCGTCTGCCAGCCGCTCTTCCAGAACCCCACCGGCGCGGTCCTCGCCCCCGAACGGCGCGGCGAGGTTGTCCGGATCGCCCGTGCGGCGGGAGCCTTCGTCGTCGAGGACGACTTCGCCCGCCGCCTGGTCCATGACGACGCCGGGCCCCTGCCCGCACCCCTGGCCGCCGACGACCCCGACGGTGTGGTCGTCCATGTCTGCTCCCTGACCAAGGTCACCTCGCCCAGCCTGCGGGTGGGCGCGCTCGCCGCCCGCGGTCCGGTGCTGGGCCGGCTGCGGGCCATCCAGATCGTCGACAACTTCTTCGTCCCCCGACCGCTCCAGGAGACCGCGCTGGAACTGGTCGGCTCCCCGGCATGGGGCCGCCATCTGCGCTCCGTATCGGCCGAGCTGAGAAACCGGCGCACCGCCATGACGGCGGCCCTGCGGCAGGAGCTGCCCGCCCTCACGCTCCCGCACATCCCCGCGGGCGGCGGCAGCCTGTGGCTGCGCCTGCCCGACGCGGAAGCCGGCACGGACGAGTCCGCGGTGGTCTCGGCGGCCCTGCGCGCGGGCGTGGCCATCGCACCGGGCCGCCCCTACTTCTGCGCCGAACCCCCGTCCCCGCAGGTCCGGTTGAGCTTCGCCGCGGTCGCCGGGGCGGCCGAGATCGCCGAGGGAGTCCGCCGCCTGCGCACCGCCTGCAACGAAGTCCTGACCGGCTTCGGGGGATATCCTCCGGCCGTGAACGATGACATGCCCCAGTAGCGTTACGAGATATCGTCCGACCCGTCCCGCCTGGACGCGGCCCGTATCCATCACTGGCTCTCCACCGACGCCTACTGGTGCTCTCGGCCGCACCCGCGAGCACCAGGACCGGGCCATCGCCGGATCGCTCAACTTCGGCGCCCACGACGTCATCTCGGGTGAGCAGGTCGGCTTCGCCCGGGTGGTGACCGACCTCGCCACCTTCGCCTGGCTCTGCGATGTGTATGCCGACCGCTCGGCCCGCGGCCACGGCGTCGCCACGCGGATCGCCACCGCCGCGCGCGACCATCCGGCCCCCACCGGCATCCGCAGGTTCATGCTCGCCACCGAGGACGCACACGGGGTCTACGAGAAGGTCGGCTTCAAGCCACTGGGGGACGCGCACAAGTGGATGTGCAACCGGCCCGGCTGAGCCGGAAGCGCTTGCGAAGGCCCTCTTGACCCGCGTGGCGCTGGGATCCACGATCACCGCCATGACTGTTCGAGTCTCGCTCGTCGCCGCCGCGCGCAGCTCCGCCCTGCTCGCCGAGCGCTTCGACGACGACCGGCCGCTCGACCACGCCGGGTGGCACGAGGTGCAGCTCGCCGCGCACGCCCTGGTGCCCCTGGGCGCCGCCGAGTTGCGCTACTGCTCACCGACCCCACGCAGCCGTGCCACCGGCGAGGCGCTCGGCTATGCCCCGCTCGTCCAGCCCGCCCTGCGCGACTGCGACATGGGCCGCTGGCGCGGCTGCACCCTCGCCGATGTCACGGCACGCGAGCCCGCGGCCGTCGACGCCTGGCTCGCGGACCCGCGCTCCGCCCCGCACGGCGGTGAACCGCTGCTTGCCTTCATCTCACGCGTAGGGGGCTGGCTGGACACCCGCCCCGCATGCGACGGCGCCATCGTCGCCGTCGCCGAACCCGCAGTCGTCCGGGCCGCCCTCGTCTATGCGCTCAAGGCCCCGCCGTCGACGTACTGGAATGTCGACGTCCGACCGCTGTCCACGATCACGCTCAGCGGTATGCCGGGCCGCTGGAGCCTCAGACTCGAAGCGGGAGCCCGCTGACCGGCGGCCTTTCGTAGGCGCATGAAGTCTTCCCGCCAGTCCGACCAGTCGGTACGTTGCATACCCACCGAGTCCCACCGGCAGGTCCCAGGCGAGGGAGGCCACCGTGCCGCAGATCCATGGCCACTGCGACGACCGATTCTCCGCGGTACGCACCGCGTTCGAAGCGAACTTCCGGGAGCGCGACGAACTGGGCGCGGCCGTGACCGTACTGATCGGCGGGGAGCCGGTGGTCGACCTCTGGGGCGGCTGGGCCGACGCCGCCCGCACCCGCCCCTGGGAGCGGGAGACCCTGGTCAACGTCTGGTCCACGACCAAGGGCCCGACCGCCCTCTGCGCCCATGTCCTCGCCGACCGGGGGCTGCTCGACCTCGACGCCCCGGTCGCCGCGTACTGGCCGGAATTCGCTGCGGCGGGCAAGGAAGCCGTGCTCGTACGGCATCTGCTCTCGCACCGCGCGGGGCTGGCCGGACTGCGCGAGCCGCACACCCTGGCCGAGCTCTACGACTGGGACCTGACCACCGCCCGGCTCGCGGCGACCGAGCCCTGGTGGGAGCCCGGCACACGGTCCGGCTACCACGCCCTCACGTACGGCTTCCTGGTCGGCGAGGTGGTCCGGCGGATCACCGGTCTGCTGCCGGGGGAGTTCCTCCAGCAGGAGGTGACCGGCCCGCTCGGCATCGACTTCACCATCGGACTTCCCGAGAAGGAGACGGGCCGCGTCGCCGAACTCGTCGTCCCGATGGCCGACGCACGTCAACAGGCGGCGCTCTTCGCGCAGATGGAGCCCTTGGCCGTCGCCACGCTGCTCAACCCGCCCACGGGTGCTGCCGCCGCCAACACCCCGCAGTGGCGGGCGGCGGAGATTCCCGCAGCCAACGGCCACGGCACCGCCCGCGCCGTTGCCGCGCTGTACGGGATCTTCGCCGGGCGCGGCAGGTCGGGCGACCGGCGGATCCTCTCCGAGGAGGCCGTCGAGCGCGCCCGTGAGGGACAGGGCTCCTGCCGTGACCTGGTGCTCGGCACGGGCATCGGCCATGACACGGAGATCGCGCTCGGGCTGTGGCTGAGCGGCCCCGAGGGCTCGTACGGTCCCAACCCGCGGGCCCTCGGCCATGACGGCGCGGGCGGCTCCTGCGGTCTCGCCGACCCGGAGGCCGGTCTCGCCCTGGGGTACGTGATGAACCGGATGGGCCCCCGGATCTCCGACGACCCGCGCAAGTCGGCCCTGATCGAGGCGGTGTACGGGGCACTGTGACCGGCCGGCGTGCGAAGGCCGGCACCGGATTACCGGCACCGGCCGTCGGCCGGCTCGCCCCCGGACGGGCCGCTTCGGTCAGGCCTTCTTGTCCAGGGAGGCGGCGATGAGCGTGAGGGCCTCGGCGATGCCCGTCTCGGCGGTCGCCTTGTCGATGCCGAGCCCCGTCAGCACACCCGCGCCGTCCTCCTGCTCCAGCAGGGCGAGCAGGATGTGCTCGGTGCCGATGTAGTTGTGGCCCATCCGCAGGGCCTCCCGGAACGTCAGCTCCAGCGCCTTGCGTGCCCCGGCGTCGTACGGGATGAGGTCGGGCACCTCGTCGGCCGCGGCCGGCAGCGCCTCGGTCGCGGCCTGCCGGACGGCCTCCGCCATGACGCCCTGGGCCGTGATGAACGCGAAGCCAAGCCCCTCCGGCTCGCTGAGCAGCCCCAGCACCAGGTGCTCGGTGCGCACCTCGTCGTTGCCTGCCGCGCGGGCCTCGTTCTGCGCGGCCATCACGACGTTCCTGGCCCGCTCGGTGAAGCGGCCGAACCCCTGGCTGGGGTCGAGGTCCGAGGCCCCGCCGGGGTCCTTGGCGACGAACCGCTTCTGGGCCGCCTGCCTGGTCACCCCCATGCTCTTCCCGATCTCCGTCCAGGAAGCGCCCGAGCGCCGGGCCTGGTCCACGAAGTGCCCGATCAGATGGTCGGCCACATCGCCGAGGTGGTCCGCGGCGATGACCGCGTCGGAGAGCTGTTCGAGGGCGTCGGTGTGGACCTTCTTGATGGCCTCGATCAGGTCGTCGAGGCGTACGGGATTGGTTGGGCGTACAGGATTCACCATGCGTCAACCGTAGGTTGACACGCATGGAGTGTCAACCGTCAGTTGACAGCGAGAGCTGCGAAAGCCGTGCCGCCGCATCGGCGGTGCGCTGTCACCGGAGCCCCGTACAGAAGACGCATCCCTCCCAGTGGACCGGCGCGCACAGGACGCGATGCCGTACGCACGAGGCCGTGGCAGCCTCCTCCGGGCCGGGAAACGGGAAGCCACCGCTTCGCCGCTCGGCGTCGGCCGGATCGAATGCCTCGACCATCTCCCGGTACTGCCGCAGGCAACCCTCGGCAAAGGGCGGCTCGTAGCCCAGCTCATCCCACCGGTGCCTGCGCAGGGCGAGATCCAGCACCCGCAGGACGAAGTCCTTCGCCGCGGCCCGCTCGCGCGGGGAGCGGCCCCAGTCGACGTCCTCCAGATCGAAGCCCACCGCCCCGCGCCCCATGACGCTCTGGTCCTGCAAGGTCAGCAGGGTGGCGAAGCGGTGCTCCCAGGCGCTGTCGGCGAGATCGGACACGGCCAGCATGAGCACGTCGACGAAGACGTCCGTGCCCCCGTTGGACATGGACAGACTGCGGCCCCCGCCGTGAAACACGTTCCCCATCCCGACACCGTACCGAGCGGATTCGCGCCGCCGCCCCGTCGGCCGCGGCCGTCCCTCCGACCGCCCGGTACGACGGAGCGCGCCGTCCGACGGAGTCCGTCGGACGGCGCGCTCGTTCAGCGGTTGCCTACGCGGGTCAGAGAACGCCGCTGTCCGCGATGGTGACCTTCGCCGAGGGCCGGCCGCTCTGCGAGCCGAGGGCCTCGATCTTCTTGACCAGGTCCATGCTCTCCTGGTTGTCGACCTCGCCGAACACCACGTGCTTGCCGTCCAGCCACGACGTCACGATGGTCGTGATGAAGAACTGGGAGCCGTTGGAGTTGGGACCGCTGTTGGCCATGGACAGCAGGCCCGGCTTGGTGTGCGCGAGCTTGAAGTTCTCGTCCGCGAACTTCGCCCCGTAGATGCTCTTGCCGCCCGTGCCGTCGCCCCGGGTGAAGTCGCCGCCCTGCAGCATGAAGTCGGGGATGATCCGGTGGAAGGACGATCCCTTGTAGCCGAAGCCCTTCTCGCCGGTCGCCAGCGCGCGGAAGTTCTCCGCGGTCTCGGGAACGACGTCGTCGAACAGATTGAACGTGATCCGCCCAGCGGGCTCGTCATTGATGGTGATGTCGAAGTAAACCTTGCTCGTCATGGAACCATCCTGACATCGATGCGCTCGGCGCCGACGGGCGGGCACGGTGCCGGGCCCGTCGGCAGGGTCACGGGAGTGGGCGTCAGTGGGCGCCGCGGCGTCCGCTCCCGCTGTCCCGCACGTCGAGGACTGGTTAGCCTGAAAGGTGGGTGCGGCGGCTCAGGGAGGTTCGATGTGACTGCAGAGGCCAACGCGAGCGCCGGGGTGTTCAGTGCTTTCGACCTGTCCCCGGACGTCGGCGCGACCCGTTATCTGCCCATCGCCCATCACGGCCTGATCGGCGATCTGCGCAGCGCGGCGCTGGTGGACACCAACGGCACCATTGACTGGTACTGCTGCCCGCGCTTCGACGCGCCCAGTATCTTCGCCTCGATCCTCGACGCGGACCGGGGCGGATCCTTCGAACTCGCCGCGGATGCCCCGACACGCACCAAGCAGTTCTACTTCCCCGACACCAATGTGCTGATCACCCGCTTCTTCGCGGACGACGGCGTCGGCGAGGTGCAGGACTTCATGCCGGTGCTCGACGATTCGCGCGAGGCCGACCGGCACCGGCTGATCCGCCGCGTGGTCTGCGTTCGCGGATCGCTGCCGTTCCGCGCCCGTGTGGCCCCCCGTTTCGAGTACGGGGCGCAGCCGCACACCGTGCACGTACAGCATGGCCAGGCGGTCTTCGAATCGCCGTCGCTCACTCTCGCACTGACGTCGAGTGTGCCGATCGAGGTCGCCGGCCAGGACATATGGTCGTTGTTCAAGCTGCACGAGGGCGAGTCCGCAGTCTTCGCCCTCGACCGGGTCGGCGGCGGCGTGGCACCCCGCTTCTGCCCGCTGTCCGAGGCGGAGCAGCAGTTCAACGCCACCGTCGGGTACTGGCGGCGGTGGCTGTCCCGGTCGCGGTACCGCGGTCGCTGGCGGGAGATGGTGCACCGCTCCGCCCTCACCCTGAAGCTGCTCACCTACGCCCCGACCGGCGCCATCATCGCCGCGCCGACCACCAGCCTGCCCGAACGCATCGGAGGCGAGCGCAACTGGGACTACCGCTACGTGTGGATCCGTGACGCGGCGTTCTGTGTGTACGCGCTGCTCAGACTCGGTTTCACCGAGGAGGCCGAGGCCTTCATGAGCTTCCTTTCCGAGCATGTCCGTCTCGAAGCCACCGAGGCGACCGGCTCCACCGGCCCGCTGCAGATCATGTACGGCATAGACGGGCGCCGTGAGCTGCCCGAACGCAAGCTGACCCATCTCGAGGGCTACCGGGGCTCGGCTCCCGTACGCGTCGGCAACGGCGCCGTCAACCAGTTGCAGCTGGACATCTACGGGGCGCTCATCGACGCCCTCTATCTCTACGACAAGTGGGGACAGCCCATCTCCAGTGCGCACTGGGACAGCATCAGTGAACTGGTCGACTGGGTGTGCGACCACTGGGACCAGCCCGACCAGGGGATCTGGGAGACCCGCAGCGGGCGCAAGAACTTCCTCTACTCGCGATTGATGTGCTGGGTGGCCATCGAGCGCGCCATGCGGCTGGCCCAGCATCGCGGCCTGCCCGTCGACATCGTGCGGTGGGGGCGGGCCCGGGACGCGATCTATCGCCGGATCATGCGTCATGGCTGGTCCGACGAGCGGCACGCCTTCGTCCAGTACGAGGACGGCCATGTCCTCGACGCGTCCATGCTGATGATGCCCCTGGCGAAGTTCATCTCCCCCACCGACCCGAAGTGGCTCGCCACGCTGGACGCGCTGGGCGAGGACCTGGTGTCCGACTCGCTGGTCTACCGCTACGACCCGCAGGCCAGCCCGGACGGATTGCGGGGCGATGAGGGCACGTTCTCGATCTGCTCGTTCTGGTACGTCGAGGCGCTGACCCGCGCCGGCCGCCTGGACGAGGCCCGACTCGCGTTCGAGAAGATGCTCACATACGCCAACCACCTCGGTCTGTACGCCGAGGAGATCGGCCACACCGGGGAGCAGAGCGGGAACTTCCCTCAGGCCTTCACCCACCTGGGGCTGATCAGCGCGGCCTTCAATCTCGACCGCGCGCTCGGTTAGGGCGTGAGTTCAGGCCCCCGTGCAGAACCCGGTGGTCGCTGCCGTCGTCGCCTCCACGACGTCCGCGTCCGCGCCCGAGGCGGCATACGCGGCGCCCCACTCCTTGCCCGACCGCGTCATGAACTCCATCACCTCCGGCGAGGTCTGCCAGGCGGTGGCATCCTCCTTGCCGATCTCGCCATATATAAGACAACTCTTAAACAAAGAGGTCTTTGCATAAAAGTGCATTGCTGCGTATAGTCATGCCATCGACAAGGAGGATTTCGATGGTGGTACGTGCAGCAGTGGCAGGGGCGAGCGGATACGCCGGTGGGGAGCTGCTCCGTCTCCTGCTGGTCCACCCCGAGGTCGAGATCGGGGCCCTCACCGCCAACTCCAACGCGGGGCAGAAGCTCGGTGCGCTGCAGCCGCATCTGCGGCCGCTCGCCGACCGGGTGCTTCAGCCGACCACGCCCGAGGTCCTCGCCGGGCACGATGTCGTCTTCCTCGCCCTTCCGCACGGGCAGTCCGCCGCCGTCGCCGAGCAGCTCGGTGACGAGGTGCTCGTCGTCGACATGGGCGCCGACTTCCGGCTCAGGGGCGCGGCGGACTGGGAGAAGTTCTACGGGTCGCCGCACGCCGGGACCTGGCCCTACGGTCTGCCCGAACTGCCGGGCGGGCGCTCGGCGTTGGCGGGGTCCAAGCGCATCGCCGTGCCCGGCTGCTACCCGACCGCCGTCTCTCTCGCGCTCTTCCCGGCGTACGCGGCCCACCTGGCCGAGCCCGAGGCCGTGATCGTCGCCGCGTCCGGTACCTCCGGAGCGGGCAAGGCGGCCAAGCCGCATCTGCTCGGCTCCGAGGTGATGGGCAACATGTCCCCGTACGGCGTCGGCGGGGTCCACCGGCACACCCCCGAGATGATCCAGAACCTCAGCGCCGCGGCCGGCGAGCCCGTCACGGTCTCCTTCACGCCGACCCTGGCACCGATGCCCCGCGGCATCCTCGCCACATGCAGCGCGAAGGCGAAGCCGGGCGTGAGCGCCGAGTCCGTCCGTGCCGCGTACGAGAAGGCGTTCGCCGACGAGCCGTTCGTCGACCTGCTCCCCGAGGGACAGTGGCCCGCCACAGCGTCCGTCTACGGTTCCAACGCCGTACAGATCCAGGTCGCCTACGACGAGGCGGCAGGCCGGATCATCGTCATCAGCGCCATCGACAACCTCGCCAAGGGCACCGCCGGCGGCGCCCTGCAGAGCATGAACATCGCCCTCGGACTTCCCGAGGACACAGGTCTTTCCACGATCGGAGTCGCACCGTGAGCGTCACGGCAGCACAGGGGTTCTCGGCGGCGGGCATCGCCGCGGGAATCAAGGAGAGCGGTAACCCGGACCTGGCCCTCGTGGTCAACCACGGTCCGCGTCGCGCCGCCGCGGGCGTCTTCACCTCCAACCGCGTCAAGGCCGCACCCGTCCTCTGGTCGGAGCAGGTGCTCAAGGGTGGCGAGGTCAGTGCCGTCGTTCTCAACTCCGGTGGTGCCAACGCCTGTACGGGCCCACAGGGCTTCCAGGACACCCACGCCACCGCCGAGAAGGCCGCCGAGGTCCTCACCGGTCACAGCGCGGGCGAGATCGCGGTCGCCTCGACCGGGCTGATCGGCACGCTGCTTCCGATGGACAAGCTGCTGCCCGGCATCGAGAAGGCAGCCGCCGCCCTCAGCGAGCACGGCGGCGAGAAGGCCGCCATCGCGATCAAGACCACCGACACCGTCCACAAGACCGCCGTCGCGGGCGGCGAGGGCTGGACCGTCGGCGGTATGGCCAAGGGTGCGGGCATGCTCGCCCCGGGCCTCGCCACCATGCTGGTCGTCCTCACCACCGACGCCGATGTGGACGCCCCGGCACTGGACACCGCGCTGCGCGCCGCCACCCGCACCACCTTCGACCGGGTCGACTCCGACGGCTGCATGTCGACCAACGACACCGTGCTGCTGCTGGCCTCCGGTGCGAGTGGCATCACCCCGGAGCAGGGCGAGTTCGCGGAAGCGGTACGCACCGTCTGCGCCGACCTGGCCCGGCAGCTCATCGGGGACGCCGAGGGCGCCTCCAAGGACATCCGGATCGAGGTCATCAACGCCGCGACCGAGGACGACGCCGTCGAGGTGGGCCGCTCCATCGCGCGTAACAACCTGCTCAAGTGCGCCATCCACGGCGAGGACCCCAACTGGGGCCGGGTCCTCTCCGCGATCGGCACGACGAAGGCGGCCTTCGAGCCCGACCAGCTGAATGTCGCCATCAACGGCGTCTGGGTCTGCAAGAACGGCGGCGTCGGCGAGGACCGCGACCTCGTCGACATGCGCTACCGGGAAGTCGAGATCACCGCCGACCTGGCCACCGGGACCGAGTCCGCCGTCATCTGGGCCAACGACCTCACCGCGGACTACGTCCACGAGAACAGCGCGTACAGCTCATGAGTGCGGCGCGGAAACACACCGCACTCCCGAAGGCGGAGATCCTCATCGAGGCGCTGCCCTGGCTGACCCGGCACAACGGCAAGACCGTCGTCATCAAGTTCGGCGGCAACGCCATGATCGACGAGGAGCTGAAGGCGGCCTTCGCCCAGGACGTCGTCTTCCTGCGCCAGGCCGGCCTCAAGCCCGTCGTCGTGCACGGCGGCGGCCCGCAGATCAGTGCCCAGCTCGACAAGCAGGGCCTGGTCAGCGAGTTCAAGGCCGGGCTGCGCGTCACCACGCCCGAGGCGATGGACGTCGTACGGATGGTGCTCGCCGGACAGGTCCAGCGCGAGCTCGTCGGCCTGCTCAACCAGCACGGCCCGCTCGCCGTCGGCATGACCGGCGAGGACGCCCACACGATCACCGCCACCCAGCACAGGCCGACCATCGACGGCGAACTCGTCGACATCGGCCGGGTCGGCGAGATCACCGCCATCGACACCGGGGCGATCCAGGCGCTGCTGGACGACGGCCGGATCCCGGTCGTCTCCTCCATCGCACGCTCCGCCGACGACAACCACGTCTACAACGTCAACGCCGACACCGCGGCCGCCGCACTCGCCGCCGCGCTGAACGCCGAGACGCTGATGGTCCTCACCGATGTCGAGGGCCTCTACGAGGACTGGCCCAACAGCGACGACGTGATCAGCCGCCTCACCGCCACCGAGCTGGAGAAGCTGCTGCCCGAGCTGTCCAGCGGCATGGTGCCGAAGATGCAGGGCTGCCTGCACGCCGTACGCAACGGCGTCGAGACCGCCCGCGTCATCGACGGCCGGGTCCAGCACTCGATCCTGCTGGAGATCTTCACCGACGAAGGAATCGGCACGATGGTCGTGCCCGACGCACAGGGGGAGTCATGACCAACCAGGAGCTCTCGCAGCGCTGGAGCCACGCGCTGATGGACAACTACGGCACCCCCCAGCTGTCCCTCGTCCGCGGCGAAGGCGCCCATGTGTGGGACGCCGACGGCACCGAGTACCTCGACTTCGTCGGCGGTATCGCCGTGAACGCACTGGGCCACGCCCACCCCGCCGTCGTCGACGCCGTCTCCACCCAGATCGCCTCCCTCGGCCATGTCTCCAACCTCTTCATCGCACTGCCGCCCGTCGCCCTCGCCGAACGGCTGCTGCAGCTCTTCGGCCGCGACGGCCGCGTCTACTTCGCCAACTCGGGCGCCGAGGCCAACGAGGCGGCCTTCAAGATCGGCCGGCTGACCGGGCGGACGCACATGGTCGCCACCGACGGCAGCTTCCACGGCCGGACCATGGGCGCACTCGCGCTGACCGGCCAGCCCAGGAAGCGCGAGCCCTTCGAGCCGCTGCCCGGCGATGTCACCCATGTCCCGTACGGGGACGCCGAGGCGCTGCGGGCCGCCGTGACCACCGACACCGCACTGGTGATCATCGAGCCCATCCAGGGCGAGAACGGCGTGGTCGTGCCGCCCAAGGGCTACCTGGAGGCCGTCCGGGAGATCACCCGGGCCACCGGCACCCTGCTCGTCCTCGACGAGGTGCAGACCGGTATCGGCCGCTGCGGCCAGTGGTTCGAGCACCAGGCCCACCAGGGCGTCGAGCCCGACATCGTCACCCTCGCCAAGGGCCTCGGCGGCGGACTGCCGATCGGCGCGGCCGTCGCGTTCGGACCGGCGGCCGACCTGCTGAAGCCGGGCCAGCACGGCACGACGTTCGGCGGCAACCCGATCGCGTGCGCCGCCGGTCTCGCCGTCCTGGACACCCTGGCGGCCCATGGCGCCCTGGACCAGGTGAAGCGGCTCGGCGAGAAGATCCGGGACGGTGTGGAAGGTCTTGGGCACCCTCTGGTCTCCCATGTCCGCGGCTCCGGGCTGCTGCTGGGTATCGTGCTCACCGAGCCCCTCGCACCTCAGGTGCAACAGGCGGCTCAGGGAGCCGGAATCCTGGTGAACGCACCCGCCCCCGATGTCCTGCGGCTCATGCCGCCGCTGATCATCGGTGACACGGAGGTGGACGCGTTCCTCCAGGCGCTGCCCGGCGCTCTCGACGCGGCAAACGGGGACGGACGATCCGGAGAATGAGGCGACGACGATGACCGAGGCGCAGGAAACCGAGCACGGCGGGCCGTCCGTGCCGCAGACCCGCACCGCACGCCACCGCCGGATCGTGGACATCCTGAACCGGCAGCCGGTGCGCTCGCAGAGCCAGTTGGCCAAGCTCCTCGCCGACGACGGGCTGAGCGTCACCCAGGCGACGCTCTCCCGCGATCTGGACGAGCTGGGTGCGGTGAAGATCCGCAACACCGGCGGCGAGCTGATCTACGCGGTGCCGAGCGAGGGCGGTTTCCGTACCCCGCAGGCACCGCTGGGCGGGTCCGCGAAGGAGGAGCGGATGCGGCGTCTCTCCGCCGAACTGCTCATCTCGGCGGAGGCCTCGGCCAACCTCGTGGTGCTGCGTACGCCTCCGGGCGCGGCCCAGTTCCTCGCCTCGGCCATCGACCAGGCCGAACTGCAGGACGTCCTCGGCACCATCGCGGGTGACGACACACTGATGCTGATCAGCCGTGACCCGGCGGGCGGCCAGGCGCTCGCCGACCACCTGCTGCGACTGGCCCAGAACGAGCGCTGAACGGCCGGTGTTCCCCGGATCCGTCAGTAGCGCGTGATCGCGATCGGGCCCGAGCGGGTGCCGATGGCGATGTGCGGATGGCGGGCCGGGTCCACCCAGTCGAGAATCCGGTCCATCGCGGCCGCCGGTACGGAGACACAGCCGGCGGTCGCACCAAGCCCGTTGACGTGAAGGAAGATCCCGGCGCCGCGACCCCGTACCGGCCGTTCGTAGTTGAAGCCGACGACGAGCGCGCGGGCGTACTGCGTCGGATACGCCGCCAGGCGCTCCGACTCACCCGCCCGGCAGTCCGCGGGCCGCGGCTCCACCCAGCGGTTGTAGGCCCGCGCCCCGGTGTCCTCGCACCACCACGACCGGCTGTTGACCCGGCGGTACGGGTACACCGTGCCGGCCGGTGCCGCCTTGATCCCGAAGGCGTACGGCAGGTCGTACAGACCGGTGGGTGTGGTGTTGGTGCCCTGCTTGCGCGACGCCCCTTCGGCCAGGCCCTTCGCACCGAACCGGGCCGGCGTGGACCCGCCCTTCACCCAGATGCCCCGGCGCAGATTCCACCAGGTGACGGTGCCCGTGGTGGAGCCCTTGGCCGGGGCCTCGGCCGTGATCAACTGGGTACCGCCGCCGGTGTCGGCCATCCGCGCCGGGAGAGCCGGCGCCGCGGCGGGCCGGGCCGCGACCGAGCCCGCCAGGGCGAGCAGTACCGAACCGATCACCAGAGATCTGCGCATGCCCCGGAGGTTAGACCGTCCGGCGGGGTGTCACCCCCGGACCTGCTCCGTACGGCTCGATCTCATTCCGCGCGCGGCATGGCCGGCAGCGGGAGCGGCAGCCCCGGCAGCCCGTCGATACTCGTCGCGATGTGTTCCTTCTTCTCGAAGTAGACACTGAGCGACGCGTCGTCCTCGCGGGCGAAGCGCTGGGCGTGCAGGGGCCGGTCCTCGTCGTACGACATGAAGGGCACGGCGAACCCGCAGGTGTCCCGGATCAGCTCGGCCTTCACCACGATGATGGCGCGCAGCCCGTGCAGGCCGGGGTCCACATCGGGGAAGTGGGAGAGCAGCGCACGGAACCGCGGATCGTCACGGAAGACCGGCTCACCGCGCCCGTGCACCCGCACGATGTCCGGCGGCCCCTGGAGGCGCACCACATCAGTGTGATGCGGCCGTTCTCGCGGAGATGGGCGACGGTCTCGGCATTGCTGCCTGCGAAGTCCAGATAGGCCACGGTCAGTTCGTCGATGACGGCGAAGGAGCCGCTGACGCCCTTGGGAGAGAGGTTGACCGTGCCCTCTCCGTCCAGGGGCGCGGTCGCCGTGAAGAAGATGTGCTGCTCTTCGATGAAGGTCCTGATCCGCCCGTCGATACGTTCGTACGTTTTTCCCATGGCGGCCATTATCGTCGCCAACTCCGTTGACGGCGGGGTGATTTCAGCTGGTGGGACGCCTGTGCGGGCCCTGTGGCACGCCGCCCTCACCTGCACCTTTGACAAATAATACGGAGGACTGCATAATTATGCCTACCAGTGATTGCACCGTAAGGAGAAACCCGTGACCGAGCGCGTCGTACTCGCCTACTCGGGCGGTCTGGACACCTCCGTCGCCATCGGCTGGATCGCCGAGGAGACGGGCGCCGAGGTCATCGCCGTTGCCGTGGATGTCGGCCAGGGCGGCGAGGACCTGGACGTCATCCGTAAGCGCGCGCTCGCCTGCGGTGCCGTCGAGGCCGAGGTCGCGGACGCCAAGGACGAGTTCGCCGAGGAGTACTGCCTCCCGGCGATCAAGGCCAACGCCCTCTACATGGACCGCTACCCGCTGGTCTCGGCCCTCTCCCGGCCGACCATCGTCAAGCACCTAGTCGCCGCCGCCAACAAGCACAACGCCGGCATCGTCGCCCACGGCTGCACCGGCAAGGGCAACGACCAGGTCCGCTTCGAGGCCGGTATCTCCGCGCTCGGCCCCGACCTGAAGTGCATCGCCCCGGTCCGTGACTACGCGATGACCCGGGACAAGGCGATCGCCTTCTGCGAGGAGAAGAACCTCCCGATCGCGACCACCAAGAAGTCCCCGTACTCCATCGACCAGAACGTCTTCGGGCGCGCGGTCGAGACGGGCTTCCTGGAGGACATCTGGAACGCGCCGATCGAGGACATCTACGAGTACACCGAGAACCCCGCCACCCCGCGCGAGGCCGACGAGGTCGTCATCTCCTTCAAGGAGGGCGTGCCCGTGGCGATCGACGGCAGGCCCGTCACCGTCCTCCAGGCGATCCAGCAGCTCAACCAGCGGGCCGGCGCCCAGGGCATCGGCCGGATCGACATGGTCGAGGACCGTCTCGTCGGCATCAAGTCCCGCGAGGTGTACGAGGCCCCGGGCGCGATCGCGCTGATCACCGCCCACCAGGAGCTGGAGAACGTCACCGTCGAGCGCGAGCTGGCCCGCTACAAGCGGCAGGTCGAGCAGCGCTGGGGCGAGCTGGTCTACGACGGCCTGTGGTTCTCGCCGCTCAAGCGCGCCCTGGACGGCTTCATCAACGAGGCCAACCAGCACGTCACTGGTGACATCCGGATGACGATGCACGCGGGCCGCGCCGTCGTCACCGGCCGGAAGTCCGAGCAGTCGCTCTACGACTTCAACCTCGCCACCTACGACTCGGGCGACACGTTCGACCAGTCCAAGGCGCAGGGCTTCATCGAGATCTTCGGCCTCTCGTCGAAGATCGCCGCCAAGCGTGACCTGTCCTGACATTTACAGCCCCTCCGGCGTTTGAGGAGCGGGGGTCTGAGGGCAGAGCCCCCGATTCGGGAAGGGGCGGGGTGGGGAAAGAAACCCCGCCCCGCCCAACCGCACACCTAGGAGCAACCGTGAGCAGCAACACCGGCGATGTCCGCCTCTGGGGCGGCCGGTTCGCCGACGGCCCCGCCGAGGCCCTGGCAAATCTCTCCGCCTCGGTCCATTTCGACTGGCGTCTGGCCCCGTACGACATCGCGGGCTCCCGCGCCCACGCGCGCGCGCTGCACAAGGCGGGACTGCTCACCGAGGACGAGCTGACCCGCATGCTCGCGGGCCTGGACCAGCTCGAACAGGACGTGGCGTCGGGCGACCTCGTCGGCACCATCGCCGACGAGGACGTGCACTCCGCGCTGGAGCGCGGCCTGCTGGCGCGCCTCGGCCCGGACCTCGGCGGCAAGCTGCGGGCCGGCCGGTCCCGCAACGACCAGATCGCCACGCTCTTCCGGATGTACCTGCGCGACCACGCCCGCACCATCGGCGGTCTGATCGCCGAGCTGCAGGGCGCCCTGGTCGGCCTCGCCGAGGCGCACCCGGACGTCGCGATGCCCGGTCGTACGCATCTGCAGCACGCCCAGCCGGTGCTCTTCGCCCACCACGTCCTGGCCCATGTGCAGTCTCTCTCCCGGGACGCCGAGCGGCTGCGCCAGTGGGACGAGCGGACCGCCGTCTCCCCGTACGGCTCCGGCGCACTGGCCGGGTCGTCCCTCGGGCTCGACCCGGAGGCGGTCGCCGCCGATCTGGGCTTCGAGCACGGGTCCGTCGGCAACTCGATCGACGGCACGGCCTCCCGCGACTTCGCCGCCGAGTTCGCGTTCATCACCGCGATGATCGGCGTCAACCTCTCCCGGATCGCCGAGGAGGTCATCATCTGGAACACGAAGGAGTTCTCCTTCGTCACCCTGCACGACGCCTTCTCCACCGGCTCCTCGATCATGCCGCAGAAGAAGAACCCGGACATCGCCGAGCTGGCCCGAGGCAAGTCCGGGCGTCTGATCGGCAATCTGACGGGCCTGATGGCCACGCTGAAGGCCCTCCCGCTCGCGTACAACCGCGACCTCCAGGAGGACAAGGAGCCGGTCTTCGACTCCTGCGACCAGCTCGAAGTCCTCCTGCCCGCCTTCACCGGAATGATGGCCACGCTCACCGTCAACCGCGAGCGCATGGAGGAGCTGGCCCCGGCCGGGTTCTCGCTGGCCACCGACATCGCCGAGTGGCTGGTCAAGCAGGGCGTGCCGTTCCGCGTCGCGCACGAGGTCGCGGGCGAGTGCGTCAAGGAGTGCGAGCAGCAGGGCATCGAACTCGACGAGCTGACCGACGAGCAGTTCGCGAAGATCTCCGAGCACCTCACCCCCGAGGTCCGCACGGTCCTCAATGTGGCCGGTGCGCTCGCGTCCCGCAGTGGCCGTGGCGGTACGGCCCCGTCGGCCGTGGCCGTCCAGCTCGCCGAGGTCAAGGCCGACCTCGCCGTCCAGCAGGCGTGGGCCACCGCGAAGAACTGACGGCGGCAAGGGCGACTTCGAGGCGGGGAGCGGTCGTACGCTCCCCGCCTTCCGGTTTCCCCGAGCTGAGTTACGTTGACGGGGAGCGCACCCGATCGACGAGGAGGCCACGATGCCTTTCGCCCGGCTGGCCACAGCGACGACTCCGACCGCCCACATCGGGCTCGGCCTGGCAGCGGTCGGCAGGCCCGGCTACATCAATCTCCACCGCGACCGCGATCTGCCCGGTGACCGCAGCGTCGAGGCGCTGCGCGAGCGCACCCACGAGCTGCTGGACGCCGCCTACGCACAGGGCGTCCGCTACTTCGACGCTGCCCGCTCCTACGGCCGTTCCGAGGAGTTCCTGGCCGAGTGGCTGACGGCACGCCCGGACGTGCGCGATGTCGTCATCGGCAGCAAGTGGGGTTACACCTACACCGCCGACTGGAGCGTCGAAGCCGAGGCGCACGAGGTCAAGGACCACAGCCTCGCCACGTTCGAACGCCAGCGCGCCGAGACCGACGCGCTGCTCGGCGACCGGCTCGACCTCTACCAGATCCACTCGGTCACGGCCGACAGCCCTGCCCTCACCGACAAGGAGCTGCATGCACGGCTCGCCGCACTCGCCTCGGAGGGAGTCAGCGTCGGCATCTCCACCAGCGGACCCGCCCAGGCCGACGCCATCCGGGCCGCCCTGGCCGTCACGGTCGACGGCGAGCCGCTCTTCCGTACGGTCCAGGCCACCTACAACGCCCTGGAGACCTCGGCCGGAGCGGCGCTCGCCGAGGCCCATGAGGCCGGGCTCACCGTGATCGTCAAGGAAGCCATGGCCAACGGCCGGCTCGCCGGATCGGAAGCCCCCGCCGTGGTCCAGGAGATCGCCGCCGAGGCCGGTCTGGGCAGCGACGCGGTCGCCCTGGCGCTGGCACTGCACCAGCCGTGGGCCGGTGTGGTGCTCTCCGGCGCGGCGACCGTCGCCCAGCTCGCCGGAAACCTGCACGCGGCCGTCGTCGACCTCGACGAGGAGCGGCGCGCCCGGCTCGACGCGCTCGTGGAGGAGCCGGAGGCATACTGGCGGCACCGCGCCGGGCTGCCGTGGAGCTGACCGGTCCGTCGGATACACCTGTCACATCGCTCACGTTCGATCCGTCATCGCGTTGACGGAACGCTACGGAGGAATGTGACTGTGGACGGAAACGAGTTCCTGGCAGAACGCTTCGAGGAGAACCGGACTCAGCTGAAGGCTGTGGCCTACCGGATGCTCGGCTCGACGAGCGAGGCGGAGGACGCCGTCCAGGAAGCCTGGATCCGGCTCAGCCGTTCCGACGGCCGGGCGATCGAGAACCTGGGCGGCTGGCTGACCACGGTCGTCGGGCGGGTGTGCCTGGACATGCTCCGCTCACGCCGCTCCCGCCGCGAGGAGCCCCTCGACACAGGGGCACCCGAGGCACAGGCCCCCGAACCGGTGCTCGGCGCCCAGCCGGATGCCGACCCCGAGCAGCAGGTGCTGATGGCCGACTCGGTCGGTCTCGCGATGCTCGTCGTCCTCGAAACGCTCGACCCCGCCGAGCGGCTCGCGTTCGTACTGCACGACATGTTCGCCGTGCCCTTCGACGAGATCGCCCGCATCGTGGACCGCACCCCGGCCGCGGCCCGGCAGCTCGCCAGCCGGGCCCGTCGCCGGGTGCAGGGAGTGGACCCGGATCCGGACCCCGATCTCACCCGTAAGCGCGAGGTCGTCGACGCCTTCCTGGCCGCCGCCCGCGGCGGTGACTTCGAGGCGCTGGTCGCCGTGCTCGACCCGGACGTGGTGGTGCGGTCCGACATCGGCGCCGGTGGTGAGGGTGCGCCGTCCCTGGTGCGGGGTGCCGCGGCCGTGGCCCGTCAGGCGATGATGTTCGCGCCGTTCGCCCAGTCGTCGCAGCCGGCACTGGTCGACGGGGACCTGGCCGTCATCTCGACGCGCGAGGGCCGGCGGTTCTCGGTCATGATCTTCACGATCGCGCGGGGGAGGGTCGTCGAGATGTACGTGATCAACGACCCGGGCCGCCTCCCCGGCCTCGATCTGACCGTCCTCAGCGACTGACCCGGGGCGGGCGGCAGCGATTGACCCGGGGCGGTCGCCCGCACGGCGGGCTCAGTGTCCGCCGCTCCCGCGGCCGTCCGCCCACGCTGCCAGCTCCTCGAAATCGGCCGGCAGCAGTCCGATCCGCGGGTCGATCCACAGCAGCAGCGTCTCGGCCGCCCCCTGCTCAAGGAGCCACTCCCGGTCCTGTTCGGCGATCTCGTCGTCGACCCAGGCGAACGGCCGGCCGGCCGCGTACTCCACGATGTACTGCGTCTTCCAGTACGTGCCGTCCGGCGCGCTGCCGTGCATGGACGGCCAGTCGATGTACGGCAGCGGGGGCAGCCCGAGATGCGGCCCGATCCATTCGTTGGCCTCGTCCTTCCAGGTCGTCGCCCAGACCAGTTCGTAACGGCCTGCGAGGGCCAGCAGCGCCTGCCCGTGTTCCGGGTTGAGCAGGACGGGCAGCGGCGGCCCGTAGTCCCACCCCGTCGGCCGCATCAGATGCATCGCATAGCCGTCCGGGACCCGGCGGCGCATCAGTGCCGCGTACGGATTGAGCGGACCGTCGATGTCGATCAGCAGCAGCGGCTTCATGCCGACATCGTCCTCTCTCTTCCACGGGGGGCGGCGGCCTATTGATGAGACATTCTTGTCTCATGTGGTTTATTGTCGTCTCATGACTCTCGACCGTGAGCAGGTGCTGCGCAGTGCCGCCGCCCTGCTGACCCGTAAATCGACCGCCACCATGGACGAGGTCGCCAAAGCCGCAGGCATCGGACGCGCCACCCTGCACCGGCACTTCGCCGGACGGGACGCTCTGGTCAAGGCGCTGGAGAACCTGGGGATCCAGGAGTTCGAAGCGGCCCTGGACGCCGCCGCACTCGACGAGGGGAGCTGTGAGGAGGCGCTGCGCCGATTCGTCGCGGCCGTCGAGCCGAGCGCCGGACTGCTCTCCTTCCTCGTCACCGAGAACCAGCTCTTCGAGGGCGATGAGGTGAACGAAGGCTGGGACCGGCTCGACGTCCAGGTCTCCGCCTTCTTCCGGCGCGGCCAGGAACGCGGCGAGTTCCGGATCGACCTCACCCCCGCCTGGCTGACCGAGGCCCTCTACGGGCTCGTTTCGACCGGTGCCTGGGCCGTCCAGGTGGGCCGGGTCGCCGGGCAGGACTTCCAGTACATGATCGTCGAGTTGCTGCTCGGCGGCGCACGCCGGAGCGTGGAGCAATGAGCAGTCTCGAACAGCACGCGGAAACCTCTCAAGAGCTGCGCCGTCCGGGGCGGTGGGTCGCCCTGGCCGTCCTCGTCCTCGCCGTGCTGCTCGTGGCCGTGGACGCCACAGTCCTCGGCCTCGCCACCCCCTTCCTCACAGAGGACCTCAAGCCGTCCGGCACCCAGCTGCTCTGGATCGGCGACGTCTACTCCTTCGTCATCGCCGGGCTCCTCGTCTCCATGGGCAGCCTCGGTGACCGCATCGGCCGCAAGAAGCTGCTCCTGACCGGTGCCGTCGCCTTCGGCGCGGTCTCCGTGCTCAACGCGTACGCGAGCACGCCCGAGATGATGATCCTGGCGCGGGCGCTGCTCGGTGTCGCCGGTGCCACTCTCATGCCGTCCACGCTCGCCCTGATCCGCAACCTCTTCCATGATCCGCGCGAGCGCAGCCTCGCGATCGGTATCTGGGGAGCCATGGCCTCCGCGGGCGCGGCTGTCGGCCCCGTCGTCGGCGGGTTTCTCCTGGAGCACTTCTGGTGGGGCTCGGTCTTCCTGATCAACCTGCCGGTCATGGCCGTCCTCGTGGTCGTCGGCATCAAAATGATCCCCGAGTCGAAGAATCCGGCACCGGGCCCCTGGGACCTGGTCAGCGTGGCGCTCTCCTTCATCGGCATGATCGGAGTCGTATACGCCGTCAAGGAGCTGGCCGCGCACGGCGTGAGCTGGGGGGTGGCCCTCGCGGGCATCGGCGGCCTGGCCGCGCTCTGCTGGTTCGTACGCAGACAACTCACGCTCCCCGCACCCCTGCTGGACATGCGGCTCTTCCACCACCGGGGCTTCTCGGGTGCGGTCCTCGCCGACCTGTTGACCATCCTCGGCCTGTCCGGGCTCGTCTTCTTCCTCTCCCAGTTCCTGCAACTGGTTCAGGAACGCGGGCCGCTGGAGGCCGGGCTCGCCGAACTGCCCGCCGCCGTAGGCGCGGTCACCGCGGGTCTGATCGCCGGCATGGCAGCCCGGCGCCACTCGGTACGGTCGGTGGTGTCCGGCGGTCTCGGAGCGATCGGCCTGGCGCTCGCCGCGGTCACCCTGATCCACAAGGAGACCGCCTATCCGCTGATCGGCGCGGTGCTGCTGGTCGTCGGCGTCGGTGCGGGCTTCGCCTTCACCGTCACCTCCGATGTGATCCTCTCCAGCGTCCCGAAGGAACAGGCGGGCTCCGCGGGCGCGGTATCCGAGACGGCGTACGAACTCGGCGCGGCCCTCGGCATCGCCCTGCTCGGCTCCATCGTCACCGGCGTCTACCAGGACTTCGCCACCCCGAAGGGAGTCCCGTCCGCCACCGCCGCCGCGGCCCATGAATCACTGGGCGGCGCAGTCGAAGCGGCCCACGGCCTTCCGGCGCAGCAGGCGAGCGCGCTGGTCTCCGCCGCACAGGAGTCCTTCGTCGACGGGCTGCGGCTCGCCGCGGGTATCGGCGCTGCGGTCCTGCTGGCGACGGCCGTCGCGGCCTGGTTCCTGTTGCGCGGCCAGAAGCTGGAGGACGGCATCGTTCATCAGTAGCCGCCCGTGCCTTGGGCCGTACGAGTGGTGACGACATACGGAAGGGCCCGTACCACCAACCGGGGTACGGGCCCTTCCGTATGTCCTGCGCCGCGCGTCAGCTCACGCGGCCTTGGCCTTCGTCGCATACATGTCGACGTACTCCTGACCGGACAGCCGCATCACCTCGGCCATCACGGAGTCGGTCACCGCCCGCAGCACATAGCGGTCGCGGTCCATGCCCTCGTAGCGGGAGAACTCCATCGGCGCACCGAAACGGACCGTCACCTTGCCGGGGCGGGGCAGACCGGCACCACCGGGCTGCAGCTTGTCCGTACCGATCATCGCGAACGGCACCACCGGCGCGCCCGTCATCAGCGTCAGCCGGGCGATGCCCGTACGGCCCCGGTAGAGGCGGCCGTCGGGGGAGCGGGTGCCCTCCGGGTAGATGGCGAACGCCTTGCCCTCCTCCAGCACCCGACGGCCCGTCATCAGCGCCGCGACACCGCCGCGGCCGCCGTCCCGGTCCACCGGGATCATGCCGCAGCCCGTGAAGAACCAGGCCATCGCCCGGCCCTTGAGCCCCTTGCCGGTCACGTACTCGTCCTTGCCGATGTAGGAAACCTGCCGGTCGCAGCAGATCGGCATGATCATCGAGTCGATGAACGTCAGATGGTTGCCCGCGAGGATCACCGGACCGTCCCCGGGAATGTTCTCCACACCCTCCACCTGAGGGCGGAACATCAGACGCAAGATCGGTCCGAGCACTGCCTTGATGAGTGCGTGTCGGGACAACGGTTCCTCCGGTGTAGTGGCCGGCCGGCCGAGGCGCGGGATCGTGACGTTCCATGCAGGTGAGGACGATACTCGCGGGTACTCGCTCATCGCACATCGGGTTCATCGAGCGGATACGCAGTGTTGACGTGAGTTTCCGCCATGTTCGTCCAGGCGCTGCTCCTGCGACGGTACGACTCCCTACGCTCGGGCCTCGCCCGACAGGTGCCAGACATCACACGCGAGGAGCATTCATGACAGAGCGCGCGCAGGCAGGTCCCGGCCGCAGAACCCTGCTGGGAGCGGGGGCCGCCGTACTGGGCACGGCCGCCATCGGACTGGCCGGCGGCCCGGCCGACGCCTCCGGGAACGCCTCCGAACGGTCCGGCGGACACGGCGGCGGACACGGCTTCCGCCTCGACCTGCCGGTGCCCACCGTCATCGGACACCGCGGCACCAGCGGCTACCGGCCCGAGCACACCCTCGGCTCCTACCAGCTGGCCCTCGACATGGGCGCGCACATCATCGAGCAGGACCTGGTGCCGACCAAGGACGGCCATCTCGTCTGCCGTCACGAGAACGACATCACCGCCACCACCGATGTCTCCGCCCACCCCGAGTTCGCGAGCCGCAAGACCACGAAGAAGGTCGACGGGGTCTCCCTCACCGGCTGGTTCACCGAGGACTTCACCCTCGCCGAACTGAAGACGTTGCGGGCCAAGGAGCGCATCCCCGGCAACCGCCAGAAGAACACGCTCTACGACGGCCGCTGGGAGATCCCCACCTTCGAGGAGGTGCTGCGCTGGGCCGACCGCGAGGGACGCAGGCGCGGAAAGCCGGTCTGGCTGTACGTCGAGACCAAGCACCCCACCTACTTCCGCGGCCTCGGCCTCGGACTCGAAGAGCCCCTCGCCAAGCTGCTGCGCCGCTACAACCGCCACCGCAAGCAGTCGCCGCTCATCCTCCAGTCCTTCGAGCCCGGCAGCATCCAGCGGCTGGCCGAACTCGTCGCCACCCCGCGCGTCGTCCTGCTCTCCGGCGCGGGCGAGCGGCCCTGGGATTTCGTGACGTCCGGCGATCCGCGTACCGTCGCCGACCTGGTGAAGCCCGAGGGCCTGAAGTGGATGGTGTCCTTCGCCCAGGGCATCGGACCCACCCTGGACCTCATCATTCCCAAGGACGCCTCGGGCCGGCTCACCACGCCGACCACCCTGGTGAAGGACGCGCACGCCCAGGGCCTGGTCCTGCACCCGTACACCATGCGCAACGAGAACACCTTCCTGCCCGCCGACTTCCGGCGCGGCACGGACCCCAACGCCTACGGTGACGCATTCGGCGCGTTCCAGGCGTACTTCGCGACGGGTATCGACGGGATCTTCTCCGACAACCCGGACACCGCTCTCCTTGCTGCGGCGGATTTCGCCGCGAAGTGACACCGGCGTCAGCACCCGGCCGGGCATGCCCTGGTCGGGTGGTGCTCGCCGGGCGAGGCAACCGGCCGTCGGCGCAGGTGCGTCGGCCGGGGCATGACGCTTCTCGATCCTGCCCCCGCGGGCGCCGCCGTCGCCCCCGCGGCCTTCGTCCATGCCCTGTACCCGCTGGTGAGCGCCGAGGCCACGGCCGAGGCGGCCGCCTCGGCAACGGGCGCGGCGATCGAACCCGCCGATCTCGAACAGGCCGTCTGGCTGCGGCTGCTGGAGCGGCTCGCGCAGGACGGGCCGCCGGTGGACACGGCGCGCTGGGTGCGGGACGCCGTACGGGCGGAGGCCCGCCGGGCCCGCCGTACCGCCCGGCATGAACGCCCCTACCGTGACGAGACCTCCGCGGATCCGGCCGGCTGCCCGGAGCGGATCGCTGTCGGCGCCGACGAACGCCGGGCGTTGCACGCCGCGGTGGACCGGCTGCCCGGCCGGTGCGCCCGGCTGCTGGCGGCGATGCTCGCGCCCGGTGATCCCACCTACCGGGAAATCGCAGGGAAGTTGGGTATGTCACAGGGGAGTTTGGGTCCGATCCGTTCCCGATGCCTTGGATGTCTGCGCAGAATGCTCGCGGCGGAGGTTGTCGCTCCTGAACTGCGGGGAAAGGAGCGTTAGACAACCGATGGATCAGGTGGGCGGAGGCATGCGCACATGGGCATGAGCGTGATCATCTCGGCGGCGACGGCACAGGACGCCGAACAGATCTTGAAACTTCAGTACCTCTGTTTCCAGAGCGAGGCGGAGCTGTGCGGGAACTACCGGATCGACCCGCTCGTCCAGACCCTCGATTCGGTGCGCGCGGAGATCGCCACGAATCTGGTGTTCGTGGCACGGCTGGGTGACGAAGTCGTCGGTTCGGTCCGTGGATCCACCGATCAGGACGGCACCGGGCAGATCGGGAGGCTCTGCGTCCACCCGCGGCTCCAGGGGCACGGGCTCGGCGCCCGGCTGCTGCGGGCCGCCGAGTCGGGACTCGTCGACGAGCGGTCGGCCACCCGCTTCCGGCTGCACACCGGGCATCGCAGCGAGAGCAATCTGCGGCTCTACCAGCGGGCGGGTTACGCCCCCGTGGGCAACGAGACCGGTCAGGACGGCGTCCGGATGATCCTGCTGGAAAAGGACGCGACCGCACCCGCTTACGTGGCCAGCGCGTAGATCAGGCCCGTCCGGCGAATGAGGACACGGCGCGGCCGCAGGCCGCGCAATCAACGGTCGGTCGTCCGTGACCGGCCCCACCGGAGACCCGCAGGACGGGAGTTACGCGCTCTTCGCGCGGCGCAGCCACATCATCCCGGTGATCGGCAGGATCACCGGGATGAACAGATAGCCCATGCCGAAGTCGGACCAGACGGTGGCGTCCGCGAACGCCGAGGGCTCCACCATCGTCCAGGTCCCCACGACCAGCACACCCAGGAGCTCGGCGGCGCAGCACGCCAGCGCCGTCCTGCGCGCCTTCTCGCCGCCGCGCACCAGCGAGTACGTGATGAATCCGTACACGACAGCGGCGACGGCCGACAGCGCGTAGGCGAGCGGCGCCCTGTCGAAGTCCAGGATGATCTGGACGATCGAGCGTGAGGCCGCCGCGACGGTGAACACCCCGTAGAACCAGACCAGTACCCGGCCGGGTCCGGTGCCGAGGTCGAAGGGCTGCTTCTCGCCGGTGGCCGCTGCGGGGGTGCGATCGGTGTCGGTCACGGTCAGTTTCCCCAGATGTCGTAGAGCCGTACTTCGAGGACGGCCAGCACGACCGCGCCCGCCGCCACCGTCACCGAACCCCATCGGGTCCGCTCGGTGAGCGAGAGGAAACCGGCCGCGGGCACGGCGAGGAAGGCCCCGATCAGATACGCGATGAAGATCGTCATGCCCTGCTCGGGCCGTTCGCCCCGGGACAACTGCACGATGCCCACCACCAGCTGGGCCAGCGCCAGCAGCGAGACCACGGCCATCCCGATGAAATGCCAGTCCTTGGTCGGCTGGTCCCGGTATGCGGCGAATCCGCACCAGGCGGCGAGGGCGAGCGCGGTCACGGCGACCGCGACCGTCAGGGCGTCAAGCATGAGGTGAGGGTATTACGGAGCAAAAGGCCCCCTGCGCGCGCCCCCGTACCCGGCGGACTCCGCCCGAGGGCAAGGCCCTGGTGTCGACGGACATGAAGATCCATGCCGAAGCCCTGCTGTTCGACAACGACGGAACACTGCTCTCCTCGATCGAGTCGGTGTACCGCTGCTGGACCCGGTGGGCCCAGGAGTACGGGATCACGGCGGAGGACTTCCAGGACGTCGAACTGCGCGGCAGGACGGCCGGCGAGATCATCGCCGAGCTGCTGCCCGCCGACCGGGTCGACGGAGCCCTGGCCCGGACAGAACAGCTGGAGGTCGAGGACGCACCCGGCGGAGTCGTGATCCTGCCCGGCACCAAGGAGCTGCTCGGTGCGCTGCCCGCGCACCGCTGGGCCGTCGTCACCTCCGCCACCCGGCCGCTCGGCGAGGCCCGGCTGCGCGAGGTGGAGATCGACTTCCCCGTGATGATCGCCACCGAGGACATCACCCGGGGCAGGCCCGACCCCGGGCCCTACCTCCTGGCCGCCGAGCGCCTCGGCGTCGACCCGGCCCGCTGTGTGGTCTTCGAGGACGCCCCCGCCGGGCTGCGGGCCGGACGGGCAGCAGGCATGAAGACCGTGGCCTTGGCCACAACGCACGACCGTTCCGAGCTGGACGCGGATGTCGTGATCGATGACCTCTCCACCGTATCGGTGCAGGTCACAGCCCGGGGAGTGGAAATCACGACGGCCGGCTGAACCGGCTCGCACCGCCATCCACGCCTGTCCGCTATTCGGACAGGCGGCTCGGGCGGAACGTTACGTCTGTTTTACTTGGCCCATGACCACGACGAGCAACCGCATCCTTGCGACCGAGGCGATCACGACGCCCGGTGCTCGTTGTATGTGTCGAATGCGCGCCTTCTGAGGGCCCCAGCCTGAGCCTCGCGCCCCGAAGCGAGACCGAGCCCGAGCCGTCCGCACCCGGCGGAACGAGCCTGCCCGAGCACCGCTGCCCCGGCCATCCGCCGCACCCAGCTGTGCCGAGACCCCCGCTTGGAACGTCCGATCGAAACGTCCAAACAGTCTCATCAGACGAATGCCCCGTGCCCGGCGGACACCGCGCCGCGCACTCGACAGTGACGGAAACCCCTGTGATCACCACTTCGGGCCTCACGAAGGTCTACCAGTCGCGCGGCCGCGAGGTCACCGCCCTGGACGGCGTCGACCTGCACGTCCGCGAGGGCGAGGTGTACGGCGTCATCGGACAGAGCGGCGCCGGAAAATCCTCCCTGATCCGCTGCATCAACCTCCTGGAACGTCCCACCTCCGGCACCGTGACCGTGGCCGGCCAGGACCTCACCGCCCTCGCGGGCCGGGGCCGCCGGGCCGGCAAGGAGCTGCGCGAGGCGCGCAGCCGTATCGGCATGGTCTTCCAGCACTTCAACCTGCTGGCGTCGCGCAACGTCCAGGACAACGTCGAACTCCCGCTGGAGATCCTCGGCGTCTCCGGCAGGGACCGCTCCCGCAAGGCCCTCGAACTCCTCGACCTGGTCGGCCTCGCCGACAAGGCCAAGGCATACCCGGGCCAGCTCTCCGGCGGTCAGAAGCAGCGCGTCGGCATCGCCCGCGCGCTCGCCGGCGACCCCGAGGTGCTGCTCTCCGACGAGGCGACCTCCGCCCTCGACCCCGAGACCACCCGCTCCATCCTCCAGCTGCTGCGCGACCTCAACCAGCAGCTCGGCCTGACCGTCCTGCTCATCACGCACGAGATGGACGTCGTCAAGACGATCTGCGACTCCGCCGCGCTGATGCAGAAGGGGCGCATCGTCGAGTCGGGCACCGTCGGCGAACTGCTCGCCACCCCCGGCTCCGAACTGGCCCACGAGCTGTTCCCCGTCGGCGGTACGGCCTCCGGCCCCGACCGCACGGTCGTCGACGTCACCTTCCACGGCGAGGCCGCCACCCAGCCGGTGATCTCCCAGCTCTCCCGTACGTACAACATCGACATCTCGATCCTGGGCGCCGCGATGGACACCGTCGGCGGCAACCAGATCGGCCGGATGCGCATCGAGCTGCCCGGCCGCTTCGAGGAGAACGTCGTCCCGATCGGCTTCCTGCGCGAGCAGGGCCTCCAGGCCGAGGTCGTGGAACACGACGCCGCCTCCATTCCCGTACAGACCCCCGCCCCGCTCACCAAGGAGGTGGCGAAGTGACCTGGTCCGAAATGCAGCCGCTGCTCACCCAGGGAACCATCGACACCCTTTACATGGTGCTCTGGTCCGCGGTCGTCACCGTTCTCGTGGGGCTGCCGCTCGGCGTCCTGCTGGTCCTCACCGACAAGGGCGGACTGCTCCAGAACACCCCGGTGAACAAGGTCATCGGCGTGATCGTGAACATCGGCCGCTCGCTGCCGTTCATCATCCTGCTGATCGCCCTGATCCCCTTCACCACCTGGGTCGTCGGCACCTTCATCGGCCCGACCGCGATGATCGTGCCGCTCGCCGTCGGCGCCATCCCGTTCTTCGCCCGGCTCGTCGAGACGGCCGTCCGCGAGGTCGACCACGGGCTCGTCGAGGCCGTCCAGTCGATGGGCGGATCCATCCCGACGATCGTCCGCAAGGTGTTGCTGCCGCAGGCACTGCCTTCGCTCATCTCCGGCGTCACCACCACCGTCATCGTGCTCATCGGCTACTCCGCGATGGCCGGCGCGGTCGGCGGCGAAGGGCTCGGCTCCAAGGCCGTCACCTACGGATTCCAGCGCTTCGACAACCAGTTCATGCTCATCACCGTCGCGCTGCTGATCGTCATCGTGACCGTGATCCAGCTGATCGGTGACGGAGCCGTACGCCTGCTGGCCCGCCGGGGCCGCACCACCTCCTGAGACTTCTCTTCCGCTCACAAGCCCGAACTCCTTGTCCGGGCGCACCACCCTCACCATCAGAAAGAGGCACTTTTCGTGCGTAAGAACATCAAGATCACTGCAGCTGCCGCCGCCACCGCCGCCCTCGCTTTCGGCCTCACCGCCTGCGGCACGTCGTCCGACCCGGCCTCCAAGAGCGAGACCGGCGCCAAGGCCGACACCTCCAAGGCGCTCGTCGTCGCCGCGTCCCCGACGCCGCACGCCGACATCCTGAACTTCGTCAAGAAGAACCTGGCGGCCAAGGCGGGCCTCAAGCTGGAGGTCAAGGAGTTCACGGACTACGTCCTGCCGAACACCGCCACCGAGACCGGCCAGGTCGACGCCAACTTCTTCCAGCACGTGCCGTACCTCGACGACTTCAACAAGAAGAACAACACCCACCTCGTCTCCGTCGGCACCGTCCACCTGGAGCCTCTCGGCCTCTACTCCAAGAAGGTCAAGGCCCTCGGCGACATCAAGTCCGGCCAGACCATCGCGGTGCCCAACGACACCACGAACGAGGGCCGCGCCCTCCAGCTGCTCGCCGAGAACGGTCTGATCACCCTCAAGCCCGGCGTCGGCACCTCCGCCAAGCTGAGCGACATCACCGACAAGAAGGGCCTGGAGTTCAAGGAGCTTGAGGCCGCAACCGTGCCCCGCGCCCTGAACGATGTCGACGCCGCCGTCATCAACGGCAACTACGCCATCGAGGCCAAGCTCAAGCCCTCCAAGGACGCCCTGGTGCTGGAGAAGGCCGAAGGCAACCCGTACGCCAACATCATCGCCGTGAAGAAGGGCAACGAGCAGGACCCCCGCGTCCAGAAGCTCCTGAAGCTCCTCCACTCCGACGAGGTCAAGAAGTTCATCGAGGACACCTACCAGGGCTCGGTCGTCCCGGCCTTCGGTACCGCCGCCAAGTCCTGACACCCGCACGGCACTTGTCCGACGAGCCCCGCGCACCCCATCAGGGGGCGCGGGGCTCCGTCGTACGGACCCGCCCATGCACAACGCCGGCCCGATGCTGCATGCTGTGCCTTTACACGGTCTTCGGCATGGAGCTGCGCATGACTTCCACCTTTCCGGACATCTCCATCAGCACGGATCGGTTGGTGCTGCGCCCCTTCGACATGGCGGACGTCCCCGCGTACATCGAGATGATGAACGACGAACTCGTCACCGCCTGGACCGAGGCCCCGTACCCCTACACCCAGGTCGACGCCGAACGCTGGGTCCGCAGGATCGCTCCCGCACAGCGCACCACGGGCGACGGGATCGTCTTCGCCGTCACCGAATTCCTCACCCAGCGACTCGTCGGCTCGGTCCGCCTGCGCAACACCGACTGGCGCACCCTCGCCACCGAGGCCGCCTACATCACCGCTCCCTGGGCACGCGGCGAGGGATACGCCACCGAGTCCGTACTGGCACTGGCGCAGTGGCTCTTCCGCGACCAGGGCTTCGAGCGCATCGAACTGCGCACCGCCGCCGACAACACCGCCTCCCAGCAGGTCGCCCAGAAGCTCGGCTGCATCAGCGAGGGCGTCCTGCGCAACGCCCGCATAGCGCGCACCCGGACCGAGAACGGCACGGACGGCGGCTGGACCGACATCAGGACCGACCTGATCGTCTGGGGCCTGCTCCCCGAGGACCTCGAAGGCGTGGCCGAGCAGCTCGCCGACGCGGGCGGCTACGGCGCCTACAACGACTGGAACTGACCCCGGGAAGGGGTCCTGGCACCCTGCTGGTACGGACCGGGTACTCTCACCCTGCCCGCCCCTCACGGGCATTCCTACCTGCGACAACTCCAGGAGACTGACGACAGATGGCCGATCGGGTCACCGTGATCGGCTGGGACGGCTCGCCACTGACCGGAGCGGCCACGGCCGCCCTCTCGGCCGCCACGCTCGTCGCCGGAGCCGCCCACCACCTCGCACTCCCCGAAGTCCCGGCGAACGCCGAACGGATCCGCCTGGGCTCCATCGACCTGGCCGCCCGCCGGATCGCCGGACACCGCGGCAGCGCCGTGGTCCTCGCCGACGGAGACCCCGGCTTCTTCGGAGTCGTACGCAATCTCCGCGCACCCGAGCACGGCCTCGAAGTCGAAGTGGTGCCCGCAGTCTCCTCCGTCGCCACCGCGTTCGCCCGGGCCGGAATGCCGTGGGAGGACGCCCAGATCGTCGTCGCCCACCCCCGCACCCTGCGCCGCGCCGTCAACGTCTGCCGCGCCCACCACAAGGTCGCCGTCCTCACCTCGCCCGGCGCCGGCCCCGCCGAACTCGCCCTGCTCCTCGAAGGCGTCCACCGCACCTTCGTCATCTGCGAGGAACTCGGCACCGCACGCGAGCAGGTCAGCGTCGTCACCTCCGAAAAGGCCGCCGACCACGTCTGGCGCGACCCCAACGTGGTGATCGTCATCGGCGGCGGCCCCGAACCGCAGGCCACCGGCGCCTGGATCGCCGGCCGCCACCCCGCCTACCCCCGTGGCGTACGCGGCTGGGCACTGCCCGCTCAGGCCTACCCGGGCGGCGCCACGGACGCCGGGGGCGAGAGCGGCGAGGGCGAGTCCCCGGGGCTGCGCGCCGCTCAACTGGCCCGCCTGGGTCCCCGTACCGGAGACCTTCTGTGGGACATCGGCTCCGGCAGCGGGGCCCTGGCGGTGGAGGCCGCCCGATTCGGGGCGGCGGTCCTGGCGGTCGACAGCGACCCGGCGGCCTGCGCCCGCACCGCGGCGGCCGCCCGGTCCTTCGGAGTCCAGCTCCAGGTCGTCGAGGGCCGGGCACCCCATGTGCTGGAACGGCTGCCGGAGCCCGATGTCGTACGGATCGGAGGCGGGGGAGTCCCCGTCGTCACCGCCGTCGCCGAGCGTCGGCCGGAGCGCATCGTGACCCATGCGTCGACGCGCGACGAGGCCGAGGCACTCGGCGCGGCACTCACCGGGAACGGGTACACCGTCCGGTGTTCGCTCCTCCAGTCCGTCGAACTCGACACGGCCGCATGGTCGGAGCGCGAACGCTCGGTCGTGTTCCTCCTCTCGGCGCTGCGTTCGGACCTCGCCCCCTGACCCGGTCGGCGTACAGCGCGAGGTAGGCTGGCCGATCGTTGCACCGCGGCTGGACGTTCGTCGCTTCGTTCGTCAATGTCCGGAAAAGGGGACCGTTTTGGCCCCCGTTGTGGTACGGCAGAACCGGGGAATGCGCAACGTGGCGCAGTCCACAGCGGGCCGTGGCGAAATGACCTGCAGCGGCGGCGAACGGCCGCGAGAATGCAGTACGTCCGCGACCGTTTCGTGCCGCGCGGCGCGCCCGCTCGTTCTTGTTGACGAGCGCCGGCGTGCCGTGGTCGGGCGTCCCGGGCGAAGGGCCGAAGGAGCACTGACGATGGGCGAGGGGTACGCATGAGTGACACCGGCCAGATCCCGGGTGAGGGACTGCCGGAGAACGCAGGCATGGTGGAGCAGCCGGGCATCGCCGCCCCGGATGCCTACACCTTCCTCGCTCCCTCCGAGCATGTGTCCGAGGACGACGATCTCCTGCTGATGCCGAGCCCCCAGGGCGCCTGGGGCGACCCACAGGCGGTACCGGCCCCCGGTCAGTACCCCGAGGGTGTCGCCGCGCACGCACTGCTGCCCGAACAGGGCGCCTACCAGGCCCAGCCCTCGGCCCACGCGGCCTACCCCCAGCCGGTCGGTGAGGCTCCCGCGCAGCCCCAGGGGCCCGTGCAGGTACAGGTGCAGGAGCCCGTCCTGGCGCAGGAACCCGCCCAGGTCCAGGTCGCGGACGCGTACGCCTACGCCGCACAGCAGCCGGTGGCCGAAACCCTCCCCGGGACCGGCCAGGGGACACACGAGTCCGGTGGCCGCGACTCCGGTTCGGTGGACCTCAGAGGCGTACGCATCCCGTCGCCCACCCCGGCTCCCGCTTTGGCAGCGCAGCCCCAGACCCCGGTGCGCCGGCCGCTGCATCGAGGCCCGGTCGTGGCGGACGGCGGACCGTCCTACGGCGGAACGCCGACCGGCGGTGTGGTCCGCTCGCTCGCCGACCGCGGACCCGCGGGCGCGCCCCAGGCGCAGGCCCAGCCCCAGGCCGCCGCACGGCACGCCGGACCGCCGACCACCGGGCCCGAGTACTTCGAGATGCCGGCCGACGAGGCGTCCGCACTGCCGGGTCCGCAGCTCGGTGAGATCCTGCCGCAGGGCGGGAGCCCGTGGGCGGCCGAGGCGCCGCAGCCGGTCGTTCCCCCGGTGGCGGCAGAAACGGTCGTGCCGGAGCCGGTCGCCGAGCCGGCACAGCCGGTGCAGGTCGCTCCGGTTGCGGTGCCGGAGGCCGTGAGCGCTCCCGAGACCCCCGCCGAGGTCCGGGTGGAGGTTTCTGCAGAGACAGGCGCAGAAGCAGAGGCTGTGGCTGAGGTCCCTGCCGAAGTCGCTGTCGTCGCATCGGAAGACGGGGCGGAAGCCGCTCCCGCGGGCCAGTTCGTGCCCGTGGAGGGTTCGGTGCCGACGACCCCGCACCTGGCCCCGACGCCCGTTGTGGAGCAGGCCGTGGAAGCCGAGCCCGAACCCGAACCCCAGCGCGTGGCGTTCGCGATGGAGCCGGTCCAGCCCGCTCAGCCCGAGGCCGCCGAGGTCGCGGAAGTCGTCGAGACCGTTGAGTCCGTCGAGAACGCCGCGCCCGCCGAAGCCCCTGAGCCGTTCCCCGCGCCCGTTGCCGTCCCCGAGGCCGAGGTTCTGACGGTGGCTGAGCCGGAGCCCGAACCGGGCCCGGAGGTCATCGAGACCCCGGACGTCACGGCCCCCACGGACAGTGCAGAGGCCACGGAGACCGCGCACGTGGAGTCCGTACAGCCCGAGGTCCAGCCCGAGCCCCAGCTCCTGCCCGACGCCGAGGAAGCGGAAGGTCCCGAGGCGTCCGAGCCCGACGAGACCGAGGCTCCCGCCTCCGCGCCCGCCCCCGGCTACGACGACGCGGAGCGCGAGGCAGTACTGCGGGTCATGCGCGAGCGCCGCGACATCCGCAACGGCTTCCGCAGCGACCCGATTCCGCACGAGGTGCTGCTCCGCGTCCTCGAAGCCGCGCACACGGCGCCCAGCGTCGGCCACTCGCAGCCCTGGGACTTCGTCGTCATCCGCTCGGCGGAGACCCGTCGTTCCATGCACGAACTGGCACAGCGCCAACGCGAGGCCTACGCCAAGTCGCTTCCCAAGGGCAGGGCCAAGCAGTTCAAGGAACTGAAGATCGAGGCCATCCTCGACACCCCGGTCAACATCGTCGTCACCGCCGACCCCACCCGCGGCGGCCGCCACACCCTCGGCCGGCACACCCAGCCGCAGATGGCCCCGTACTCCTCGGCGCTCGCCGTCGAGAACCTGTGGCTCGCCGCCCGCGCCGAAGGCCTCGGCGTCGGCTGGGTCAGCTTCTTCGACGAGCGCGAGATGGTGCGGGCCCTGGGCCTGCCCGAGCACCTCGAAGTCGTCGCGTACCTCTGTGTCGGTTACGTCGACGAGTTCCCCGAGGAGCCCGAGCTGATGCAGGCGGGCTGGTCCAAGCGCCGCCCGCTGTCCTGGGTCGTCCACGAGGAGACGTACGGCCGCCGCGCCCTGCCCGGCGAGGAACCGCACGACCTGCTGCAGGAGACCATCTCCAGCATCCGCCCGCTGGACGCCAAGGCACTCGGCGAGGCGTGGGAGCGCCAGAAGCGGATGACCAAGCCCGCCGGTGCGCTCGGCATGCTGGAGATCATCTCCGCGCAGCTGTCGGGACTCTCCCGGATGTGCCCGCCGCCGATCCCGGAGCCCGCGGCCGTCGCGATCTTCGCGGGCGACCACGGGGTGCACGCCCAGGGCGTCACCGCCTGGCCGCAGGAGGTCACCGGCCAGATGGTCGCCAACTTCCTCGGCGGCGGCGCGGTCTGCAACGCGTTCGCGGCCCAGGTCGGCGCCGAGGTGTGTGTGGTCGACGTCGGCGTGGCCATGGAGCTGCCCGCGACGCCCGGCCTCCTTCCCCGCAAGGTGCGCGCCGGAACGGCCGACTTCACGACCGGCCCCGCCCTCACCCGTGAAGAGGTCCTCGCGGCCATCGAGGTCGGCATCGAGACCGCCCGCGATCTGGTGGCAGCGGGCAACAAGGGCCTGCTCACCGGTGAGATGGGCATCGCCAACACCACCGCGTCCGCCGCGCTGATCTGCGTGTACACGGGCATGGACCCGGCGGAGGTGACCGGTCGCGGTACCGGCATCAACGACGAGATGCACGCCCGCAAGGTCGATGTGGTCCGTCGGGCCCTCGAACTCCACCAGCCGGACCCGGCCGACCCGATCGGTGTCCTGGCATCGGTCGGCGGCCTCGAACACGCGGCGATGGCCGGCTTCCTGCTGGGCGGTGCCTCGCTCCGTACGCCGGTCATCCTCGACGGCGTGAGCGCGGGCGCCGCGGCCCTGGTCGCCCGGGCGATCGCCCCCGAGGCCCTCGCCGCCTGCATCGCCGGCCACCGCAGCGCCGAGCCCGGCCACGTCGCCGCGCTCAACAAGCTGGGCCTGCGCCCGCTGGTCGACCTCGACCTCCGCCTCGGCGAAGGCACGGGTGCGCTGCTGGCACTGCCGATCGTGCAGAGTGCGGCGCGGGCGATGCATGAGGTGGCGACGTTCGACTCGGCAGGCGTCACGGAGAAGTAGCGGCTGCACCGGACCCCCAGCCCTCCGCCGGGCCTCCTTCCAGCCCCTCCGGCGTTCGAGGGCGGGGGTCCCGGCGGCGGAGCCCTCGGTTACGGGAAGGGACGGGTAGGGGAACAAGCCCGCCGCAGGCGCCCCTGCCCACCGCACCCCGCACGCTCCGCGCCCCACCCCGTATCGTGGATCCCGCCCCACAAACCCGCACGTCACAGCCGCTCCACCGCCGCAGCGGCCCGCACCCCGCACCGTACGAGGAGCCCGCACCGCCATGGCCGAGCACGCAGATCACACCGATCACCCTGCGTACCCCGTCGGACTGCGTCTCAGCGGCCGCCGAGTCGTCGTGGTCGGCGGCGGCCAGGTCGCCCAGCGCCGCCTCCCCGCGCTCATCGCGGCGGGCGCCGACATCGTCCTCGTATCGCCGGCCGCGACCCCGTCCGTCGAGGCGATGGCCGACGCCGGTGAGATCCGCTGGGAGCGCCGCCCGTACGCCGACGGGGACCTGGCCGACACCTGGTACGCCCTCATCGCGTCCGACGACACCGCGGCGAACGACGCCGCCTCCGCCGAGGCCGAGCGCACCCGCACCTGGTGCGTCCGCAGCGACAACGCCGACGCCGCCACCGCCTGGACCCCGGCCACCGGCCGCAGCGAGGGCGTGACCGTCGCCGTCCTCACCACCGACACCCACGGCCGCGACCCGCGCCACTCCGCCGCCGTCCGCGACGCGATCGTCGAGGGCCTGCGCGACGGCACCCTCGCCGCACCCCACCACCGCACCCGGACCCCCGGTGTCGCCCTGGTCGGCGGCGGTCCCGGCGACCCGGACCTGATCACGGTCCGCGGCCGCCGCCTCCTCGCCGAGGCCGACGTCGTCATCGCGGACCGCCTCGGCCCGCGCGACCTGCTCGACGAGCTCCCGCCGCATGTCGAGGTGATCGACGCCGCGAAGATCCCGTACGGCCGCTACATGGCCCAGGAGGCGATCAACCAGGCGCTCATCGAGCACGCCAAGGCGGGCAAGGCCGTCGTGCGGCTCAAGGGCGGCGACCCGTTCGTCTTCGGCCGTGGCATGGAGGAGGCCCAGGCGCTCGCTGCCGAAGGCATCGCCTGCACCGTCGTCCCCGGCATCTCCAGCTCGATCTCCGTGCCCGGCGCGGCCGGCATCCCCGTCACCCACCGCGGTGTGGCCCATGAGTTCACCGTCGTGAGCGGCCATGTCGCCCCCGACGACGAGCGCTCGCTGGTCGACTGGCCGGCCCTCGCCGAACTGCGCGGCACCCTCGTGCTCCTGATGGCCGTCGACAAGATCGGCGCCATCGCCCGTACCCTCATCGCCCACGGCAAGGCACCCGAGACCCCGGTCGCCCTGGTCCAGGAGGGCACCATGGCAGCCCAGCGGCGGGTTGACGCAACGCTCGCGACCGTCGCCGAACGGGCCGTCGCCGAAGACGTACGTCCCCCGGCCGTCATCGTCATCGGAGACGTCGTAGCGGTCGGCACGAGTGCCACACCGCTGCCCGCCGAATAGCCGGCACGAGCGCCGCCCGCACCCCGCCGAGTAACCAGCGGTAACGGAACTTCTCCCAAGCCGTTGGCACCACACACCGGACAAGGCAGTATCAAACCCGTGGCTGATCTCATCACCGTCGACGACCCCGACGACCCCCGCCTGCACGACTACACCGGACTGACCGATGTCGAACTCCGGCGCAGGCGAGAGCCCGCCGAGGGCCTCTTCATCGCCGAGGGCGAGAAGGTGATCAGACGCGCCAGGCACGCCGGGTACGAGATGCGGTCGATGCTGCTCTCGGCGAAGTGGGTCGATCTGATGCGCGACGTCATCGACGAGGTCCCGGCCCCGGTGTACGCGGTCACCCCCGAGCTCGCCGAACGTGTCACCGGCTACCACGTCCACCGCGGCGCCCTCGCCTCGATGCAGCGCAAACCGCTGCCGACCGCCGACGAACTGCTGGCGACGACCCGCCGGGTGGTCGTCATGGAGGCCGTCAACGACCACACCAACATCGGGGCGATCTTCCGCAGCGCCGCAGCCCTCGGCATGGACGCCGTACTGCTCTCCCCGGACTGTGCCGATCCGCTCTACCGGCGCTCCGTCAAGGTCTCCATGGGTGCGGTCTTCTCCGTCCCCTACGCCCGTCTGGACTCCTGGCCCAAGGCCCTGGAGACCGTACGGGAAGCGGGCTTCAAACTTCTCGCGCTGACCCCGGACGAAAAGGCCAGCAGCATCGACGAGGCGGCACCGCACCGGATGGACAAGGTGGCGCTGATGCTCGGCGCCGAGGGTGACGGACTGTCCACCCAGGCCCTGGTCGCCGCCGACGAATGGGTGCGCATCCCGATGGCGCACGGCGTGGACTCGCTGAACGTGGGAGCGGCCGCCGCAGTCGCGTTCTACGCCGTGGCATCGGGCCGCCCGCAGAACTGACCGCCTACTGAAGCTGCGAACTCCGGCCCTGGCCTTGATCCTGCGCCTGGCCCTGTGTCTGCTTCTGGATCCCGCTCGTGCCCAGCCCGCGGGCCGGACCCTGGCAGCCCTGCGCCGCCGCGATGCCCAGCGCCACCAGCAGCGTGACCACGACGAAGACGACGAGCCGCTGCCGCAGCAGCCGCGGATTGGCCGGACGCCGCCCCGTCGAAGTCTTACGGGCCCCGGGCCGCGTTCCCGGCCGGCCGTTCGTCCCGTTCGTGCCCTGCGGGCGCTTGCCGGACCGTGTTGTGTTGCGCGGCGGCTGATGCTGCTGAGGGCGCGAACCACCGGTACGGGGCGACCCCGCCCGCGACGACGTGGCCTGCCGGCCGCTCTGCGGTTGCTTCTGCTGACGGGGCGCCGGAGGAGCCGTACGCCGGGTCTGCTGCTCGGTGTACGGGCCGTCGATACGGCCGGTCGGCCGGTCCAGCTCCTGTGCCGAACGCTGAACGGGCGGACGGCTCTCGTGCAGACCCTGCGCCTCGCGCGCCGCGATCTCCTTGAGCCGCATGGAGAGTTGAAGCGTGCTCGGCCGCTCCTCGGGGTCCTTCGCCAGGCAGGCGCTCACCAGCGGCGCGAGCGCGTCGTGAACGTCGTACAACTGCGGTTCCTCGTGCACCACGCGGTACAGCATCACCTCTGAACTGCCGTGCCCGAAAGGCGAGTCGGCCATCGCCGCGTACGCCAGCGTGGCACCGAGCGAGAACACGTCCGTCGCGGGCGTCACCGCCGCGCCGCGCACCTGCTCGGGCGCCAGGAATCCCGGCGATCCCACCGCCGTACCGACATGCGTGAGCGTGCTCGCACCGGTTGCCCAGGCGATCCCGAAGTCGATGATCCGGGGGCCTTTGGGGGAGAGGAGGATGTTCGACGGCTTGAGGTCACGGTGCACGACACCGGCCTCGTGCACCGCCACCAGGCCCTCGGAGAGCGCCGCCCCGATCGAGGCCACCTCGGCCGCCGACAGCGGACCCTCCTCGGCCACCTTGTCGTGCAGCGAGGGCCCCGGTACGTACTGCGTGGCGAACCACGGGCGGTCCGCCTCCAGATCGGCGGCCACCAGGCGCGCCGTACAGCCGCCGCGGATCCGTCGCGCGGCGGACACCTCGCGCGCGAACCGCGAGCGGAACTCCTGGTCCTCGGCGAGATCCGGGCGGATCACCTTGAGCGCCACCCGCTGGCCGCGCCGGTCCGAGCCGAGATAGACGACCCCCATGCCGCCCGCCCCGAGCCGCCGGTGCAGCCTGAACGAGCCGACGACACGCGGGTCCTCGCGCCGGAGCCGCATCATCGCCATGTCTGCCCATCCCCGCTGCCTGGTACGCCTGACGAGGCACAGCTTACGTACCCGGCGCCCGGGGCGCTCAGAGGCCGCGCCCTCGCCCGCCCATCGATTGTCAGTGCGCGGCACGGTCCATGACGGGGAGTGGGGCCGCAGCCGGCCGGGCACCGGACGGTGCCGGGTCATCAAAGTGGTTGTGGCGACGAGGGGTTGGAGCAGTGAGGGCTGCGGACCCGACGAGTGGGGCGCACGGCACGGATCCCGCGGGGATGCGGCCGCGGCGACTTTGGTGACGTACCGACGGCCCACGGCCGGGAGCCGGGGCGCGGGCGAGTGAGTGATGTCACGGTCCTCGTCCGGCCCGCCGCCGCATCCGTCCGCCCACGTGATCCACAACATTCCGGGCAACCCTCCGGGATGACCCCGGGATCAGGCGCCCGATCTCCACCCAGGGGAGTACATCGACTACCCGGGGCTCATCCTCCGGGAGGCCCGGAACTCGGTACGCGGGCATGACGCCGTACGCCTTCCGCGTCCTTAATGTTGAAGTCAAGCGGCGGGCGCAGTACTCGTCCCCCGAGGTCACACGCCCGCCGCTCCACATCCAGTCAGGAGAGGAACCATGGCGGACACGGCAACGCGGACCATGATCCGCACGCGGGGACGCAGGGTCCATGCCTCGTTCGGCAGCCGCCCGTCGTCCGGTACGCGCCACCCGCTGGTGGCGACGGCGATGGTTCTTCCTCTGGCGGCCCTGCTCGTAGTCGTCTTCGGCGGCTGGGACGCAGTGGTCACACAGGCGTCGTCCGTGGGCGTGATGCTGGGGCGCTGAGCGGCGCCCCGGGTCCGGAAGAGCGGTCCGGACCGGGACATCCGGCCAACAACCCCGTGGGGACGGGGGTGCGGCGGACGGCAGCGTTTGTCCGGTCAGCTGGGGAGCTGACCGGACATCGCGCTGTCCGGGGCCTTTTCACGACGCGCGTACGCTCATCGGCGGGCCCGGCGCGGACCGGGCCACCCGTACCTGTCCGCCACCGGGGGAGACCGTGACCACCGCAGTCGTACGCGCGCTGGGCGCCCTTGCCCACCGGGCCGCCCATGCCCATCCCGAGGACACCTGCGCCTGCCCGCCACCGGCAGTGCTCGCCGACCGAGCGGACGGCACGGTGGTCCGCAGCGGGCCCGTCGTCGCCAAGGCCCACGCCCCCGGCACGGACACCCCCGACCTGCTGACCCGACTGACCCTCGCGAACGACCCCCGCCTGACCGGCATCCTTCTCGCCCCCTTGCAGCCCCGGCCCTCCGCACCCTCCGCCACCCTCCGGGGCCGCCCGATCACCCTGTGGCCCCACGGCGAACCCGTCGACCCCGGCGACCCCGACGCCGCACCCTGGGAGGAGGCCGCCGTTCTGCTGGCCAGGCTGCACCTGACTCCGACCCCGGCCTCCCTCGTGCTCCCGCCCATGCGGGGCCCCGCAAAGGCCGCGCTCGCCGTTGCCCGGATGCGCGCCGCCCGGCCCGGCGACCCGGCCACCACCCCCGTACTCGAAGCCTGGCACCGCCTGCCCGCCTGGGCCCGTGACGAAGCCGCCGCGCCCCCGCACCGCTCACGTTTCCTCTGCCACGGCGATCTGCACCTCGGGCAACTCGTCCGCCACCCCGCACCGCACGGCCCCTGGCTGCTCATCGATGTCGACGACGCCGGCCTCGGCGACCCCGCATGGGACCTCGCCCGCCCCGCGGCCTGGTACGCGGCCGGGCTGCTGCCCCCCGAGGTCTGGCTCCGCTTCCTGGACGCCTACCGGGCAGCCGGCGGACCTGCCGTACGCGCCGAGGGCGACCCCTGGCCCGAACTGGACGTCCCGGCCCGGGCCCTGACCGTTCAGACCGCGGCGCTGGCATTCGCCAAGTGCGCGGCGGAGGGCCGAACTCCGGATGAGGTGGAGCAGACAATGATCGATGCCTGTGCCCGAATTGCCTCCCTCCCGCCCGAGTTGGCCGCCGAGCACTCGTCGTAGGGTGAACCGACCGTCGGCGGGCATGAATTCCGGCGACGGCGACCCGACGGCGAGGAGTGAGCCGAACCATGCAGTGTCCCAAGTGCCACGCACAGATGCAGACGTACAACCGCAATGGCATACAGATCGAGCAGTGCAGCGGCTGCCGGGGGATCTTCCTCGACTACGGCGAGCTGGAGTCCCTGACCCGCATCGAGGCGCAGTGGACGCAGCAGGCCCCGCCCGCGCCGCCCGCCCCGCAGGCCTACCCGGCCGCCCCGGCGCCCGCCTGGGGCGCCCCGCAGCACCACGGCGGCCACCACGGCGGTCACTACCGGCACAAGAGCTTCGGCCACATGCTCTTCTCGTCCTGAGCGGGCCGACACCGGTGAGCGCCTGACCGCGGGCCCGGACGCCTTCCGTCCGGGCCCGCGGTGCGTTTCGCCGCCCGGCCGCTCACCGGTACCCACCGCTGCTCATCGCGGAAACGACAAAGCCCCGGTCGTCGAGACGACCGGGGCTCTTGCTGGTGCGCGATACTGGGATTGAACCAGTGACCTCTTCCGTGTCAGGGAAGCGCTCTCCCGCTGAGCTAATCGCGCAGGGTGAACCTGCGTGTACTGCGTGCGCGATACTGGGATTGAACCAGTGACCTCTTCCGTGTCAGGGAAGCGCTCTCCCGCTGAGCTAATCGCGCGGGGATCCTTGCGGATCAGTGGACGATACTGGGATTGAACCAGTGACCTCTTCCGTGTCAGGGAAGCGCTCTCCCGCTGAGCTAATCGTCCGTGGAGGTGGAGACGGGATTTGAACCCGTGTAGACGGCTTTGCAGGCCGTTGCCTCGCCTCTCGGCCACTCCACCAGGAGTGAGGGTTCGAGAAGATCCCCCACTTTCTGCGAGCGGACGACCAGGTTCGAACTGGCGACCTCAACCTTGGCAAGGTTGCGCTCTACCAACTGAGCTACGTCCGCTTGTCTTTCCCGGCCCGCTTGCGCGTCCCGGCGACGTGTTGAACTCTAGCGGATTCCCGGGCCAGTACAAAAACGCGTTTGTGCAGCGTGCTGAGGTGCGTTCGCCCCGGCGCAGGTCATCGCGCGCCGTCCTAGACTCAACGGCGTGCACGACCTCGCTCCAATGGCCCGCTTCGGCGGCCTCATCGCGTCCGATCTGCAGGACGTGACCAGTGATCCCGCGGCCCTCGACTCGTCCGGCTTCTGGGCCGTATCCGCCGATTTCGAGGGTCGCCTCGTCTGCGCGCGCTTCGCCGCCGTACGTACCGAGGCGGTGCCCGCCCCGGTACGTGGCGCCTGGCGCGGGCCCGCGGCCGGTGACTGGAACTCGTCCCTTGACCGTGCCGCGTACACCGCGGGCGTACGGCGGATCCGCGAGTACATCGCGGCGGGCGAGGTCTACCAGGCCAACCTCTGCCGGGTGATGACCGCGGCACTGCCCGACCCGGCCGCCGCGGACGTGGACGCGCTGACCGCGCTGCTGGCGCGCGGCAACCCCGCCCCGTATGCAGGAACGATCAGGCTGCCCGCGCACGGCGTGGAGATCGCCACGGCGTCCCCCGAACTCTTCCTGAAGCGGGACGGCCGGACCGTCGAGTCGGGCCCGATCAAGGGCACCGGACGGACCGAGGACGATCTGCTGGAGAAGGACCACGCCGAGAACGTGATGATCGTCGACCTGGTCCGCAACGACCTCGGCAGGGTCTGCGCCACCGGATCGGTCACGGTCCCCGACCTGTGCGTGGTGGAGAAGCACCCCGGCCTCGTCCACCTCGTCTCCACCGTGCGCGGAGAGCTCGCCGAGGGCGCCGGCTGGCCCGAGCTCCTCGACGCCGCGTTTGCGCCCGGCTCCGTCACCGGGGCACCCAAGTCCAGCGCCCTCAGGATCATCGAGGAACTGGAGACCGCACCGCGCGGGCCCTACTGCGGCGGCATCGGCTGGGTCGACGCCGACCGCCGCACCGCCTCCCTGGCCGTCGGTATACGGACCTTCTGGATCGACCGGACCGGGACCGCCCCGGTGCTCCGCTTCGGCACCGGGGCCGGCATCACCTGGGGCTCCGACCCGGAGCGCGAATGGGACGAGACCGAACTCAAGGCCTCCCGGCTGCTGGCTGTAGCGTCGGGCGCTTACGAAGCGACTGGAAGGACCGCGTCATGAGGATTTGGGTCAACGGCGAACTGCGGGACGCCGACGACGCCAGGGTGTCCGTGCTCGACCACGGACTCACCGTGGGGGACGGCATCTTCGAGACGGTCAAGACTGTCGACGGCAGGCCCTTCGCCCTCACCCGCCACCTCGACCGGCTGACCCGCTCCGCCCGGGGCCTCGGCCTCCCCGACCCCGACCTCGATGAGGTGCGCCGCGCCTGCACCGCCGTCATCGACGCCAATGCGATGGCGCTCGGCCGGCTTCGCATCACCTACACCGGAGGACTCTCCCCACTCGGCTCCGACCGCGGCAACGCCGGCCCCGGCCTCGTCGTTGCCCTGGGGGAGGCGGGGCGCCGCCCCGACACCACCGCCGTGATCACCGTCCCCTGGACGCGCAACGAACGCAGCGCGGTCGCCGGCCTCAAGACCACCTCGTACGCCGAGAACGTCGTCGCCCTCGCCCGCGCCCATGAGCACGGCGCGTCGGAGGCACTCTTCGCCAACACGGTCGGACAGCTCTGCGAAGGCACCGGGTCCAATGTCTTCGTCGTCATCGACGGGCAGGTGCACACCCCGCCGGTCGCCTCCGGCTGCCTTGCCGGGATCACCCGCGCACTGGCCGTGGAGTGGACGGGGGCCGAGGAGACCGACCTGCCGTTCGATGTCCTGGAGCGGGCCGAGGAGATCTTCCTGACCTCCACCCTGCGTGATGTGCAGGCCGTCCACCGGGTGGACGGCCGGGAGCTGCCCGGCGGGCCCGGACCGGTGACCGTCAAGGCCATGCGGATCTTCGACGAGCGGGCCGGGAACGACCTCGACCCGTAGAACCCGCACCTCGAACCCGCAAAACAGGGTGACGGGCCGGGGCTCAGCGGATAGAACGTCTCCGATGACCACGACCCTCCGGCCGACCGGGCCGATCCAGCAAGGCGCCGACGGCGCGAAGAGCCGTGCGTACGACGTGTGCGACAACGGGCGGCCCGTCGGCGCCGTCGAGATCGGCACGGACCCGGGGTTCGGCACGTCGGCCGGTGTGCTGCGTTCCCTGAGCGTCCACGAGCCGAGCCGGCGGCGGGGCCGTGGCACCATCGCCGTGCTCGCCGCCGAAGAGGTGCTGCGGGGCTGGGGATGCAACCAGGTGCGCCTTACGGCACCTGCGGGCAACGAGGGAGCCCAGCGGCTGGCCGCCGCACTCGGCTACACCGAACGCAGCCGGAACATGCTCAAGGACCTCGACCGGACGGCTCCGGCGCCCCCGGACGGTGCCATCGCCCGGCGGATGAACGCCGAGGAGTTCGCACGCTGGCAGCGCACCAGCGTCGATACGTATGCGCAGTCCTGGACCGACCAGGGCGTCCCGGCCGAGCAGGCCGTGCAGAAGTCCCGGTCCGACCATGCCCGTAACCTGCCGAACGGCATCGACACCGCGGGTATGTATTTCCACGTCCTTGTTCACGAGGGCGCGGTCGTCGGTCATGTATGGGTTTCGGTGCGCGAAGATGATTCGGGCGAAATAACTGGATTCGTCTTCGATGTCGAGGTGGGCGAGGAGCACCGGGGCCGCGGCTACGGGCGTGCCCTGATGCGGCAGGCCGAGCACATCACCCTGGACGCGGGTGCCCACCGCCTCGGGCTGCACGTCTTTGCCGCCAACACGACGGCCCTGCGGCTGTACGAGTCGCTCGGTTACCGGACGACTCGGTACAACCTGGCCAAGACGCTCTAGCGGCCCCGCCGGTTCAGCCCTGCTCGGTGAGCAGCCGGTCGGCGATCTCCTCGATCCGTTCGCGCAGCCCGTCCTGGCCCTTGCCGCCGTCCAGCCGCTCGTCACCGATCACATACGTCGGCGTGCCGGTGACCCCGATCGCCTTGCCCTCGGCCTGGTCGGCGTCGACGATCAGCATGTGGCGTCCGTCGATCAGGGCGGTGTCCATTTCCTCGGCGTCCAGGCCGAGTTCCCGCGCCACCTCGATCAGCAGCGGCTCGCCGGTGCGGCCGAGGTCGGCGCTGCGGGCGAGAACCGCCTCGACGTACGGCCAGTCCTTACCCTGGGCCGCCGCCTCCTCCGCGGCCTGCGCGGCGGCGTAGGCGTGCTTGTGCTTCTCCAGCGGGAAGTGCCGCAGCCGCACCTCAAGGCGGTCGCCGTACTTGGCCCGCAGGGCGTGCACATCGGTGAGGGCCTGGTGACAGTCGGGGCACTGGAGCTCGCACCAGACGTCGAGGACGACGGGCGCTGCGGGGGTGGAATCGCTCATGCGCCCAGTCTCCCAGGGCCCGCGCGAGCGTCCCAATCGGCACCCGGTCCGCGCCGGCTCCGTACGGCCGGATCGCTTCCGATCGGCACCTGGGGAGGATCCCGGCCCTGAAATGTCCCTGATGTGGTCCCGGATCGTGGCCGCCCGGGCGGTGACCGGTGCAGGATGGAAGGGACGTTTCCCCTTGCGCCTGGAGGCCCCGATGCTTGCCGAGACCATCTGTTCCGCGGCGTCCGCGGCGGGCCTGGGCATCGCCGCCGTCACCGCGTACCGGAAGCGCTTCCTCACCGCGGCCCGGATCGCCGCCTACTCGCTGGTCCCGATCGGCCTGGTGCTGACCGGGGTCGTGGACTGGGTGGCCTCAATCGCCTTCAAGCCGAGCGTCTGGATCGGCTTCGGTCTGCTCGCCGTGGCCTGGCTGCTGTTCATGACCACTCGTGCGACCGAGCGCCGCGGCGTCGGTACCCGTAAGGAACGCAAGGCCGCCGCGCGGGCGGCGCAGAGCGAGGCCATCGCTCCCGCGGCTTCCGCGCCCTCCTTGGGGTCCGGGCTCCCGGCGACACAGACGCAGGCGCGTCCGAAGGCGAAGCCGAAGCAGCAGTCCGCCTCGTCGGGCGAGGACTTCAGTGACATCGAGGCCATCCTGAAGAAGCACGGCATCTGACCCCTACCCCTGCCCTGTTCCGGCGGGGGCGTGTGCACCCATAGCGAGTGAATCGATTCATGGATCACCTTGACGGTGTGCGGGGATGGAGCTAGCGTCCCGGTCGGATTGAAACAATTCATTCCGCAGCGGGTGATCCCCGGGAAGCCGGCCCGGGACGGCGGAGTACCTCGCAAACGGCGTCCGTACGATGGGGCGACGCCGCGGACCGGTGCGGCCGAGGGCATCAGTGGGGCAGGGCAAGTGGCGCGTGTGGCAGGGATCAAGGATGTGGCCCGGCAGGCCGGAGTCTCCGTGGGCACCGTGTCCAATGTGATCAACCGGCCCGAGGCGGTGCTCCCGGAGACCCGTGCCCGGGTGCTGGCCGCCATCGAGGAGCTCGGGTACGTGCGCAGCGAGTCGGCCCGCCAGCTGAGGGCGGGCCGCAGCCGGATCATGGCACTGCTCGTCCTCGACATGGGCAATCCGTTCTTCGTCGACGTGGCCCGTGGCGCCGAGCGCGCCGCCCGTGCGGCCGGTCTCGGTGTCATGGTCTGCAACAGCGGCCAGAGCCCGACGGAGGAGGCCGAGTATCTCGGGCTCTTCGCCGAGCAGCGGGTGTGTGGCGTCCTGGTCACCCCGGCCGACGCGACCGGCCGCAACCTGGAGGCTTTCAGCCGTCACCGGATTCCCTTCGTGCTGGTGGACCGGGTGGCGTCCGGCTCAGGAACCTGTGCGGTCTCCGTCGACGACGTCCGCGGCGGCGCTCTCGCCGTCGGCCATCTGGTCTCGGCCGGGCACCGCTCGGTGGCGTACGTCAGCGGCCCCGGCGACCTCCATCAGATCAGGGACCGACGCGAAGGCGCCCTGTCGGCCCTCGCCGACGCCGGACTGCCGCCCGAGGCGCTCGTCGAGATCCCCTCCGACCGTCTGGACGTGACGGCGGGCCGCGATGCCGGGGCCCGGTTGCTCGGTCTTGTGCCGCGGCCGACCGCGGTGTTCTGCGCCAACGATCTGCTTGCCCTCGGTGTGCTTCAGGCGCTGTACGCGGCGGGTGTGCGGGTGCCGCACGACATCGCCATCGTCGGCTACGACGACATCGAATTCGCCGCCGCCGCTGCCGTACCGCTCACCTCGGTCCGCCAACCCGCGGTCGTGATGGGCAGGATGGCCGCGGAGCTCCTGCTGGAGGAGGCGGACGACGAGGACGGTACCCACGAGCACCGCAGCGTGGTGCTCCAGCCGGAACTCGTGGTGCGCGCCTCCAGCGCGACACCACGCTGAGACCGCGGACCTGTCCGCTCCCGCCTCTTCGCGCCGCTCCCGGCCCAACTCTGCGACTGTCGACCGGAGTCCGGCGAACGGGCGGCTTCGACGTCTTGTGGCGGCGCACCCCCGACCAGCCGGCCGCCTGGTCGCCGGGCCTCGAATTCGGTGTGTGCGACGCGGTGTTGAGCGTCATCGACGTCCACGACGTGTCGCGTGCGGCGGAGGGGCGCACCGGTCGTCGTACCGAAAATATGATGGCCGATCGGACGCCGGAGCGAATCATGTCCGGCCCCGGGGTGGGTGAACTCCCCGCGCAAAAAGGCGTGTTGATCGCCAACAGGACCCGGACTGAGTCATGATCGTCCCGAGATGGTGGACACCTCCCGGGGCGATGCCCCCGCAACCCCTGCCGAAGAGCCGCGCGGCTGCCTCTTCGCGCTTTCCCAGCCCCCCTTGATGATCTTCCTCGCGGTGGTCGGCAGTCTGCTGCTGATGGCCGCGGTGCATGATCTCTTCATGCTGTGAACGGTCAGCCGGCCGCTTCCTTGCGGCGTGCCCGGTACGCGGCCACATGCAGACGGTTACCGCAGGTCCGGCTGGAACAGTAGCGGCGGGAGCGGTTGCGGGAGAGGTCGACGAAGGCGTGCCGGCAGTCCGGCGCCTCGCAGCGCCGCAGCCGCTCCTGCTCGCCCGCCACCACGATGAAGGCCAGCGCCATGCCGCAGTCGGCCGCGAGATGGTCGGCGATCGAGGCGTCCGGTGCGAAGTAGTGCACATGCCAGTCGTAGCCGTCGTGATTGCTGAGCTGCGGTGTGGTGCCGGCGGCGGCGATGAGGGCGTTGACGAGCGAGGCGGCGATCTGTGAGTCGTCCGTCGCGAAGATCTCGGCGAAGCGCGTCCGTACGTCCTGTACGGCGCGTAGGTCCTTCTCGTGGAGCTCGCCCACGCCGCTGATGCGATGGCGCTGCGCGAAGTCGTACAGCGCTTCGATGCCGGCGAGCCCGTCGGCCGGCTCGCCTTCCGGCTGTCCGCTCCCCGGGGGCTCGCTCTCCGGTGCGGTGTTCAGCAGATCGACCACCGTGTCGAGGGCGATCCGGGTGTCGTGGGGGATCAGCACGCTTTCGCTCCCTGGCCTCCGGCGGGCGGGTGCCCGCCGATGCCGGCTGACTCTACTGGCTCGGCGACTGCGCACAGAGGCCCGAGACGGCCCATGAGGGGTGCGGGGAACGCTTACCGGCCACCTGTGGGTATCCGTGGCCGGTGGCCGCTCGTACGGGCCGTGGGCGGCCGCTCCGGGCCCGCGGGGCGCGTACCGGTGCGCGGGGCGTGCGGGAACGGCTGCGGTGGAACGCGCGCCGACGCCGTCACCACGGTGGATTCCGTGATGACGGCGTCGGTGTCAGCCCTATGAGGTTTTCCGCGCGGCGCCGCCTCCCCGAGTCGGACGGCGCCGTGCAGCTCTCGGCCTGGCTCAGCTCTCGGCCAGGATGTGCGAGAGCTCCGTATCGAGGTCGAAGTGACGATGCTCGGTGCCTGGCGGAACCGCGGCGTCGGTCCTTTTCAGGAACGACTCCAGGGCCCTCGCCGGGGCTTCGAGCAGGGCTTCGCCCTCTGGGGAGCTCAGCGCGATGCAGACGACGCCCTGACCGTGACTACGAGATGGCCAGACGCGGACGTCTCCGGTGCCGGTGGGCCGATGAAGCCCCTCGGCAAGGAGGTCGCGGGCGAAAACCCACTCGACCGTCTCCTCCGCTCCGGTGTGGAAGGTGGCGTGCACGGCATAAGGATCGGCCGTGTCATACCGCAGGCCCGCAGGTACAGGCAGTGAGGACTCGCTCGACACAACGAGGCGCAGGTGCAGCTCGCAGCTGACCGTGGTGTTCATAAGCGCCAGGGCCTTTCGCTCAGTGTGCGCTCGGGGATTCGCACGTCGGCGAAATCGACATGCCACCTACGGTGGCGTTGTAAACCCCTCTGACCTTTTTGTGTTCCTTCAGGTAGCTCGTACGGCGGTGTGTAACTTTGGGTTATGCGGCCATTCCGGTGACGAAGGCCGTTCCGGTAGATTGGCTGCCATGAATGCGGAGAGTGACGAGCGGGACGGGGGCGCCGTACCGGCGAAACCGGTGTCCGCCACGGGGGATGTGACGGAAAGCGTGACGGGAGATGTCACGGAGGGTGTGACGAAGGAGGACCGAGAGCTCGGCTCCCGGGCGCCCGGGTTCATCAAGGCGTCCAGGGCGCTGCATCTGAGCTGGCAGGTCGGTGTCTTCGTGGCCGGCCTCGCGGTGGTCGTGGCGGGCATCATCATGCTGCCGCTGCCCGGCCCCGGCTGGCTGGTGATCTTCGGCGGCATGGCGATCTGGGCGACCGAGTTCGTCTGGGCGCAGCTGGTGCTGCGCTGGACGCGGCGGAAGGTCACCGAGGCCGCTCAGCGGGCGCTCGACCCCAAGGTTCGGCGGCGCAACATCATCCTCACCGTGATCGGTCTGGTGATCATTGCGGTGCTGGTGGGGATCTACGTCTGGAAGTTCGGCGTCACCATGCCGTGGAAGATCCACGAGTGACCCGGGGACGGTCATGGGGCGCCGTTGACATGGGGTAATGTTTGGCCTGCGCCCGGGCGATTAGCTCAGTGGGAGAGCGCTTCGTTCACACCGAAGAGGTCACTGGTTCGAACCCAGTATCGCCCACCCCGGACAGAGGGCCCGTGAGACCGCAGAGTCTCACGGGCCCTCTGCATTTCCCGCATCCACTCGTTGCGACGCCCTCGCGAACGACCCGATCGATCGTGGCGGCGCGTATCGCCGGGATTCGCTCTTCGAGAAGAAGTATCCGGATATCAAGGCCGGGACGGACTGTCGCGACTGCCTTCCAGGACTGCCTTCCGGGACTATGAGAATTTCTGGAAAGAGTTCAACACCCGAGCCCCCGTGGGCAATGCGTCTCCCGATGCCTTCCGGAACTCCGTCGTATTTCTGTGCACGTACGACGAGAAACGCGTACTGCCCGACTCCGAGGGGCAGTTCGGCTGCGACAACTGCCTTGTCCGGTACGCCTGCGACGGCGACCTGATGACCACGAGCCGGCCCGAGGCCCATGAGGGCGCCCCGGGCCGGCCGCGTGGCACACCGTCAGCGCATGCGGCCCAGAGCGTCCTTCAGCCGTCGGGCGTCGCGCAGTCGCTGCTCGTACGTTGCCCCGACCGCCAGCAGCAACACCCCGGCCAGAGCGGGCGGCAGCCAGCGCGGCAGGGTGCCGACGACCTGGACCACATACGGCGCGAGTTCGTGCAGCGCGTCCAGAGCCAGCACCGCACCACCGAGCAGCAGCAGCGCCTGCAGCCGCAGCCGCGCGCCCGACAGAGTGATCACCAGCGCTGCCACACCGAGCAGCAGCGGCCGCACCCAGTGCGGATCGGCCCATGCCGTGAAGAGGCTCGGCACCAGCGTCGCCGCGAGACCCGCCCCGTACGCCGTCCACGATGACGCCTGCGGATCACGGCGCCTGCGCAGCACACCGACTGCCAGAGCGGGCACCGTCACCGGCAGGGTGTACGCCTCCGGGGCCGACACCCCCGAAGCCGACAGCCGCAGCCAGGCCGCCAGGACGAACAGCGCCATCGCCAGATACCCGGCCACCGGCCGCCGCTCGGCACGTACGGCCGTACCCGCCGCCAGTACCCCGCACAGTGCCAGCACCAACGCCAGGAACGGCCGGTCCGTCACCGCCATGCCCACCGCCACCACACCCGCCACGGCCCCGGTCAGCTCGACCGGCAGAGCCGACGGGAGACCCCGCAGCCGCACCCCGAGCCACACCGTCACCCCGGGGACGACCAGCATGACCGGCGCCGCCTGATACGCGGCAAGGCCCATCGACGCCCCGACCGCACGGGCGAGCACCATCCCGCACACCACCGCACCGCACGCCGGCACCGCCTGCACGACCTGCAACGCCCGTACGGCCCGCGCCGCCTGAACGGACGGTGTCGGCGGCAACGCCCGCGCCGCCGACACCGCGGCACCACCGAACATCACCGCGGCCACGCCGAACACCACCAGCAGCGCCGCGAACACCGCGTACGTGGCAGCCTCCGTCGCGAGCGACAGCATCCCCGCGCTCACCGCGCCGACCAGACCGCACACCAGCGCAGTCAGCCCCACGCCATCCATCCCGCGGCGCAGTCCCCGTACCGCCACCGCGAACACCCCGGCGACCAGTACCAACTGCACCGGCAGAGCCGCCGCGTACGACACCCCCAGTATCGCGGGCAACACGGTGAACCCCGCCCAGCCGAGCGCCACCGCACCCGCCCCCGCCGCGCCGCGCCACGCCGCGCCCGGCACCAGCACCGGCCCGGCCACCCGTACGAACCCCGTCCACCACCGGTACGCCGCCCCCAACAGCCCGGCCACCACCAGAAGCACCACCGGCGCCGCAGCCATCTGGGACCACGCCAGACTCTCCGCACCCAGCGCGCCCCGGACGCCATCGTCCGGCGTCCCCGACCACACCCGGGCCAGCTGCGACGCCGCCCCCATCAGCGACAGGCCGACCGGCGGCGCCGCGGCCAGCACCGCGCCGACGGTCACCGCCGACGAAGCCCACACCAGGCCCTGGCCGACCGGACGCGGCAGCGGAGCGCGCACTGCCACCAACAGCACCACACCGCACAGCAGATACACCGGCACCGACCAGTCCCAGGCCACCCCGGCACGCAGCACACCACCCACTGCGGCCACCCCGCACAACCCGGCCACGACACCACCGGCGACCGCAAGCCCCGCCGGCGCACGCCACGCCCCGAACACCGCGACTGCCGCACCCACGAGCAACAGCACACCCGGCGCCGGCGCGGCCGTCGCCGCATCGGCGGACACCGACTGTGCCAGGGCCACCAGCAGCCCCAGCAGCCCCGTCGCCCAGCAGCAGACGCAGGCCGTCACCCGTACCGCAACACCCTTGCCCCACAGCGCGATCGCACAGTCCAGCGCAGCCGTCACCAGCAACGCCCAGCCGAACACCGTGGCTCCCGCACCCGCCGCCCACGCCCACAGCACCAGCGGCAGTTGCGCACTTGCCACCGCCAGGGGCAGCGGCAGCCGCAGCCGGTCGAGCAGCAGCCCGTACGCACCCCAGAGCACGGCCAGCACCGCCGCGGCCACCGCGGCGAAACCGCGGCCGTCGGCCTCCGGCGCCGCCACCCGGTGCAGCGCATACGTGTCCAGGATCATCAGCACCGACGCCAGAGCGGAGAGCGACTCGGCCGTGGCGGGCAGCCCACGACGCAGCAGCACGGCAGGAGCACAAAGCGCCGCGACCGTCACCACCCCGAGCACCGCCGAGCGGCCACCGATGCCCATGTGACCCCAGCTGACCAGAGTGAACGCGATCGCCGCGATCGTCAGCAGCAGACCGCCCAGGGTGAGCAGCACATTCTGCGCACTGCGCGGCCCGGCCGGCGCGGCAGGAGGCCCGAACGGGGCCGAAGGCCGGACCGGCGACGGCGGCCCGAGCGGGGCGGCGAACGGCGGTGCGGGCGGCACGGCAGGGCGCGCGACAGGCGGCGTCAGCACACTCAGCAGCCAGGCACGACGAACCAGCAACTGGGACCGGCGGGCATCCAGCCGGGCCAGCTCGCGATCGAGGAGCGCCAATTCCTCGGCGGGCGGCGGCACATGTTCCATGGACGGGAGTGTGGCGCGAGCCACAGGATCGGACATGCGCTCGGATACTCAGTTCCCCGGCTGAGTACGCGCAGACTGGGGCCATGGACTGGAGTCACTACCGATTTGTGAGTATCTGGGATCTGCCGGGCCCACCCGACACCGTGTACGAGATCCTCGGACGCCCCGATGACTACCCGCGGTGGTGGCCGCAGATCCGCGAGGTCACCTCGGTCGACGACGCCACCGGCACCACCCGCATCCGCTCCCTCCTCCCGTACGACCTCGTCATGACCGTCCACGAACGCCGCCGCGACCCCCGGGCCAGGGTCCTCGAAGCCACCCTCAGCGGCGACCTCGACGGCTGGGCCCGGTGGACGGTCACCGCCCACGGCACCGGCAGCCGTGCCACCTACGAGCAGGAGGTCGAGGTGCACAGACGGCTGATGCGGCTCCTCGCGGTGCCCGGACGCGCCGTGTTCAAGGCCAACCACGCCCTGATGATGCGTGCCGGACGACGGGGCCTCACGGCCCGGCTGGAAGGAGTTTGAACCAGACCCTCCGAGCCCTGTATGGTTCAACCCGTTCCCGGGCGATTAGCTCAGTGGGAGAGCGCTTCGTTCACACCGAAGAGGTCACTGGTTCGAACCCAGTATCGCCCACCCGGGAGAGGCCGGTCCGTCAGCAGAATCGACGGACCGGCCTCTGCGTGTCCGGGAACAGACTCCGGGTCGTCACCGGTCACGCCGCAGCAGGAAGCTCCGGGCGCAGCGGCCACGCGGGATCCACCGCCTCCGCCGTGCCGTTCTTCGCGAACCACGCCTGCAGGCCACGCGCCTGTGCCGCATGCCATACGGCCTGCAAGGTGTGCAGCTCCGCCGGCGTCAGCCGCTCCAGACGGGACGAGAACCGCCGCCCCACCGCCCGTACCAGTTCCAGCGAGGCCGCGGCATCGGCCGCCGCGTCATGCGCACCGTCCAGCACCACCCCGTACAGCTCGCAGAGATCGGTGAGGGTCCGCCGGCCCTTGCGGTAACGGTCCAGATGCTTGTCGAGTACGCGTGGATCCAGCACACACAGTGGCGCGTTCTGCAGATACCCGGCGAGCGACGACGCCCGATGACGCTTCAGTTCCCGGTCCAGCAGCGTCAGATCGAACGGCGCGTTCATCACGACGAGCGGCCGGCCGGCCGCATTCTGCTCGGCCAGCGCCCGGGCTATCTCCTCCACCACAGGCGCCGGCCAGCGGCCGTTGCGCTGAAGATGATCGTCGGTCAGACCATGGATCTCGGTCGCCCCGGCGGGCACCGGCACCCCTGGATTCACCAGCCAGCGGGTGACGCGCACCCGCCCGCCTGTCGTGTCCTGGACGACCAGGGCGGCCGAAACGATCCGGTCCTCCTCGACGTCCACTCCCGTTGTCTCGGTGTCAAAAGCGGCCAGTGGCCCTTCGTACCAGTGAGTCATCCCCGAACTCCTCGTGCCCGAACGGCAGATGGCGTGATTCGCCTGCCCGGTTCGGTGATACCCGCACCCTTTGCCTGATACGCCGTTTGCGGGCCGCCCTGTGCGGTGACAACACAGGTGACGGGAAAGGAAGTTGTCCGTCACCCCTGTAACGAAGAACCGATCGGCACAGCCCGGAAGGCACACGCAGCCATGGCGCTCGCGCAGCCCGAACCGAGCGGGCTGCTGCCCCAGCGGATCGCACCGCTGCGCGGCACACTCGCCACCACCGCCTGCATGGAGACCCTCCAGGTGGGCTACTTGCACGCCGTCGCGGCCGCGGCGGGGTGCTCCCTGTCACAGCCCTTCCCCGACAACGGCATCGACTGGCACGTCAGCCACGGCGCACCCGGTCACACCGTGGACGACGAAGTGACCATAAAGGTGCAGCTCAAATGCACCTACCAGATCCCGCCGCACCCGCCCGGACCGACGTTCTCCTTCACGCTCGACAACGCACACCTCGTGAAGCTCGCCCGGACCCCCGTGTCGGTGCACAAGATCCTGGTCGTGATGATCGTGCCGCGCAGCCAGGACGACTGGCTGCGCGCCGGACACGACCGGCTCGACCTGCGGCACTGCTGCTACTGGATCAACCTGGCCGGCCACGCGGTGACAGGCCGGCACAGGACCACTGTGCGGATCCCGACCTCGCGCATATTCGACGACCGGGCGCTCTGCGAGATCATGACCCGCGTAGGGGCGGGAGGGAGACCCTGATGCACCGGCCGATGGACGAGTCCGTCAACGAAGTGATCCCGGCAGCCACACGCCCGCACCCCAGCGAATCCGCGGGACCGTGGCCCACCGCTCCCGAGCCGCTCGGGGACATCCCCGACCCCGCCCGTATCGACCCCGCGGTCCTCGGCGCCCTGCTCGACCGGCACGGCTGGCGGCGTCGCGGCGGGGCCGCCGGACGCTACAGCCGCTGGACCCCACCGGGACCACCGGCCCCGCCCGGCGGCGGTACGAGCCTCCTCGTGCCCGACACCACCGCCTTCCCCGACAGCGAGGACCTCCTCGGCGAGGCGCTGACCGCGCTCGCCCGCAGCGCCGCACCCTCCGCCCGCGAAGTCCTCGTCTCACTCGCCGTACCCAGCGACGAGATCCGCTGGTGGCGCGAGGTCCCCGAACCGGTCGCGGGAGTGGCCGGGGCCGCCAGCTGGACGGGCGCGGAGCAACTGCACACCGCCGCCCGGCAGATCCTGCTCGCCGGAGCCCTCGCCGTACGGGGGCGCACCGGCTACCACGGGGCACGCCACCGCCGCAGGGCCCTGGCAGCCCTCGAAGGCATCCTCGTCGGGCCCGCGCCCGGCGGCCGCGATCTCACCGCGTTCGTCCCCGTCGAACCGGGCCGTGCCGTAGCCGTACGGCTCTACCACGCCCTCCACGCCACCCGCGAGGCCGTGGACTACCAGCGGGCCACCGGCGGGCTCGAAGCCTTCGACACCGCGGTCGAGGCAGGCGTCAGCCGGGAGCTCACCGAGGCCGTCATCGCACTGGTCCGGGGCTCGGAAGGGGCCGGGATCGCCCTGGAGTGGGCGCCCGCCGCCGGGATCCCCGAGGGCTGCCCGGCCCGCCCCGAGCCGGTGGAATTCTCACCGGGTGACCTGCCCGCCCTGCGCCGGGCGGGCGCCCGCTACCTCCAGGACGAACCCGCCGTGACGGTACGGATCACCGGCGCCGTCGTCCGGCTGCGCCGCTCGGGACCGCGTGGCGCCGGGATCGTGCGGCTGCGGGTGCTGGCGGGCGCCGAGGTGCCGCACGTACGGCTGGAGCTGGACGAGGAGGCGTACCGGATCGCCGGCCATGCCCATCTGGTGGGGCTGCCGATACGGGTGGAGGGCAGGCTGGAGAGCCGCGGCGGCTTCCGGCGGCTGACCCGGACCTCGCAGGTGGTGCCCGTGCAGGTGGACGAGGCGGAACGGGACCGGCTGATGAAGTCGCTCCAGGAGAACGTCGACTATTTCGAGGAGGCGTGCACCGGCGAATAGAGGAGGCGTGCACCGGCGAATAGGGGCGCAGAGGGCGGGACGCGGGGAGCGGCGGGCCTTCGCGGCTCAACCGTTTCGCAGAGGGGGCCCACGGCTCGGTACGATTCGTATCGCACGTGCACCACGAATGCGTGCGTACCCCCTGAGTCAGGAGAGACCGGTGTCAGACGTCCGTGTGATCATCCAACGCGATTCCGAGCGGGAAGAGCGCGTGGTGACGACGGGCACTACGGCAGCCGAGCTCTTCCCCGGCGAGCGCACCGTTGTCGCCGCCCGGGTCGCCGGTGAGCTGAAGGACCTCGCGTACGCCGTCGCCGACGGCGAGGTCGTCGAGCCCGTCGAGATCTCCTCCGAGGACGGCCTGAACATCCTGCGGCACTCCACCGCGCACGTCATGGCGCAGGCGGTGCAGGAGCTCTTCCCCGAGGCCAAGCTGGGCATCGGTCCGCCGGTCAAGGACGGTTTCTACTACGACTTCGACGTCGAGAAGCCGTTCACGCCCGAGGACCTCAAGGCCATCGAGAAGAAGATGCAGGAGATCCAGAAGCGGGGGCAGAAGTTCTCCCGCCGGGTCGTGACGGACGAGGCAGCCCGTGAGGAGCTGGCCGACGAGCCGTACAAGCTGGAGCTCATCGGCATCAAGGGTGCCGCCTCCACGGACGACGGCGCGGATGTCGAGGTGGGCGGCGGTGAGCTGACCATCTACGACAACCTCGACCCGAAGACCGGCGACCTGTGCTGGAAGGACCTCTGCCGGGGCCCGCACCTGCCCACCACCCGGAACATCCCGGCGTTCAAGCTGATGCGGAACGCCGCGGCGTACTGGCGGGGCAGCGAGAAGAACCCGATGCTGCAGCGCATCTACGGCACGGCGTGGCCCACCAAGGACGAGCTCAAGGCGCACCTGGAGTTCCTGGAGGAGGCCGCCAAGCGCGACCACCGCAAGCTCGGCAACGAGCTGGACCTCTTCTCCTTCCCGGACGAGATCGGCCCCGGTCTCGCGGTCTTCCACCCCAAGGGCGGCATCATCCGCCGCGCCATGGAGGACTACTCGCGCCGGCGTCACGAGGAGGAGGGCTACGAGTTCGTCTACTCCCCGCACGCCACCAAGGGCAAGCTCTTCGAGAAGTCCGGCCACCTGGACTGGTACGCCGACGGCATGTACCCGCCCATGCAGCTCGACGACGGGGTGGACTACTACCTCAAGCCGATGAACTGCCCGATGCACAATCTGATCTTCGATGCGCGCGGGCGTTCGTACCGTGAACTGCCGCTGCGCCTCTTCGAGTTCGGCACGGTGTACCGGTACGAGAAGTCCGGCGTCGTACACGGTCTGACCCGCTCGCGCGGCTTCACGCAGGACGACGCGCACATCTACTGCACCAAGGAGCAGATGGCGGAGGAGCTCGACCGGACGCTCACCTTCGTCCTGAACCTGCTCCGCGACTACGGTCTGACCGACTTCTACCTGGAGCTCTCCACCAAGGACCCGGAGAAGTTCGTCGGCTCGGACGAGGTGTGGGAAGAGGCCACCGAGACGCTGCGCCAGGTCGCCGAGAAGCAGGGGCTGCCCCTGGTCCCGGACCCGGGCGGCGCCGCGTTCTACGGCCCGAAGATCTCGGTGCAGTGCAAGGACGCCATCGGCCGTACCTGGCAGATGTCGACCGTGCAGCTCGACTTCAACCTGCCGGAGCGCTTCGACCTGGAGTACACCGGCCCCGACGGCACCAAGCAGCGCCCGGTCATGATCCACCGTGCCCTGTTCGGTTCCATCGAGCGCTTCTTCGCGGTGCTCCTGGAGCACTACGCGGGTGCGTTCCCGGTGTGGCTGGCCCCGGTCCAGGCGGTCGGCATCCCGATCGGCGACGCGCACATCCCGTACCTCCAGGAGTTCGCGGCCAAGGCCCGGAAGAAGGGGCTGCGGGTCGAGGTGGACGCCTCGTCCGACCGGATGCAGAAGAAGATCCGGAACCAGCAGAAGGCCAAGGTGCCCTTCATGATCATTGCGGGCGACGAGGACATGGCCAACGGTGCCGTCTCCTTCCGCTACCGCGACGGATCGCAGGAGAACGGCATCCCCGTCGAGGATGCCATCGCCAAGATCCAGAAGGCTGTCGAGGACCGCGTCCAGGTCTGACAGGCACGGTGTGAGGGGCCTCCGGAGAGCTACCCGCTCTCCGGGGGCTTCTTCTCGTCCTCCCGTCTGAAAACCTGCAACAGCCACGACGAGAACGAACCCGTCACCGCTCCCAGCAGCGCCAGCCCGCAGGCCATCAGGCCCGACGCCACGACCCGGCCGCCCGGTGTGACCGGCACTGTATCCCCGTACCCCACCGTCGTGAGCGTCTCGCACGCCCACCACACCGCGTCACCGAAGGTACGGATCGAGGCCCCCTGCGCGGAGTGCTCCTGGTGGTAGACGGCGAGTGCGGCCGAGAAGCCCAGGAGCAGGGCGGTCGCACTCGCATAGGCAATCACGCGGGCGTACAGGCTCAGCCGTGGCTGCTCCCTGCGCCGCTGGACCGCGGTGTAGACCCGGATCAGGCGCAGCGGCCGCAGCAGGGGAAGCAGCAGTACCACCGTGTCCAGCCAGTGCACACGGATGAAGCGGTGGCCGAGGCCGCTGAGGCGGAGCCGTACGACGTAATCCGCGGCGAAGACCAGCCAGGTGACGCCGACCAGTGCGAGGGCGAGGCCGCGCCACAGCTCGGCGTCGTGGGGGGCGAGGACGCGGACCGCGTAACCGAGCAGGAAGAGCAGCGAGGCGCCGAGGAGCGGCACTTCTGTGCGCTGCTCCCAGCGCCTGAAACGAAGAGGGCTGGAGGCTGCGGGCTGGTCGCTCATCGCCTCAGCATCGTCGTGCGCCGACGGGTGCGGCCCCGGCGACACGCTGCCCGGGAGCGAAGCAATATGCTGATCGTCATGACGAGTGAGCCGCAGCAGCAGATCGGAGTGGGGACGCCCGACGCGTTCCAGCGCCTGTGGACGCCCCACCGGATGGCGTACATCCAGGGCGAGAACAAGCCGACCGGTCCGGAGGCCGGCGACGGCTGTCCGTTCTGTGCGATCCCGTCGAAATCGGACGAGGACGGGCTTGTCGTCGCGCGCGGCAGGAATGTCTACGCCGTGCTGAATCTGTACCCGTACAACGGTGGGCACCTGATGGTGGTGCCGTACCGCCATGTCGCCGACTACACGGAGCTGGACGGTCCGGAGACCATGGAGCTGGCCGATTTCACCAAGCGGGCGATGGTGGCTCTGCGGGCGGCGTCTGGGGCGCACGGGTTCAATATCGGTATGAACCAGGGGTCGGTGGCGGGGGCCGGTATCGCGGCCCATCTGCATCAGCATCTGGTGCCGCGCTGGGGTGGTGACACCAACTTCATGCCGGTGGTCGGGCATACGAAGGTGCTGCCGCAGTTGCTCGCCGATACGCGCAAGATGCTGGCCGACGCCTGGCCGGTGGACTGATCCGGGCTGTTGCTTCCGCTTGGGCCGCCCCGGCCTCTGCTTTGCCGGGGCGGCCTTCGCATGTCTATGCGTCGTACAGGTCGGCCTTGCGCGGGGTCGGGTCCTGAACCATCCCGCTCAGTATCATCGAGCGGTTGTCGAAGCGTTCGGTGTTGACGCCGTTCTCGTCCAGGACGCGCAGGGCGGCGCTGTGCACGGCGCGCAGGACGGGGGTGGCGGCGCGCATCGCGTCGTCGGCCATGAAGCGGTGACGCCATGGCTTCTCGGCCCAGGCGTGGCGCAGGCCGAACGGCTCGGGCAGGGCGATCTTGCCGCCCAGGTAGTCGAGGAGCGGCGGGTACCAGGTGAAGGGGGCGCGCAGGGCGAGCCGGACGACTTCGCGGGGTTCGACCAGTGCGAGGGTGATGTCTCGGGTCTCCCAGAACCGGACGGTCTTGTTGACCGTCTTGGTCCTGGCCGCCGGCTTGCTGGTGAAGAGCGAGTGGACGGGGCCGAGTGCGTGTCCGGTGATTTCGATGCGCAGGGTTTCGTAGAGCACCGTGACCGTGATCATCATGGTGATGACCAACTGGCCGTCCCAGAGGGTGAACTGGACGCCCAGGTAATGCCGGTCGCCGCCGCCGAACTGCTGGTGGTTGCAGATCCGCTGTATTTCGTGCGGCTTGACCTGGAAGGTGGCGACGTCCTCGCCGTCGGGCCGGGAGACCGAGTCGGCGTTCTCGCCGACGGGTGACACGATCCAGTGGGTGACCGACGGGGTGGGGAATCCTCCGGTGTTCAGCGGGCCGCGCTCCAGCACCTTGAGCTGGTCGTGGATGACTCGTATCAGGTCCCAGCTGCGGAACCGGTGGAATTCCTTGCCGGGGTCCTTGGAGACGAGTTCTTCGGCGAGCTGCCAGCTGCCCCATCGGGTTCCCATGCCGAGGATTCCCTTGGGGCCCGCGTAGAAGACCGAGTTGGACTGCTGCTCGGCGGAGAGTTTCTCCAGGCCCTGGCGGAGCGCCTCGCGGGAGGTCTCGTTGGGGTTCTTGGGTACGGCCTCGGGGATCTTGGCGATGACGCCGCCGCCGGAGAGCAGCCCATCCCAGCGGGCGCGCATGTCCTTGGCGGAGGACTCGGCGATCCGTTTGGCGATGAGCCAGCCGATGACGGGGGCGACGATCATCGCCCGTACATAGAGTGCGAGGAATCCGGTCAGAGGCAGCTTGATCAGGAAGAACAGGGCAACGATGCCGATGACCGGGAGCAGGGCGTTGCCCAGGGCGGCGAGGCCCTTGTCCTTGGTGTTGCCGAGCCCGTCGCGCAGTCGGAAGGCGATGACCCACAGGAGCATTCCGGGCAGGAAGAGAAAGCCGAACAGGGCGGTGACGGCGGTCAGTCTGGTGTCGCGTGCCCTGCGGAGGCGGGTCGCGGACAGGCAGTGTTCGACGACGGTCTGCGGGTCGGTTCCGAAGGACTGGATGAGGGCCTTCCGGGCGCCGCCCAGCATGCGTTCCTGAACGGCGCGGGAGAATGCCTCGCCGAGGTTGGGCTTGAAGTAGTCGGACTTGAAGATTTTGGAACGGCCCGCCTTCACTTCGGACTTGTGCCACTCGCTGTTGGCTTCAAGGATCTTCTCCACCGGGCTGTCGCGGTATGCGGCGGAGGCGAGGGCGTTCGTCGCCACCGCCTGTCCGCCCGAGCCCTGGAGCGGGATCTGCGCTCCAGGGGAGAAATCGAATCCGTCGTTGGCCACTGTCGCCCCCACTCGCCGCCAAGGATCTACTCCTGCGGCTGTTTCCCAACTGCCGTGCCCGGCACACCTTCTGAGCTGGGACCACAGCGTATCGTCCGGATCAATACGCCGCCCGCCCCTGTGGACAAGGGCGGGCGACACAGTCGATTACGCGTCATTCGGGTTGCTTTCCTGCTGTTCGCGGAGGCGTTCCGCGAGCTGTGGGGGCATGGCTTCGTGCCGGGCGTACGCCCGGTCGAAGCGGCCGGCGCCATGGGACAGGGAGCGCAGGTCGATCGCGTACCGGCCGATCTCCAGCTCCGGGACCTCGGCCCGTACGAGGGTGCGTCCCGCGCCGGACTGTTCGGTGCCGATCACCCTGCCGCGCCGCCCGGACAGATCGCTCATCACCGGCCCGACGTAGTCGTCGGGGACCAGGACCTGGATCTCGGCGACGGGTTCGAGAAGCTGGATACGGGTGTCCGCGGCGGCTTCGCGCAGGGCCAGTGCGCCTGCGGTCTGGAACGCGGCGTCGGAGGAGTCCACCGAGTGGGACTTCCCGTCCCGCAGGGTGATGCGTACGTCGACGAGCGGATGTCCGGCAGCGACTCCTCGGGCGGCCTGGGCGCGCACGCCCTTCTCGACGGACGGGATGAACTGGCGCGGTACCGATCCGCCGACCACCTTGTCGACGAATTCGATGCCCGAACCCGGTGGCAGCGGCTCCACGTCGATCTCGCAGATGGCGTACTGGCCGTGGCCGCCGGACTGTTTCACATGCCGGCCGCGCCCGGTCGACGGGCCGGCGAAGGTCTCGCGCAGCGACACCTTGTGCGGCACGGCGTCGACCTGGACGCCGTAGCGGCTGCGCAGCCGGTCCAGCGCCACATCCTGATGGGCCTCGCCGAGGCACCACAGGACCACCTGGTGGGTGTCCTGGTTCTGTTCGAGGCGCATGGTCGGGTCCTCGGCGACGAGCCGGGAGAGCCCCTGGGAGAGCTTGTCCTCGTCCGCCTTGCTGTGCGCCTCGATGGCGAGCGGCAGCAGTGGGTCCGGTGTGGTCCAGGGGTCCATCAGCAGCGGCTGGTCCTTGGCGGAGAGGGTGTCCCCGGTCTCGGCGCTGCCCAGTTTCGCGACGCAGGCCAGATCTCCCGCGATACATGCGGTGAGGGGGCGCTGCTGTTTGCCGAAGGGGGAGGAGAGCGCGCCGACGCGTACCTCCGCCTCATGGAAGGGGCGTGTCTCGTGGCAGGGGTCGGTGAGGCCGTGGCCGAAGACATGGACGGTGTCGTCGGGGCGCAGAGTGCCGGAGAAGACGCGTACGAGCGAGACCCGGCCGACGTACGGGTCGGAGGCCGTCTTGACGACCTCGGCGACGAGCGGGCCCTGCGGGTCACAGGTCAGGACCGGTCGCGGGGCCCCGTGCAGGGGGGTGACTTCGGGAAGCGGGCGCTCCAGCGGGGTGGGGAAGCCACCGGTGATCAGATCCAGGAGTTCGACGGTGCCGATGCCCTGGCGGGCGCCCTCGGTCGCGGGGGCCGCGGTGAGGACGGGGTGGAAGGCGCCTCGGGCGACGGCGCGCTCCAGGTCGTCGATGAGTGTCTTGATGTCGATCTCGGCACCGCCGAGGTAGCGGTCCATCAGGGTCTCGTCCTCGCTCTCGGCGATGATCCCCTCGATGAGCCGGTTGCGGGCCTCCCGGAGCGTGGTCTGCTGGGCGTCGGCGGGCGGGTTCTCCTGCCGCTCGCCCGAGGAGTAGTCGAAGATCCGCTGGGTGAGGAGTCCGGTGAGCCCGGTGAGCGGAGCGTGCCCGTCCGGGCCCTCGGGTCCGTGCACCGGCAGATAGAGCGGGAGTACGGCGTCGGGGTCGTCGCCGCCGAAGATCTCGCCGCAGATCCGGGTCATCTCGTCGAACGAGGTGCGCGCGGTGTCGAGGTGCGTGACGACGATGGCGCGCGGCATGCCGACGGCGGCGCACTCCTCCCACACGGCGCGGGTGGCGCCCGCCACGGCGTCGGCCTCCTGGGCCGCGGACACAATGAACAGGGCCGCGTCCGCTGCCCGCAGACCGGCCCTGAGCTCCCCGACGAAATCGGCATATCCGGGGGTGTCCAGCAGATTGATCTTGTACCCGCCCCATTCGACGGGGACGAGCGAGAGCTGTACGGAGCGTTGCTGGCGGTGTTCGATCTCGTCGTAGTCGGAGACCGTCGCGCCGTCCTCGACCCGGCCGGCCCGGTTGACCGCGCCCGCGGTCAGTGCGAGGGCCTCGACGAGGGTGGTCTTGCCGGAGCCGCTGTGGCCGACCAGCACCACATTCCGTATGGATGAGGGCTGGTCGGCCGTCGCTGCCCTGCCGGCGGCCCCGGTGTGTGCGTGTGCCTTGTCGCCCATGATGCGTGCCTCCCAGATAGTGGCGCGGAGCGGGAAGAAAAACCGGCGCGGTGTGGGGAGAAGGGTGCACGGGCACGAGGAGCCGCCGCGGCGGCTACGGCGACGCCCGCGGTAATTCGAGCTTTCCACTCAGGTCAGGTTGCGTCCATACGTCGTGCACCGCGGCGCGACGCCGGGTGCCCGGACGGTGGAGTCCCGCGGGCGTGACTACGATGGGCCAGCCGGTGGCCGTAGGGGCCGCTCGGCCCACCGACCCTCGGGAAGGCCATGCTGAACAAGTACGCGCGTGCATTTTTTACGCGTGTCCTCACACCGTTCGCCGCGCTGTTGCTCCGTCTCGGCGTGAGCCCTGACGCGGTCACTCTGATCGGTACGGCCGGGGTGATGGCAGGTGCGCTGGTCTTCTTCCCGATGGGGGAGTTCTTCTGGGGCACGATCGTCATCACGATCTTCGTCTTCTCCGACCTCGTCGACGGCAATATGGCCCGGCAGGCCGGTATCTCCAGCCGTTGGGGCGCGTTCCTGGACTCGACCCTGGACCGGGTCGCCGACGGGGCGATCTTCGGCGGGTTCGCGCTCTGGTACGCGGGCAACGGCGACGACAACGTGATGTGCGCGGTCGCGATCTTCTGCCTGGCGAGCGGCCAGGTGGTCTCGTACACGAAGGCGCGCGGTGAGTCGATCGGGCTGCCGGTCGCGGTCAACGGTCTCGTGGAGCGCGCCGAGCGGCTGGTCATCTCGCTGGTCGCGGCCGGATTGGCCGGTCTCCACAAGTTCGGTGTCCCCGGGATCCAGATCCTGCTGCCGATCGCGCTGTGGATCGTCGCGGTGGGCAGCCTGGTGACGCTCGTGCAGCGGGTCGTGACCGTGCGCCGCGAGTCCGCACAGGCCGACGCGGCCGAGGCCGCCGCTGCGGACCGGGGGAGCGGGGCCGCACAGTGAGCGGCGCACCGGGTGACACGCAGACCGGCCTGCGGGACCGGCTGACCGACGGGCTGTACGGGCTCGGCTGGACCGCTGTCAAAAAGCTCCCCGAACCGGTTGCCCGCGCCTTCTTCCGCACCATCGCCGACCAGGTGTGGAAGCGGCGGGGCAAGAGTGTGCTGCGGCTGGAGTCGAATCTGGCGCGGGTCGTGCCCGGGGCTTCCCCGGCCCGGCTCGCCGCGCTCTCCAAGGCCGGGATGCGCTCGTACATGCGCTACTGGATGGAGTCGTTCCGGCTGCCTACCTGGAGTCCGGCACGGATCAAGGCGTCCATAGACGTGACGGACGCGCACCGGCTGACCGACGGGCTGGACACCGGCCGCGGTGTCATCCTCGCCCTGCCGCACCTGGGGAACTGGGACCTGGCCGGAGCCTGGGTCACCACCGATCTCAGGGTGCCCTTCACCACGGTCGCCGAGCGGCTCAAGCCCGAGACGCTGTACGACCGGTTCGTGGCCTACCGCGAGGGTCTCGGCATGGAGGTCCTGCCGCACAGCGGCGGCGCCGCCTTCGGCACCCTGGCGCGGCGGCTGCGTGCGGGCGGCCTGGTCTGTCTGGTCGCCGACCGTGATCTGTCGGCCTCCGGCGTCGAGGTGAAGTTCTTCGGCGACACCGCGCGCATGCCCGCGGGACCGGCGCTGCTGGCCCAGCAGACCGGGGCGCTGCTGCTGCCGGTGACACTCTCGTACGACGACACGCCCGTGATGAAGGCGCGAATCCATCCGCCGGTCGAGGTGCCCGAGTCAGGCAGCCGTACGGAGAAGACGTCCTCGATGACACAGGCGCTGGCCGATGCCTTCGCCGTCGGGATCGCCGAGCATCCGGAGGACTGGCACATGCTGCAACGGCTCTGGCTGGCCGACCTGGAGAACCGGGAGGACCGGCCATGAAGATCGGCATCGTCTGCCCGTACTCCTGGGACGTACCCGGCGGTGTGCAGTTCCACATCCGGGACCTGGCCGAACACCTGATCCGTCTGGGGCATCAGGTGTCGGTGCTGGCGCCCGCCGACGACGAGACACCGCTGCCGCCGTACGTGGTCTCGGCGGGCCGGGCCGTGCCCGTCCCGTACAACGGCTCCGTGGCCCGGCTGAACTTCGGCTTCCTGTCGGCCGCCCGGGTGCGCCGCTGGCTGCACGACGGCACCTTCGACGTGATCCACATCCATGAGCCGACCTCGCCGTCGCTGGGGCTGCTCGCCTGCTGGGCCGCGCAGGGGCCGATCGTCGCCACGTTCCACACCTCCAACCCGCGCTCCCGGGCCATGATCGCCGCGTACCCGATCCTTCAGCCCGCGCTGGAGAAGATCAGCGCGCGCATCGCGGTGAGCGAGTACGCACGCCGGACCCTGGTCGAGCACCTGGGCGGCGACGCGGTCGTCATCCCGAACGGGGTCGACGTCGGTTTCTTCGCCGGAGCCGAGCCCAAGGCCGAGTGGCAGGGCGGCACCATCGGCTTCATCGGGCGCATCGACGAGCCCCGCAAGGGCCTGCCCGTCCTGATGAGGGCGCTGCCCGCGATCCTTGCCGCACGTCCGGACGCCAGGCTGCTGGTGGCGGGCCGCGGCGACGAGGTGGAGGCCGTTGCCTCCCTGCCCGAGGAGATGCGCGGGCGCGTCGAATTCCTCGGCATGGTGAGCGACGAGGACAAGGCGCGGCTGCTGCGCAGCGTCGATGTGTACGTCGCACCCAATACGGGCGGCGAGAGTTTCGGGATCATCCTGGTCGAGGCGATGTCGGCCGGCGCGCCGGTCCTGGCCAGCGATCTGGACGCGTTCGCGCAGGTCCTGGACCTGGGCGCGGCGGGCGAACTCTTCACCAACGAGGATGCCGACGCGCTGGCGTCGGCGGCGATCCGGCTGCTCGGCGACCCGGAGCGGCGTACGGAGCTGCGCGACCGGGGAACCGCGCACGTGCGGCGCTTCGACTGGTCGACGGTCGGGGCGGACATCCTTGCGGTGTACGAGACGGTGACGGACGGCGCGGCGTCGGTGGCGGCCGACGAACGCACGGGTCTGCGCGCACGCTTCGGACTGGCGCGGGACTAGGGCCCGTCCGGCGATCTGCGTTGCGCATCGAGCCGGTCGGGTGGTTCGGGCGGCAATTCGAGCCCGGGTGATGTGCGTTGTCCATCAAGCCCGGCCGGCGATTGAGGACCGGGGCCCGGGGCAGCGCCCCGGCGGCAACCGAGTCGGCCCGCCCTGGCCGGTAGCCCGCACCCGCCCCGTACCCCGGGCCGGACGGCCACACCACCTGTGCCCCGACGGTAGCCTTGCCGCCCGTGATCGAAACCCTCATCTGGATCGCCGTCGCGATTGTCGCGATCGGTATGTACCTCAGCTGGACCGCCGGCCGGCTGGACCGGCTGCACGCCCGCATCGACGCCGCCCGCGCCGCCCTCGACGCACAGCTCCTGCGCCGCGCCTCGGTCACCCAGGAACTGGCGACATCGGGTGTCCTCGACCCGGCCGCGTCCATCGTGCTGTACGAGGCCGCGCACGCCGCCCGCCAGGCGGAGGAGGAGAACCGCGAGGTCGCGGAGAGTGAGCTGAGCACCGCACTGCGGGCGGTGTTCGGTGAGACGGCGCAGGTGGAGTCCGTGAAGGAGATCCCCGGCGGCGAGGAGGCGGCGTTCGAACTCGCCGCAGCCGTGCGCCGGGTCCCGATGGCGCGGCGGTTCCACAACGACGCGGTGCGCGCGGCGCGTGCGCTGCGCCGGCACCGTACGGTGCGGTGGTTCAGGCTGGCCGGGCACGCCCCGTTCCCGCTCGCCTTCGAGATGGACGACGAACCACCGGTCGCCCTGGCGGACCGCCCCGTCAGCTGATCCGGCGGGCCGCTCTCGTACGTGACCGGGCTCACAACCTGTGCCGTACCCGTTCAAAATGATCCACCGGCCTTCCATTGGCCCTTGCTGTGGACTGGTCCCGGAGAGTTTGCTCAGCAGTGCACCAATCAGCGCTTTCAGCAACTTTTTCTCCGAGTGAGGTCGATCCGTGTCCACGCTTCCCACCACCCCGCAGTCCGCCGACTCCCCGGCCATCGGCACCGCCCGCGTCAAGCGCGGCATGGCCGAGCAGCTCAAGGGCGGCGTGATCATGGACGTCGTCAATGCCGAGCAGGCGAAGATCGCCGAGGACGCGGGCGCCGTGGCTGTCATGGCCCTGGAGCGGGTGCCGGCCGACATCCGCAAGGACGGCGGCGTGGCCCGGATGTCGGACCCGAACATGATCGAGGAGATCATCGAGGCCGTCTCCATCCCGGTGATGGCGAAGTCCCGCATCGGGCACTTCGTCGAGGCCCAGGTCCTGCAGTCCCTCGGTGTCGACTACATCGACGAGTCCGAGGTCCTCACCCCGGCCGACGAGGTCAACCACAGCGACAAGTTCGCCTTCACCACCCCGTTCGTCTGCGGCGCCACCAACCTGGGCGAGGCCCTGCGCCGTATCGCCGAGGGCGCGGCCATGATCCGTTCGAAGGGCGAGGCCGGCACCGGAAACGTCGTCGAGGCGGTCCGTCACCTGCGCCAGATCAAGAACGAGATCGCTCGCCTGCGCGGCTACGACAACAACGAGCTGTACGCCGCCGCCAAGGAGCTCCGCGCCCCGTACGAGCTGGTCAAGGAGGTCGCCGAGCTCGGCAAGCTGCCCGTCGTACTGTTCTCCGCGGGCGGCGTCGCCACCCCCGCCGACGCCGCGCTGATGCGCCAGCTCGGCGCCGAGGGCGTCTTCGTCGGCTCCGGCATCTTCAAGTCCGGCGACCCGGCCAAGCGCGCCGCCGCCATCGTGAAGGCCACCACCTTCTACGACGACCCGAAGATCATCGCGGACGCCTCCCGGAACCTGGGCGAGGCCATGGTCGGCATCAACTGCGACACCCTGCCCGAGGCCGAGCGCTACGCCAACCGTGGCTGGTAGTCACTGATGAGCGACACCCCTGTGATCGGAGTCCTGGCTCTCCAGGGCGACGTACGGGAACACCTGATCGCCCTGGCCTCGGCGGATGCCCTGGCCAGGCCGGTCCGGCGTCCCGAGGAACTCGCCGAGGTCGACGGCCTGGTCATACCCGGTGGCGAATCCACCACGATGTCCAAGCTGGCCTCCCTGTTCGGCATGCTGGAACCTTTGCGCGAGCGAGTGCGGGACGGGATGCCGGTCTACGGCACCTGCGCCGGAATGATCCTGCTCGCCGACAAGATCCTCGACCCGCGCTCGGGCCAGGAGACGGTCGGCGGGATCGACATGATCGTGCGACGTAACGCCTTCGGGCGGCAGAACGAGTCCTTCGAGGCGGCCGTCGAGGTCGCCGGTATCGAGGACGGCCCGGTCGAGGGCGTGTTCATCCGCGCCCCGTGGGTGGAATCGGTCGGCGCGCAGGCCAAGGTGGTGGCGGAGCACGGTGGTCACATCGTCGCCGTACGTCAGGGAAACGCCCTGGCGACGTCCTTCCACCCGGAACTGACCGGGGACCATCGGGTTCACGCGTTGTTCGTGGACATGGTGCGCGCCGTCGGCTGACTCGATCCCGGTAGGATCTCTCGGGTTCGGATCGTTTTTGGTGACGCGAAGGAGAAGGCAGATGTCCGGCCACTCTAAATGGGCTACGACGAAGCACAAGAAGGCCGTGATTGATGCCAAGCGCGGCAAGCTCTTCGCGAAGCTGATCAAGAACATCGAGGTCGCGGCGCGCACCGGCGGTGTGGACCCCGAGGGAAACCCGACCCTCGTGGACGCGATCCAGAAGGCGAAGAAGAGCTCCGTACCGAACAAGAACATCGACTCCGCGGTCAAGCGCGGTGGCGGTCTCGAAGCGGGCGGCGTCGACTACCAGACGATCATGTACGAGGGTTACGGCCCGAACGGTGTCGCGGTGCTCATCGAGTGCCTCACCGACAACCGCAACCGTGCCGCATCCGACGTGCGTGTCGCGATGACCCGCAACGGCGGTTCGATGGCCGACCCGGGTTCGGTCTCGTACCTCTTCAACCGCAAGGGTGTCGTCATCGTCCCCAAGGGCGAGCTGACCGAGGACGACGTCCTGGGTGCCGTCCTCGACGCGGGCGCCGAGGAGGTCAACGACCTCGGTGACACCTACGAGGTCGTCAGCGAGGCCACCGACATGGTCGCGGTCCGTACCGCGCTCCAGCAGACCGGCATCGACTACGACTCCGCCGAGGCCAACTTCCTGCCGACCATGCAGGTCGAGCTGGACGAGGAGGGCGCGCGCAAGATCTTCAAGCTGATCGACGCGCTGGAGGACAGCGACGACGTGCAGAACGTCTTCGCCAACTTCGATGTCTCGGACGAGGTCATGGAGAAGGTCGACGCCTGAGCCGCGCTCAGCACAGCCTTCACGCACGGGCCGACGGGGACACACCCCGTCGGCCCGTCGCATTGTCAGTGCGAGCCGATAGCCTGCGGGAACAGTTGACCGATCGGTACGGAGGGGGCCTCCCATGCGGGTACTCGGCGTCGACCCGGGTCTGACCCGGTGCGGTGTCGGCGTCGTCGAAGGCGTCGTCGGCCGGCCTCTGACGATGCTCGGCGTCGGAGTCGTCCGCACCCCGGCCGATGCGGAGCTCGGCCACCGGCTGGTCGCCATCGAGCGCGGCATCGAGGAATGGCTCGACGAGTACCGGCCCGAATTCGTCGCCGTGGAGCGGGTGTTCAGCCAGCACAACGTCCGTACGGTGATGGGCACCGCCCAGGCCAGCGCGGTCGCCATGCTCTGCGCGTCCCGGCGCGGCATACCGGTTGCCCTGCACACCCCCAGTGAGGTCAAGGCGGCCGTCACCGGCAGCGGTCGTGCCGACAAGGCGCAGGTCGGCGCCATGGTCACCCGGCTGCTGCGGCTCGACGCCCCGCCGAAACCCGCCGACGCGGCCGACGCCCTCGCGCTTGCCATCTGCCACATCTGGCGCGCCCCCGCCGTCAACCGCCTCCAGCAGGCACACGCGGCAGCCGCCGCAGCACCAGCTCGTATCCCGCGCGTTCCCCGTACACCCGCAGTCCCCGTCCGGAAGGTCCCCCGATGATCGCCTTCGTCAGCGGCCCCGTGGCCGCACTCGCCCCGACCACGGCCGTGATCGAGGTCGGCGGCATCGGCATGGCCGTCCAGTGCACGCCGAACACCCTCGCCGGCCTCCGGATCGGCAAGGAGGCCAGGCTGGCCACCTCCCTCGTCGTACGGGAGGACTCGCTCACCCTCTACGGCTTCGCCGACGACGACGAGCGGCAGATCTTCGAGCTGCTCCAGACCGCCAGCGGAGTCGGACCCCGGCTCGCCCAGGCCATGCTCGCCACCCACAGTCCGGACGCCCTGCGGATCGCGGTCGCCACCGGCGACGAGAAGGCGCTCACCGCCGTCTCGGGCATCGGCAAGAAGGGCGCGCAGAAACTCCTCCTCGAACTGAAGGACAGACTCGGCGAGCCCGTCGGCGCCCACATCGGCCAGCAGGGCATCGGCACCGCCGTCACCTCCTCCTGGCGCGATCAGCTGCAGGCGGCTCTGATCGGTCTCGGCTACGCCACCCGAGAGGCCGACGAAGCGGTCACCGCTGTCGCCCCGCAGGCCGAGGCGGCCCTGGCCGATGGCGGGCAGGCCCCCGTGCCGCAGCTGCTGCGCGCCGCGCTGCAGACCCTCAACCGCGCGCGCTGACCGGAGCGCGTCACCCCGGGGGAGACCCCGACGCCGGGCCGGGCACCGCACGGCACCGAAACACCCGAGGCGGGACAGACTGAATGAACTGGGACGAGACCGGACCCGACACCGACGAGCGCCTCGTCGACGCCGACGCGGACGGCGAGGACACCGCGGTCGAAGCGGCGCTGCGGCCGAAGGACCTCGACGAATTCGTCGGCCAGGAAAAGGTGCGCGAACAGCTCGACCTGGTCCTCAAGGCGGCCAGGGCCCGCGGCGCCACCGCCGACCATGTCCTGCTCTCCGGCGCCCCCGGCCTCGGCAAGACCACCCTCTCCATGATCATTGCTGCCGAGATGGACGCACCGATCCGGATCACCTCGGGCCCCGCCATCCAGCATGCGGGTGATCTTGCCGCCATTCTCTCCTCACTCCAGGAGGGCGAGGTCCTCTTCCTCGACGAGATCCACCGCATGTCGCGGCCCGCCGAGGAGATGCTGTACATGGCGATGGAGGACTTCCGGGTCGACGTCATCGTCGGCAAGGGCCCCGGAGCCACCGCCATCCCGCTGGAACTGCCGCCCTTCACCCTGGTCGGCGCCACCACCAGGGCCGGACTTCTGCCGCCCCCGCTGCGCGACCGTTTCGGCTTCACCGGCCATATGGAGTTCTACGCCCCCACCGAGCTGGAACGCGTCATCCACCGCTCCGCCCGACTCCTCGACGTGGCGATAGACGTGGACGGCGCCGCCGAGATCGCCGGACGCTCCCGCGGCACCCCCCGTATCGCCAACCGGCTGCTGCGCCGCGTCCGGGACTACGCCCAGGTCAAGGCCGACGGACGGATCGACCGCGCCGTCGCCTCCGCCGCCCTCAGGGTGTACGAGGTCGACGCGCGCGGCCTGGACCGGCTGGACCGGGCGGTGCTCGGCGCCCTGCTGAAGCTCTTCGGCGGTGGACCCGTCGGGCTGTCCACCCTCGCGGTAGCCGTGGGCGAGGAGCGCGAGACGGTCGAGGAGGTCGCGGAGCCCTTCCTGGTGCGGGAAGGACTGCTGGCCAGGACGCCGAGGGGGCGCGTCGCGACACCCGCGGCCTGGGCCCACCTCGGCCTCGTACCTCCCCAGCAGGGCGGAAAGGGACAACAGGGCCTGTTCGGGGCGTGATGCGTCACAGGTTCACCCGGACAGGAACCACCGAGCGACGCCGGGCGTTGTTCCATCGATGCGGACTCGCTTAGACTCCGCCGATGCCGCCCGTACAGGTCGGTGAACCCACCCCCGTAGATCAGGCCGCCCTCCAGCGCGGTCGTGCGAAGGAAACTCGTCCCGTGAATCCCGTGACTCTCCTCCCCTTCATCGTGCTCATCGGGGCCATGTTCCTGATGACGCGGTCCGCCAAGAAGAAGCAGGCGGCCGCTGCCCAGATGCGCAACGATATGCAGCCCGGCACCGGCGTCCGGACGATCGGGGGCATGTACGCCACCGTCAAGGAGCTTCACGACGACACGGTTCTCCTTGAGATCGCGCCCGGCGTCCACGCCATCTACGCCAAGAACGCCATCGGCGCCGTCCTCGATGACGCGGAGTACAACCGCATCGTCCACGGCGACGGCGATGACGCCCTCGACATCGACGGCGCGGTCGTGCCGGACGACGCCTCCTCGCTGACCGAGGCCGACGCCGAGGCCGACGAGGACACTTCGGACGACGCCAAGATCGACCTGGGCAAGAAGGCCGAGGCCGACGACGCCGAGCCGACGGACGCCGAGTCCGACAAGAAGTCCGAGGGCAAGAACGACGGCGAGGCCGACGCGAAGTAACCCACGACCCGGGGATGCCGTGAGCCCACCGGCATCCGGCACTCCCCGGACCGTGCGATCCTCTGCGGGGGCGGGTCCCCACTACACTTCGTGGCCGCTCGGGCGCGTACCCGGCGCGGGGCGGTTGGACAGGGAGAAACGAGAAGGTGGCAGCACCGAAGAAGAGCCGAGGGCCGGCCGGCGGTCAGGGCAGGCCGGGGCGTTCCCTGGCTCTGATCCTGATCGCCATGGTCGCGCTCACCGGCGGGATGTTCCTGGCCGATCAGCCGACCCCACGACTGGGCATCGACCTGGCGGGTGGCACGTCCATCACGCTTGAGGCGAAGAGCGAGCCGGGCCAGGAATCGGCGATCAACAAGACCAACATGGACACCGCGGTCGAGATCATGAACCGCCGTGTCAATGGTCTGGGCGTCAGCGAGGCCGAGGTCCAGACACAGGGCGATCGCAACATCATCGTCAACATCCCCAAGGGCACGAACTCCGCCCAGGCCCGTGAGCAGGTCGGTACCACCGCCAAGCTCTACTTCCGGCCGGTGCTGACCGTCGCCCAGGGCACGCCCACCCCGACGCCCAGCGCCTCGTCGTCCGGCAAGCCCAGCCCGAGCGCCTCGGGATCGGACAAGGGGAAGGCGTCGGCGACGCCGAGCGCGAGTGCCTCCACGCAGGGCCGCGCGGTCACCGACGGCCTCAAGGCCGACACCACGCCGAGCCCCAAGGCGAGCGGCTCCGCCGCCGCTGCGCCGTCGCCCTCCGCGTCCGCTCCCTCCGCCGCGGACGAGGCGGCCGCCGCCAAGCTGCAGAAGCAGTTCGCGGCGCTCGACTGCTCCAAGAAGGCTTCCCGCGCCAAGGCGGCACTGGGCGCCAAGCCCACAGCCATGGTCGTCGCGTGCAGCTCCGAGGGCGACGCCAAGTACGTCCTCGGCCCGGCCGAGGTGTCCGGCACCGAGGTCGACAACGCCAAGGCCAACTTCGATCAGTCGCGTGGCATGTGGATCGTCAACATGGAGTTCTCCAAGAAGGGCTCCAAGCAGTTCCAGACGATCACCAAGAAGCTCTCCGCGCAGCAGCCCCCGCAGAACCAGTTCGCCATCGTTCTGGACGGCGATGTCGTCTCCGCGCCCCAGGTGAACACGACGCTCAGCGGCAGCGCCGAGATCTCCGGCAGCTTCACCCAGCAGTCCGCCGAGGACCTGGCCAACGTGCTCTCCTACGGTGCGCTCCCGCTCTCGTTCAAGGAGCAGAGCGCCACCACCGTCACCGCCGCGCTCGGTGGCGAGCAGCTCCAGGCGGGTCTGATCGCAGGCGCCATCGGTCTGTTCCTGGTGGTCATCTACCTGGTGGCCTACTACCGCGGACTGGCGCTCATCGCGCTCCTGAGCCTCCTGGCCTCCGGCATCCTGACCTACACGATCATGGCGCTGCTCGGCCCGGCCATCGGCTTCGCACTGAACCTCCCGGCGGTCTGTGGCGCCATCGTGGCCATCGGTATCACCGCGGACTCCTTCATCGTGTACTTCGAGAGAATCCGCGACGAGATCCGCGAGGGCCGTACGCTCCGCCCGGCCGTCGAGCGCGCCTGGCCGCGCGCCCGGCGCACCATCCTGGTCTCCGACTTCGTGTCGTTCCTCGCCGCGGCGGTGCTCTTCGTGGTCACCGTCGGCAAGGTCCAGGGCTTCGCCTTCACGCTGGGTCTCACCACCCTGCTCGACGTGGTCGTGGTGTTCCTCTTCACCAAGCCCGTCATGACGCTGATGGCCCGCACGAAGTTCTTCTCCAGCGGTCACCCGTGGTCCGGACTGGACCCGAAGCGGCTCGGCGCCAAGCCGCCGCTGCGCCGCTCGCGCCGTGTCAACGCCCCCACTGACCCGAAGGAGGCGTGAGATGTCGCGACTCGGCAGTCTCGGCGCCCGTCTCTACCGCGGCGAGGTCGGCTACGACTTCATCGGCAAGCGCAAGATCTGGTACGGGATCTCGATCCTGATCACCATCACGGCCATCGTCGGCCTGGCGGTCAGCGGCCTGAACATGGGCATCGAGTTCAAGGGCGGCGCGGTCTTCACCACCCCGAAGACAAGCGTCAGCGTCTCCCAGGCGGAGGACTTCGCGACGAAGGCCTCCGGCCACCAGGCGATCGTCCAGAAGCTCGGCAAGGGTGGTCTGCGTATTCAGATCACCGAGGTCGACACCGCGAAGTCCGACCAGATCAAGGACCAGCTCTCCAAGGACCTCAACGTTCCGGCGGAGAACATCGCCGCCGACCTGGTCGGCCCCAGCTGGGGTGAGCAGATCGCCAAGAAGGCCTGGACGGGCCTCGGGATCTTCATGGTCCTCGTGGTGATCTACCTGGCCATCGCCTTCGAGTGGCGCATGGCGATCGCGGCTCTGGTCGCGCTGATCCACGACATCACCATCACGGTCGGCATCTACGCCCTGGTCGGCTTCGAGGTCACCCCGGGCACCGTGATCGGTCTGCTGACCATCCTCGGTTACTCCCTCTACGACACGGTCGTCGTCTTCGACAGCCTCAAGGAGGGCACGAAGGGGATCACCAAGCAGACCCGGTGGACGTACAGCGAGATCGCCAACCGTTCCATCAACGGCACGCTGGTCCGTTCCATCAACACCACCGTCGTCGCCCTGCTGCCGGTCGCCGGTCTGCTGTTCATCGGTGGCGGTGTCCTCGGCGCCGGCATGCTGAACGACATCTCGCTGGCCCTGTTCGTCGGCCTCGCCGCCGGTGCGTACTCCTCGATCTTCATCGCCACTCCGCTGGTTGCCGACCTCAAGGAACGCGAGCCGCAGATGAAGGCCCTGAAGAAGCGGGTACTCGCCAAGCGCTCGGCTGCCGCCGCCAAGGGCGAGTCCGCCGAGGACGAGCCGTCGGACGACGACTTCCCGGAGGACGTCACGCCCGCCGCCGCGGTTGTCGGCCAGCGCCAGCAGCCCCCCAGGGGTCACGGCCGGACCCCGGGGAAGCGTCGATGACCAGCAGCACCACCGAGAGCACCCGCGAGCTCCTGCTCAGCCGGATCCGCGATGTGCCGGACTATCCGAAGCCGGGCGTGATGTTCAAGGACATCACCCCGCTGCTCGCGGACCCGACGGCGTTCGCGGCCCTCACGGAGACCCTCGCGGAACTGTGCGTACGGCACGGCGCCACGAAGATCGTCGGCCTTGAGGCGCGCGGCTTCATCCTGGCAGCCCCGGTCGCGGTCCGGGCCGGGCTCGGCTTCGTACCCGTCCGCAAGGCGGGGAAGCTGCCCGGAGCCACGCTCAGCCAGGCGTACGAGCTGGAGTACGGCACCGCCGAGATCGAGATCCACGCGGAGGATCTGTCCGCCGACGACCGGATCATGGTCATCGACGACATCCTCGCGACCGGTGGCACCGCCGAGGCCTCGCTGGAACTGATCCGGCGGGCCGGTGCCGAGGTCGCGGGCGTCGCGGTCCTCATGGAGCTCGGCTTCCTGCCCGGCCGCGCCCGTCTGGAGCAGGGCCTGCACGGCGCCCCGCTGGAGGTTCTGATCACGGTCTGAGCAGCAGCGGACCGTACGTGGCAACGGCTCATGCGCGAAAGACGGGCACCCGGGAACAAGCGGGTGCCCGTCCCGCGTTGTGAGGGCTCTCACGGTCCCCGGGGGAGGACCGGCCACAGGGTCGATACGATGGCCTTTCCGGGTATCCGGATCCGCATGAGGAGCGCTCTTGCCAGACGAGGCCCAGCCAGTCGCCGCCCCGCAGCCCGACAAGCCGGTGGCGGCCCCAGTCACGCCCGGGAAGAAGCAGGCCTCGGAGAAGCCGAAGCCCCCGGCCCCCGAGCCCGGTACGGGCCCGGAGCGGGCCGACGCCCCGGCGCTGCGGCCCGCGCCCGCTTCGTCCGCCCAGCCGGCCGTCCCCGCCTCCCCGGCCGCGTCCGCGCCGAAGCCCCCGGCGAAGCCCGCTGCGAAGCCGGTCACCCCGGCCGCTTCCACGACCCGCTCCGGCGGCTCCTCCAACCGGGTACGGGCCAGGCTCGCCCGCCTCGGTGGGCAGCGCTCCAGCCCGTACAACCCGGTGCTCGAACCGCTGCTGCGCATCGTCCGCAGCAACGACACCAAGATCGAGACCGCCACGCTGCGCCAGATCGAGCGCGCCTACCAGGTCGCCGAGCGCTGGCACCGCGGCCAGAAGCGCAAGAGCGGCGACCCGTACATCACGCACCCGCTCGCCGTCACGACGATCCTCGCCGAGCTGGGCATGGACCCGGCGACGCTGATGGCCGGACTGCTGCACGACACGGTCGAGGACACCGAGTACGGCCTGGACACCCTGCGCCGGGACTTCGGCGACCAGGTCGCCCTGCTCGTCGACGGTGTCACCAAGCTGGACAAGGTCAAGTTCGGCGAGGCCGCACAGGCCGAGACCGTACGCAAGATGGTCGTCGCCATGGCCAAGGACCCCAGGGTCCTCGTCATCAAGCTCGCCGACCGGCTGCACAACATGCGCACCATGCGCTACCTCAAGCGGGAGAAGCAGGAGAAGAAGGCCCGCGAGACGCTTGAGATCTACGCCCCCCTGGCACACCGCCTGGGCATGAACACCATCAAGTGGGAGCTGGAGGACCTCGCCTTCGCGATCCTCTACCCCAAGATGTACGACGAGATCGTCCGCCTCGTCGCCGAGCGGGCCCCCAAGCGCGACGAATACCTCGCCATAGTGACCGACGAGGTCCAGGCCGATCTGCGCGCCGCCCGGATCAAGGCCACCGTCACCGGCAGGCCGAAGCACTACTACAGCGTCTACCAGAAGATGATCGTGCGGGGCCGGGACTTCGCCGAGATCTACGACCTGGTGGGCATTCGGGTCCTCGTCGACACCGTCCGCGACTGTTACGCGGCGCTCGGCACCGTCCACGCGCGATGGAATCCGGTCCCCGGCCGGTTCAAGGACTACATCGCGATGCCCAAGTTCAACATGTACCAGTCGCTGCACACCACGGTGATCGGTCCCAGCGGCAAGCCCGTCGAGCTGCAGATCCGTACGTTCGACATGCACCGCCGCGCCGAGTACGGCATCGCCGCGCACTGGAAGTACAAGCAGGAGGCCGTCGCGGGCGCCTCCAAGGTGCGCACCGACGTACCCAAGAACACCGGCCGCGGCCAGGACACCGTCAACGACATGGCGTGGCTGCGCCAGCTCCTGGACTGGCAGAAGGAGACCGAGGACCCCAGCGAATTCCTGGAGTCGCTGCGTTTCGACCTCTCCCGCAACGAGGTCTTCGTCTTCACGCCCAAGGGCGACGTCATAGCGCTCCCCGCGGGTGCGACGTCGGTCGACTTCGCGTACGCCGTGCACACGGAGGTCGGCCACCGGACCATAGGGGCACGGGTCAACGGGCGGCTCGTACCGCTCGAATCGACTCTCGACAACGGCGACCTGGTGGAGGTCTTCACCTCCAAGGCGGCCGGAGCCGGGCCCTCCCGGGACTGGCTGGGCTTCGTCAAGTCGCCCCGCGCCCGCAACAAGATCCGCGCCTGGTTCTCCAAGGAGCGCCGCGACGAGGCGATCGAGCAGGGCAAGGACGCCATCGCGCGCGCCATGCGCAAGCAGAATCTGCCGATCCAGCGCATCCTGACCGGGGACTCCCTGGTCACCCTCGCCCATGAGATGCGCTACCCCGACATCTCGTCGCTGTACGCGGCGATCGGCGAGGGCCATGTGGCCGCGGCCGGTGTCGTACAGAAGCTGGTCCAGGCGCTCGGCGGCGAGGACGCCGCCAACGAGGACCTCGCGGAGAGCTCGCCGCCCTCGCGCAGCCGCGGCAAGCGCCGCTCCAACGCCGACCCCGGTGTCGTCGTCAAGGGTGTCGAGGACGTCTGGGTCAAACTGGCCCGGTGTTGTACGCCCGTCCCCGGCGACCCGATCATCGGCTTCGTCACCCGCGGCAGCGGTGTCTCCGTGCACCGCGCCGACTGCGTCAACGTCGACTCGTTGTCGCAGCAGCCGGAACGGATCCTGGAGGTCGAGTGGGCGCCCACCCAGTCCTCGGTCTTCCTGGTCGCCATCCAGGTCGAGGCCCTGGACCGGTCGCGGCTGCTCTCGGACGTCACCCGCGTCCTGTCCGACCAGCACGTCAACATCCTGTCGGCGGCCGTCCAGACCTCCCGGGACCGGGTGGCCACCTCGCGCTTCACCTTCGAGATGGGCGACCCGAAGCACCTCGGACACGTGCTGAAGGCGGTACGGGGCGTGGAGGGCGTCTACGACGTCTACCGCGTCACCTCGGCCCGCAGGCCCTGACCGACGGACTCCGCGCATACGAGAGGCCCCCTGTACACGTCCCTCGGGACGTGTACAGGGGGCCTTGTCACAGCGGCGGGTGCTGCTAGCCGCCGAACTCCTCCAGGCCCTTCAGCGCCTGGTCCAGCAGCGCCTGCCGGCCTTCGAGCTCCCTGGCCAGCTTGTCGGCCCGGGCGTTGTTGCCCGAGGCGCGGGCCGTGTCGATCTGCGTACGCAGCTTGTCCACGGCCGCCTGCAGCTGACCGGTCAGACCCGCGGCGCGCGCACGCGCCTCCGGGTTCGTCCGGCGCCACTCCGACTCCTCGGCCTCCTGGAGCGCCCGCTCCACCGTGTGCATCCGCCCCTCGACCTTCGGGCGGGCGTCACGCGGCACATGGCCGATGGCCTCCCAGCGCTCGTTGATGGCCCGGAACGCGGCCCTGGCCGCCTTCAGGTCCTGCACCGGCACCAGCTTCTCGGCCTCGACCGCGAGCTCCTCCTTGAGCTTGAGGTTCTCGCCCTGCTCCGCGTCCCGCTCGGCGAAGACCTCGCTGCGGGCGGCGAAGAAGACGTCCTGAGCGCCGCGGAACCGGTTCCACAGATCGTCCTCGGCCTCGCGCTGGGCGCGGCCCGCCGCCTTCCACTCCGTCATCAGGTCGCGATAGCGGGCGGCCGTCGTTCCCCAGTCCGTGGAGCCGGTGAGCGACTCGGCCTCGACGACCAGCTTCTCCTTGGCCTTGCGGGCCTCCTCGCGCTGGGCGTCCAGCGAGGCGAAGTGGGCCTTGCGGCGCTTGGAGAACGCCGAGCGGGCGTGCGAGAAACGGTGCCACAGCTCGTCGTCGGACTTGCGGTCGAGGCGCGGCAGACCCTTCCACGTGTCGACGAGCGCACGGAGCCGCTCGCCCGCGGAGCGCCACTGCTCGCTCTGCGCCAGCTCCTCGGCCTCAACGACCAGTGCCTCCTTGGCGTGCTTCGCCTCGTCGGTCTGCTTCGCCTTCTGGGCCTTGCGCTCCTCGCGCCGCGAGTCGACCGTCGCGACCAGCGCGTCGAGTCGCCCCCGCAGCGCTTCGAGGTCACCGACGGCGTGATGCTCGTCCACCTGCAGACGCAGATGCTCGATGGCGGTCGTGGCGTCCTTGGCCGACAGGTCGGTGGTCTTCACCCGCCGTTCGAGGAGGCCGATCTCGACCACAATGCCCTCGTACTTGCGCTCGAAGTAGGCCAGAGCCTCCTCGGGGGAACCCGCCTGCCACGATCCGACGACCTGCTCGCCATCGGCTGTACGCACGTACACGGTGCCTGTCTCATCGACACGGCCCCACGGGTCGCTGCTCACAGCGCCTCCTCCACCTGATGCCTGCGAGAGGGTTCGCCCCCCTGGCATCGTCCACAGTTTCCTGGGGCGGGCAGCGCCCGCCCTGCACAACGCCAATCTAGGCGACCGGCCGCCCGGCTGTCCGCACTCAGCGCGGCCGAAAATAATCCGGCCCGCCCTTCGTCGTCACCACCGGCCGGCCCGGTCCGGCCGCCCCGGCCGCGTCACGACTTGTCGACAGCGGCCTTCGAGATGTTCACGGCCTTCTTCGGCGCACCGTCAGCCGCACCGCCGGCCACACCCGCCGCGCCGATGTCCTTGACCGCCTTCAGCGAGGCATCGTCCATCGTGCCGAACGGGGTGTAGCTGGGCGGCAGTTTGCTGTCCTTGTACACCAGGAAGAACTGGCTGCCACCGGTGTGCGCCTGGCCGGTGTTCGCCATCGCCACCGTGCCCGCCGGATACGTCACCGTGCCGTCCTTGCCCGCCTTGCCCAGCGCGGTCAGGTTCTCGTCCGGGATCGTGTAGCCGGGGCCGCCCGTGCCGTCGCCCTTGGGGTCACCGCACTGCAGGACGGAAATGCCCTGCGTGGTCAGCCGGTGACACTTCGTACCGTCGAAGAAGCCCTTGTCGGCCAGCGACTTGAAGGAGTTCGTGGTGTGCGGGGTCTTCGCCGCGTCCATCTCGAACGCGATGTCGCCCTGGCTCGTCTTGAGCGACATCGTGTACTTCGCCTTTTTGTCGATCTTCAGCGCGGGCTCGGGCGCGCTGCTCTCGCTCGCCGACGGCGAGGCCGATGGGCTCGCGGCCGCATCGCTCTTGTCCTTCTTGCCGTCGCCGTCGAGGGCGAGATACGAGCCCACCCCGACGATCGCCGCCACGGCCACCACGGACGCGATGACGACCGTCAGACGCCTCGTCCTGCGGCGGGTCTCCTCCCGGCGCTGCTGCTGCCGCTCGAACTTCTCCCTGGCGAGCTGCCGCCGCCGCTGATCGCTGCTGACCACCGGGTGATCTCCTTGTAGGTCGTGTGATGAGGCCTGGGCTGCCCCGTACCGTATATGGGTTAGCTGTGGAATGAGGAGCGCCGGTAGGCTCTGAACTGCCGCGGCCTTCTCAGTCGCAATCCATCGTCGGACGACCATTAAGGACGATCGTGCTCATTGCCGGGTTCCCCGCCGGGGCCTGGGGGACCAACTGTTACCTGGTCGCCCCGGCCGCAGGCGAGGAGTGCGTGATCATCGACCCGGGCCATCAGGCCGCATCCGGAGTCGAGGAAGCGCTGAAGAAGCATCGGCTGAAGCCCGTCGCCGTCGTACTGACTCATGGCCACATCGACCATGTCGCCTCGGTCGTCCCGGTGTGCGGCGCGCACGACGTCCCTGCCTGGATCCACCCGGAGGACCGGTACATGATGAGCGACCCGGAGAAGGCCCTCGGCCGCTCCATCGGGATGCCGCTCATGGGCGAGCTGACGGTGGGGGAGCCGGACGACGTCAAGGAGCTGAGCGACGGCGCCCAGCTGTTGCTGGCCGGTCTGGAATTCGGTGTCGCGCATGCGCCCGGCCATACCAAGGGGTCGGTGACGTTCAGGATGCCCGAGGCCGCGGATGTTCCGCAGATCCTCTTCTCGGGCGACCTGCTCTTCGCCGGCTCCGTCGGACGCACCGACCTGCCCGGCGGCGACCACGCCGAGCTGCTCGAGTCGCTGGCCCGTGTGTGCCTGCCGCTCGACGACTCGACCGTGGTGCTGTCCGGCCACGGCCCCCAGACGACCATCGGCCGCGAGCGCGCCTCGAATCCGTATCTGCACGGTATGGACGCGCCCCGACGAGGAATGTGACGAGAGAAATTCCGTGAGCACCTTCAAGGCCCCCAAGGGCACGTACGACCTGACCCCGCCCGACTCCGCGAAGTACCTCGCGGTGCGCGAGGCGATCGCCGAACCCCTGAAGAACTCCGGCTACGGCTACATCGAGACGCCCGGCTTCGAGGACGTCGCCCTCTTCTCGCGCGGTGTCGGTGAGTCCACCGACATCGTGACCAAGGAGATGTACACCCTCACCACCAAGGGCGGCTCCCAGCTGGCGCTGCGCCCCGAGGGCACCGCGTCCGTGCTGCGCGCCGCGCTGGAGGCCAACCTCCACAAGCTCGGCAACCTGCCCGTGAAGCTCTGGTACTCCGGCTCGTACTACCGCTACGAGCGCCCGCAGAAGGGCCGCTACCGGCACTTCTCGCAGGTCGGTGCCGAGGCGATCGGCGCCGAGGATCCGGCGCTGGACGCCGAGCTGATCATCCTGGCCGACCAGGCGTACCGCACGCTGGGCCTGCGGAACTTCCGCATCCTGCTCAACTCGCTGGGCGACAAGGAGTGTCGCCCCGTCTACCGGGACGCGCTCCAGGGCTTCCTGCGCGAGCTCGACCTGGACGAGGAGACCCGTCGCCGCATCGAGATCAACCCGCTCCGGGTCCTCGACGACAAGCGGCCCGAGGTGCAGAAGCAGCTGACCGGCGCCCCGGTGCTGCGCGACTACCTGTGCGACGCCTGCAAGGCGTACCACGAGGAGGTGCGCGACCTGCTCTCCGCGGCAGGTGTGGTGTACGAGGACGACGAGAAGCTGGTCCGCGGCCTCGACTACTACACCCGCACCACCTTCGAGTTCGTCCACGACGGACTCGGCTCGCAGTCCGCGGTGGGCGGCGGCGGCCGCTACGACGGCCTGTCCGAGATGATCGGCGGTCCGGCGCTCCCGTCGGTCGGCTGGGCGCTCGGCGTGGACCGTACGGTGCTCGCGCTGGAGGCGGAGGGCATCGAGCTCGAACTGCCCGCGGCCACCAGCGTCTTCGCGGTACCGCTCGGCGAGGAGGCCCGGCGGGTGCTCTTCGGGATCGTCACGCAGTTGCGCCGCGAGGGTGTGGCGGCGGACTTCGCGTACGGAAACCGAGGCCTCAAGGGTGCGATGAAGAGCGCGAACCGGTCGGGGGCGCGGTTCACGATCGTCGCGGGCGAGCGGGACCTGGCCGAGGGCGTCGTCCAGCTCAAGGACATGGAGTCCGGCGAGCAGACGGCGCTGCCCCTGCCGGACGTGGCCGAGGCGATCCGCGGTCGCCTGGCCTAGAGCCTCCCGACTGCCGGGCGGGCCGGAACGCCGGCCCGCCCGGCAGTCGGGAGCGCAGGGCTCACGGGCCCACTCGCTCAGCCGTCGCGCCGGTCCTTCCAGCGGAAGGTCAGCAGGCACGGCACAAGACCACCTGCGCACCAGGCGCCCAGCACCAGCGCGACCTTCCCGTACTCCCAGCTCCCCGCCTGCTCGATCACGGCCGCCGACTGGGGCAGGAACACTCCGCGGAAGCCCTGGCACATCCACTTCAGCGGGAACAGCGCGCCGACGTTCAGCATCCGGTCGGGCAGCCCGTCGACCGGAATGCAGACACCGGAGATGAACTGCAGGACGAGGAAGGGCAGGACGACCACCGAGGTCGCACTCCGCCCCGGCCTCGGCACGTTGCTGATCGCCATACCCAGCAGCGCGCAGGCAGCGACCCCCAGAAGGAAGATCCACCCGAAGGTCAGCCACTTGAGGGCGCTCGTCGGCAGATCGACGTCGTACAGCGCGGTGCCGAACAGCAGCAGGACCGCTGCCTCCAGCAGACCGGTGACCAGCTCCAGCCAGACCTTGCCGAGGAAGTACGCGGCCGGGGGCGTGGGTGCCGGACTGCTCGCGCAGCGCGGCGGGTTCGCCCTCTCCCGGAACCGTCGGCGGGCCCCGGGTCGAAACCCGTGGTCGGTTCGTCGAGCAGCAGGAGTTCGGGGGAGCCGATCACGCCGAGCGCCACATCGAGACGGCGCCGCCGGCCGCCCGGGAGCTGCTTGATACGGGCGCCGGCCTTCTGCTCCAGCCCCACCAGCGCGATGACGTCCTTGCAGTCGCGCGGCCTCGGGCAGTAGCGGGCGAAGTGAGTCACCGTCTCGCGCACCGTCAACTCGGCGGGCGCGGATTCATCCTGCCAGGCGACTCCGACCCGGGAACGCCAACGGCGGTCGGCGGAAGCCGGGTCCATGCCGAGCACCGAAACGGTCCCTTCGTCGTGGCTGCGACGGCCGTGCAGGATTTCCACGGTCGTGCTCTTCCCGGCCCCGTTCGGCCCGAGGATTTTGAACACCTCGCCCTGCCGGATCCCCAGGTCCAGGCCGTCGACCGCGGTCACTTCGCCGTAGCGCTTGCGCAGGCCGCGTACCGCCACCGCAAGTTCGGTCATGGTTCAGAGCGTCTCGTGGACCCACGTGTTCCGTACCGTCCGTGCGCGGAGCTTTGCGTGCACCTTTATGTCCATCGAACGGAAGGCCGGCGGTGCGGTGCGGCACAATGACCGTGCCCAGCAGGCCACTCACTGATGGAACGGCGATATGACGACTGCAGCGGTTGACCATCCCTCCTCCGACCAGGACGAGGACGGCGGGAAGAGGACCATCGGCGGCAGTCGGGCGTTCGCACTGCTGCTGGTGATCACGGGCGCCGCCGGACTCCTCGCCGCCTGGGTCATCACCATCGACAAGTTCAAGTTGCTGGAAGACCCCAACTTCACACCGGGCTGCAGTCTCAATCCGGTCGTCGCATGCGGCAACATCATGAAGAGCGAGCAGGCGGCCGCCTTCGGCTTCCCGAACCCGATGCTCGGTCTGGTCACCTACTCCGTGATCATCGGCATCGGCCTGGCGCTGCTCGCGGGCGCCCGCTTCCGCAGCTGGTACTGGCTCGGGATGAACGCCGGCACGCTGTTCGGCGTCGGCTTCTGTACCTGGCTCCAGTACCAGTCGCTCTACAACATCAATTCGCTCTGTCTGTGGTGCTGCCTGGCCTGGGTCGCCACGATCTTCATGTTCTGCTACGTCACCACGCACAACATCAAGCACCGGATCCTGCCCGCGCCGAACTGGCTGCGCAACGGACTGACGGAGTTCCACTGGGTGCCGCCGGTCCTGTGGGTCGGCATCATCGGCATGCTGATCCTGACCCGCTGGTGGGACTTCTGGACCAGCTGACCGGCCCGCCGCTCCTGCCGGGCGACCGGCCCGGCAGGGATGTCAGTGCCGTGACATAGGCTTCAAAACGTGGAGCCCGACCTCTTTACCGCAGCAGCCGAAGATCGCCAGGAGAAGGACCCGTCCAGCAGCCCACTGGCTGTCCGGATGCGCCCGCGCACCCTTGACGAGGTCGCCGGCCAACAGCATCTGCTCAAGCCGGGCTCGCCGCTGCGCCGCCTCGTCGGCGAGGGGAACGGCGGGCCGGCGGGCCCGTCGTCGGTGATCCTCTGGGGCCCGCCCGGCATCGGGAAGACGACTCTGGCGTACGTGGTCAGCAAGGCCACCAACAAGCGCTTCGTCGAGCTCTCCGCGATCACCGCGGGCGTCAAGGAAGTGCGGGCCGTCATCGAGGGCGCCCGCCGCGCCACCGGCGGCTACGGCAAGGAGACCGTCCTCTTCCTCGACGAGATCCACCGCTTCTCCAAGGCGCAGCAGGACTCGCTGCTCCCGGCCGTGGAGAACCGCTGGGTGACGCTCATCGCCGCGACCACCGAGAATCCGTACTTCTCGATCATCTCGCCGCTGCTGTCGCGCTCGCTGCTGCTCACCCTGGAATCCCTCACCGACGACGATCTGCGCGGCCTGCTGCAGCGTGCCCTGACCGACGAGCGCGGACTCGGCGGCGCGGTGGCGCTGCAGGGGGACGCCGAGGCGCACCTGCTGCGCATCGCGGGCGGCGACGCCCGCCGGGCGCTCACGGCGCTGGAGGCCGCGGCCGGTGCGGCGCTGGCCAAGCAGGAGAAGGAGATCACCCTCCTGACTCTGGAGGAGACCGTCGACCGCGCGGCCGTCAAGTACGACCGGGACGGCGACCAGCACTACGACGTGGCGAGTGCGCTCATCAAGTCGATCCGCGGCTCCGATGTGGATGCCGCGCTGCACTATCTGGCCCGGATGATCGAGGCGGGGGAGGACCCCCGGTTCATCGCCCGGCGGCTGATGATCTCGGCCAGCGAGGACATCGGTCTCGCCGACCCCACGGCGCTGCCCACCGCCGTCGCGGCCGCCCAGGCGGTTGCCATGATCGGTTTCCCTGAGGCGGCGCTCACCCTGAGCCATGCCACGATCGCCCTGGCCCTCGCCCCCAAGTCCAATGCGGCGACGCTGGCGATCTTCGCCGCCCAGGAGGACGTACGGAAGGGACTCGCGGGCCCCGTCCCGGCCCATCTGCGCGACGGCCACTACAAGGGCGCCGCCAAGCTGGGCCACGCCCAGGGCTATGTGTATCCGCATGATGTCCCCGGCGGTATCGCCGCCCAGCAGTACGCCCCGGACGCCGTACGCGACAAGCACTACTACCAGCCCACGCGCTACGGCGCGGAGGCGCGCTACGCGGATGTGGTGGAACGGGTCCGCGAGCGGCTCGCAGGCCCGTCCGCCGACTGAGGGGGACGCGCGGGGGCCGTTCCCCCGTTCAGTGCGCGGCCGCCTCGAAGAGCGTGTGCATGGCGTGGCGCAGCTCGCCGATGTCCCGCACGGGCTCGGGGAATTCGAAGCGTGCGTCGAAGCACTGCCCGTGGTCCTCGCAGAAGCGCACCCGCAGCCCGTACCGGTCCAGCGCGAGCGGTACGACGGAGGGCCGGTGGGCTGCGCAGCGACGGGCCGAACGCTCGCCCAGCAGCCCGCACAGCGTGCCCAGCTGTTCGCCGTGTGCCGCGTGCAGATGCTGCAGCAGCTCCGCCTCGTGTCCGACGAGCGGATCGGGGGCCGCGTCCCGGAATCCGTCGGGCTCGACCTCCTCGGCGCCCCACAGATCGTCGACGTACGCCTCGCCCGTCTCCAGCCGAAGCGTCATCCGGCCGGGCCCCGACAAGCCGGGTACGGTGGTGAGCCAGCCCGAGACCCAGGCGCGGCCGCGGATGCGGTGCGGCACGGAGACCGGGGCGACGTCCGTGATCTCCAGCACAGCGGTCAGCTCGTCGTCCTCGGCGTGCGTCGCGGCCCGTACCGCCGGGGAATCAGCGGGGAGTTCGAGGAACAGATCCCCGTCGGGGCCCACGCTCCTGGTCAACGGCATCAGCTGATCGGAGCCGGGCGCGTTCAGCCCGGGGATGAGCAGTACCGATGAACAGGTACTCTGTACGAGAGTTCGTGTGCGCTCGGCTGCTGACGGCATCCGTGTGTTTTCAAGCCCGCTGGGACGCGGCTGACCACGATCTGATCGGTCCTCCGTCGTATCGACGCCCTCAGGTGCGTCGACGCTGTCAGTGCTGTCCGTGACGTGTGTGGTGTTCCCAGGGCGAGACATGCGATCTCCTTGAGTAAGGTGAGCCTAACCTAACCTACAACGGAGGTCTGGAGAACGTGCCTAATCAGTCGCGTCCCAAGGTCAAGAAGAGCCGCGCGCTCGGCATTGCGCTGACGCCGAAGGCCGTCAAGTACTTCGAGGCCCGCCCCTACCCGCCGGGCGAGCACGGCCGTGGCCGCAAGCAGAACTCGGACTACAAGGTCCGTCTGCTCGAGAAGCAGCGTCTGCGCGCGCAGTACGACATCAGCGAGCGCCAGATGGCGCGTGCCTACGACCGTGCCAAGAAGGCCGAGGGCAAGACGGGCGAGGCTCTCGTCGTCGAGCTCGAGCGCCGCCTCGACGCGCTGGTTCTGCGTTCGGGCATCGCCAAGACCATCTACCAGGCCCGCCAGATGGTCGTCCACGGTCACATCGAGGTCGACGGCCGCAAGGTCGACAAGCCGTCCTTCCGTGTCCGTCCCGACAACATCGTGATGGTCCGCGAGCGCAGCCGCGACAAGCACCCCTTCCAGGTTGCCAGCCAGGGTGGTTACGACACCGACGGTGAGACCCCGCGCTACCTGCAGGTGAACCTGAAGGCCCTGGCCTTCCGCCTTGACCGGGACCCGAACCGCAAGGAAATCCCCGTGATCTGCGACGAGCAGCTCGTCGTCGAGTACTACGCCCGCTGATCCAGGCGTAGCCGCTCTCACCAGCGCTCAGGCCCGCCCCTCCCCGATGTACGGGAGGCGGCGGGCCTGAGCGTTTTCCCGGGGCCCGGCAGGGGACCGGGCAGTCGCCCCGGCGTCCCCGGCCGGTCCGTGGGCCCGCTCGCCAGCGCCCTGGCCACCGCCGCGTCCAGATCCAGCCGGCCGCCCGCACGCAGCGCCGATTCATAGGGGCCGTCGCCCAGCTCCCGGCGGGCCAGCTCCTCGCACCGGGCACGCGGTTGCCCGTAGTACGCCGAACCGAACAGTGGCAGCCCCACCGACGGCCAGATCCGGTCGGCGGCCCCCTGCAGCACCGCCGCCTCCGCGGCGTCCCCCTCGACTGCCGTGACCAGTGCCAGCAGCTCCAGGACGAGCACCGAGCCGAGCAGGTCGTGGAAGGCATGGCCGATCGCCAGGGACTTCCCGAGCAGCTCCCGGGCCCGGGCCGGCCGGCCCCGTTGCAGCGCCGCGAAGGCCAGCACATACAGCGCGTACGAGAGGGCCCACCGCTCCCCGTGGTCCTCGCAGATCTCCTGGACCTCCTCGCAGATCGCGGCCGCGCCGTCCAGATCTCCGTGGAACCCGACCGCCATCGCCAGCTCGATCTGGGCCATCAGCACATTGCTGTTCAGCTCGCCGAGCTCCCGGTAGCGGCCGAGCGCGTCGTCCAGCAGTTCCTGCGCCCTGACCATGTCGTCCGTGACGAGCGCCAGACACCCCATCCGGTGCACCGCGTACGCGAGCGCCGTCGAGTCATCGGCCCGGTCGGCCTCGTCCCGGCACTCCTGCAGCGCGGAGATCGCACCGACCGGATCGCCCTGCAGCACGGCCACATGTCCGAGCACCCACAGCGCCTTCAGTCGCGAGGAGTCGTACGGTGTCTCCTCCTCCAGCACATGGTCCAGCCAGTGCCGGCCCTCCGAGAGGCGTCCGCAGCCCACCCAGAGGAACCAGAGGGTGCCCGCCAGATACTGCGCGAGATGCGCCTCGCCCGGGCTCTCCAGCGAACACTCCATCGCCTGCCGCAGATTCGGCAGCTCGCTCTCCACCCGCGCGGCCACCTCACCCTGCCGCGGGCTGAACCAGTCGAGCTCGCACCAGGTCGCAAGACCCAGGAACCAGTCCCGGTGGCGGCGTCGCAGCCGGTCCGTGTCACCGGTGGCCGCCAGCCACTCGGCCCCGTACTCCCGGACCGTGTCCAGCATCCGGTAGCGGGTGCCGGCCGGCGAGTCCTCGCGCACGACGACGGACTGTGTCAGCAGCCCGGAGAGCACATCGAGCACCGACTCGGCCGGCAGATCGACGCCGCTGCAGATGTATTCGACGGCCTCCAGATCGAACTGCCCGGCGAACACCGAGAGCCGCGCCCACAGCAGCCGCTGCTCCGGAGCGCAGAGTTCATGACTCCAGCCGATGGCCGTACGAAGCGTCTGATGGCGCGCCGGCGCACTCCGGCTGGAGCCGGTCAGCAGCCGGAAGCGGTCGTCCAGGCGCTGCAGCACCTGCTCGGTGGAGAGGGCGCGCAGCCGTCCGGCGGCCAGTTCCAGCGCGAGCGGGATCCCGTCCAGCCGGCGGCACAGCTCCCGCGCGGTCGCGCGATTGTGGTCGGTCAGCCGGAACTCCGGCCGCACCGCGGCGGCCCGCTCCGCGAAGAGCAGCATCGCGTCCTCGTCCGTCATCGGCGCGAGCGGGAACGTGAGCTCGCCGTCCAGCTCGAGGGGCAGCCGCCCGGCGGCCAGCACCCGCAGCTGCGGGGCCCGGCGCAGCAGTTCCCGTACCAGCTCGGCGCAGGCGTCCACGAGATGCTCGAAGCCGTCGATCACCAGGAGGAGTTGGCACCCGGCAAGATGTTCGAGGAGTGTCGTGCGGGGCGGTCTGCTGGTGTGATCGGTGAGTCCCAGGGCGTCGACCAGTGCGTGTTCCAGCAGCCCGGGATCGTGGATGGCGGACAGCTCCGCCATCCAGACCCCGTCGCAGTACCGTTTCTCCATGAGTGTCGCGATCTTCGTGGCGCAGCGGGTCTTGCCCACCCCGCCCACCCCGACCACGGTGACGAGCCTCGACTCGTTCAGCAGTTGACCGAGATCGGTCAGTTCGTCCTCCCGCCCCACGAATCTGTTCAGTTCCGCCGGGAGATTGCCGGGGGCGGCGGAGATACTCGGATCGCGGGGGGATGGAAAGGGGCGCTGGGGGCGTCGCATGAAACACGCAGAGTACTGGCACGGAAGCTCTCCGTACAATCTCCTTATGCCAACTGCGGTCCTTGCCGCCGGTAATGCGGTACAGGGCGCGACCACCGGCGCGATAGGCTCGGGAGACGACGATCGGCTGTTGCAGCAACGGTCGCCGGACCGAGCAGAGACAGACAGTACAGAGACAGCGACAAGCTAGAGAGCGGTGCACTGTGTCCGGTGGAGAGGTGGCCGGGATCCTGGTGGCCGTCTTCTGGGCGATCCTGGTTTCGTTCCTCGCCGTCGTACTGGTGAGGCTGGCCCAGACGCTCAGAGCGACCACCAAGCTCGTGGCGGACGTGACCGAGCAGGCGGTCCCGCTGCTTGCCGACGCCTCCGCCACCGTGCGTTCCGCGCAGACCCAGCTCGACAAGGTCGACGCGATCGCGACGGACGTCCAGGAAGTCACCTCGAACGCCTCGGCGCTCTCCACCACTGTCGCCTCCACATTCGGCGGCCCGCTCGTCAAGGTCGCCGCGTTCGGTTACGGGGTACGGCAGGCCATCGGCCGCAAGACCAACCCGGAACCGGAACCTGCCCGTCGGCCGGACCGTCGCGCAGTGATCGTCGGCCGCACCGTGCCGTCCGCGCGCGGCAGGAAGCGCAACGGCAGAAACTCCCGCGGATCGAAGGACTGACGCAGCGATGTTCCGCCGTACGTTCTGGTTCACCGCCGGCGCCGCCGCCGGTGTCTGGGCCACTGCCAAGGTCAACCGGAAGCTCAAGCAGCTGACCCCCGAGAGTCTCGCGGCGCAGGCCGCGGACAAGGCGATCGAGACGGGCCACAAGCTCAAGGACTTCGCTCTCGACGTCCGTGAGTCCATGGCCCGGCGCGAGGCCGAACTGGGCGAGGCACTGGGCCTGGAGGCACCGGTCGACCCCGACCTCCCCGTACAACGCCGTTTCGCGGTCGAGGCGGCCGAGCCCGTCGGACCGGACAGGTCCCTCGAAGCCTCCAACTACCGCAAGCTCCCCTACAAGTCGTACAACCGGAATGAGGACCACTGATGGAGTCGGCTGAAATTCGTCGCCGCTGGCTGAGCTTCTTCGAGGAGCGCGGTCACACCGTCGTCCCTTCGGCGTCGCTCATCGCGGACGACCCGACTCTGCTGCTCGTCAACGCGGGCATGGTCCCCTTCAAGCCGTACTTCCTCGGCGAGACCAAGCCGCCTGCCCCGCGCGCCACCAGCGTGCAGAAGTGCGTGCGTACGCCGGACATCGAAGAGGTCGGCAAGACCACCCGGCACGGCACGTTCTTCCAGATGTGCGGCAACTTCTCCTTCGGCGACTACTTCAAGGAAGGCGCCATCAGTTACGCCTGGGAGGCTCTGACGAGCCCCGTGGCGGACGGCGGCTTCGGTCTCGACCCCGAGCGGCTGTGGATCACGGTCTATCTGGACGACGACGAGGCCGAGCAGATCTGGCGCGACAAGATCGGTGTTCCGGCCGAGCGCATCCAGCGCCTGGGCAAGAAGGACAACTTCTGGTCCATGGGCGTCCCCGGTCCCTGTGGTCCCTGCTCCGAGATCAACTACGACCGCGGCCCCGAGTTCGGCGTCGAGGGCGGCCCGGCCGTCAACGACGAGCGCTACGTGGAGATCTGGAACCTGGTCTTCATGCAGTTCGAGCGGGGCGCCGGTGACGGCAAGGAGGACTTCCCGATCCTCGGCGACCTGCCGTCGAAGAACATCGACACGGGTCTGGGCCTGGAACGTCTCGCCATGATCCTGCAGGGCGTACAGAACCTGTACGAGACCGACACCCTGCGCGTCGTCATGGACAAGGCCACCGAGCTGACCGGCGTCCAGTACGGCGCCGACCACGGTTCGGACGTCTCTCTCCGCGTGGTCGCCGACCACATCCGTACCTCCGTGATGCTCATCGGTGACGGCGTCACTCCCGGCAACGAGGGCCGCGGCTATGTGCTGCGCCGCATCATGCGCCGCGCCATCCGCAACATGCGCCTGATGGGTGCCACCGGACCGGTCGTCAAGGATCTGGTCGACGTCGTGGTCAACACGATGGGGCAGCAGTACCCGGAGCTGATCACCGACCGCAAGCGCGTCGAGACCGTCGCCCTCGCCGAAGAGGCCGCCTTCCTCAAGGCCCTCAAGGGCGGCACCAACATCCTCGACACCGCCGTCACCGAGACCAAGGCCGCCGGTGGCAAGGTCCTCGCCGGCGACAAGGCGTTCCTGCTCCATGACACCTGGGGCTTCCCGATCGACCTCACCCTGGAGATGGCCGCCGAGCAGGGCCTCTCGGTGGACGAGGACGGCTTCCGCCGCCTGATGAGGGAACAGCGGGAGCGTGCCAAGGCCGACGCCAAGGCCAAGAAGACCGGTCATGCCGACCTGTCCGCCTACCGCGAGGTCGCCGACAACTCCGGCATCACCGAGTTCACCGGCTACACCGCCACCGAGGGCGAGTCGACCATCGTCGGCCTGCTCGTCGACGGTGTGCCCTCGCCCGCCGCCTCCGAGGGCGACGAGGTCGAAGTCGTCCTGGACCGCACCCCGTTCTACGCCGAGGGCGGCGGCCAGCTCGCCGACCAGGGCCGGATCCGGCTCGACAGCGGCGCCGTCATCCAGGTCCGCGACGTCCAGCAGCCCGTCCCCGGCGTATCCGTCCACAAGGGTTCGGTGCAGGTCGGCGAGGTGACCGTCGGCGCCTCCGTCCACGCCGCCATCGACACCTCCCGCCGCCGCGCCATCGCCCGCGCCCACAGCGCCACGCACCTCACGCACCAGGCGCTGCGCGACGCACTGGGCCCGACGGCCGCCCAGGCCGGTTCGGAGAACTCGCCGGGCCGCTTCCGCTTCGACTTCGGCTCGCCCGCCGCCGTACCCGGCACGGTCCTCACCGACGTCGAGCAGAAGATCAACGAGGTTCTTTCCCGCGAACTCGACGTCCAGGCCGAGGTCATGTCGATCGACGAGGCCAAGAAGCAGGGCGCCATCGCCGAGTTCGGCGAGAAGTACGGCGAGCGGGTCCGGGTCGTCACCATCGGCGACTTCTCCAAGGAGCTCTGCGGCGGTACGCACGTCCACAACACCGCCCAGCTGGGTCTGGTGAAGCTGCTCGGCGAATCGTCCATCGGTTCCGGTGTGCGCCGTATCGAGGCCCTCGTCGGCGTCGACGCGTACAACTTCCTCGCCAGGGAGCACACGGTCGTCGCCCAGCTCCAGGAGCTGGTCAAGGGCCGTCCCGAGGAGCTCCCGGAGAAGATCGCCGGAATGCTCGGCAAACTGAAGGACGCCGAGAAGGAGATCGAGAAGTTCCGCGCGGAGAAGGTCCTCCAGGCCGCCGCCGGACTGGCCGACTCCGCCAAGGACGTACGGGGCGTCGCCCTGGTCACCGGTCAGGTCCCGGACGGGACCTCGGCCGACGATCTGCGCAAGCTCGTCCTCGACGTCCGCGGCCGGATCCAGGGCGGCCGCCCGGCCGTCGTGGCCCTGTTCAGCACGGCGAACGGCCGCCCGCTGACCGTGATCGCCACCAACGAGGCGGCCCGTGAGCGCGGACTCAAGGCCGGTGACCTGGTGCGTACTGCCGCCAAGACCCTCGGCGGCGGTGGCGGCGGCAAGCCGGACGTCGCCCAGGGCGGCGGCCAGAACCCCGAGGCCATCGGCGCCGCCGTGGCCGCTGTCGAACGCCTCGTCACCGAGACGGCGTGACGGCGGGGATGACGCAGATGCGCCGCGGTCGTCGTCTCGCGATCGATGTCGGGGACGCCCGGATCGGGGTCGCCTCGTGCGACCCCGACGGGATCCTCGCCACGCCGGTGGAGACCGTTCCGGGACGCGATGTCCCGGCGGCCCACCGGCGGCTCGGGCAGATCGTCGAGGAGTACGAGCCGATCGAGATCATCATCGGTCTGCCGCGGTCCCTCGGCGGCGGTGAAGGCCCCGCCGCCGCCAAGATCCGGGTCTTCGCCCAGGAGGTCGCCCGCTCGGTCGCACCCATTCCGGTGCGGTTGGTGGACGAGAGGATGACCACAGTGACGGCCAGTCAGGGACTGCGTGCTTCGGGCGTGAAGTCCAAGAAAGGCCGTTCCGTCATCGATCAGGCTGCCGCTGTGGTGATCCTTCAGAACGCTCTGGAGTCCGAACGGGCGTCGGGTAAAGCCCCGGGCGAAGGCGTCGAAGTGGTTGTCTGATCGCGATACGGTAACGTTCCGCGCGATGCGGCGGTGTTCGAACAAACACCGCACAGCAAAGAGACGGAATGTCGTCTCGCGGCTCTAGGGGATCGATGACTGAGTATGGCCGGGGCCCCGGCTCCGAACCGTGGCATCCCGAGGACCCCTTGTACGGGGACCAGGGATGGGGAGGACAACAGTCTGCCCACGGCCAGAACCAGTACGGCGGCCAGCAGCAGCCCTACCCCCAGGATCCGTACGCGCAGCAACAGCCGCAGGACCCGTACGCGCAGCAGCAGCCGCAGGACCCGTACGCGCAGCAGTACTACCAGCAGCAGCCCGGGTACGGAGCCCCGCAGGACCCGTATGCGCAGCAACAGCAACAGCAACAGCAACAGCAACAGCAACAGCAGCAGCCCCAGCCCCAGCAGCCCCAGTACGACAACGGTGGCTGGGACACCGGGCAGCAGCCCGCCGCGATGCCCTACGACGCCCAGCAGGCGGATCCGTACGGCGGTCGGCAGGCCGGCTACGGCGAGACGCACGACTACTACGGCACGCCGGAGGCCTACCCGCCGCCGCAGCCCCCGGGCCGCCGCGAGGCCGTTGCCGAACAGGCCCCCACGCAGAATCCCGACTGGGCCCCGGAGGTCCAGCCGGAGGAGACCCACCCCTTCTTCACGGGCGCCGACGACCGCGACGACGACGAGTACGACGACGACGCGCGCGAGTCACGCCGTGGCGGTCGCGGCGGCAGCGAGCGCCGGGGCGGCAAGGGCAAGAAGAAGAGCCGCAGCGGCGTCGCCTGTCTGGTCGTCGCGGTGGTCCTGGTCGGCGGCCTCGGCGGAGTGGGCTACGTCGGTTACTCGTACTGGCAGGACAAGTTCGGCGCGGCGCCCGACTACACCGGAACGGGCACCGGCGAGGTCGAGGTCGAGATCGAAAAGGGCGCCTTCGGCTCCGACATCGGCAACGTCCTGAAGCAGAAGGGTGTCGTCAAGAGCGTCGACGCGTTCGTCTCCGCGCAGAACGAGAACCCCAAGGGCAAGTCGATCCAGGCAGGCGTCTATCTCCTCCACGAGAAGATGTCCGCGGCCGAGGCCCTGAAGATGATGATCGACCCGAACAGCCAGAATCTTTTGGTGATTCCCGAGGGTTACCGCAATGTCGTCATCTACGGGATGGTCGACAAGAAACTGGGCCTCAAAAAGGGAACGACCAAGGGAATTGCCACGTCCAAGGCGTCCGACCTCGGTTTGCCCGACTGGGCGATCAGCGACAAGGACGACAAGGACATCAAGGATCCGCTGGAAGGATTCCTTTACCCGGCCGCCTATCCGGTCACCAAGGAAACCAAGCCGGAGACGATCCTGAAGAAGATGGTCTCCCGTGCCAACGAGGAGTACGACAAGCTCGACCTCGAGGGAACGGCCAAGAAGTACAAGCTGGACGGACCGTGGCAGGTTCTCACTGTCGCCAGCCTGGTCCAGGCGGAGGGCCTCACGCACGACGACTTCCGCAAGATGGCTGAAGTCGCATACAACCGCTTGAAGCCGAACAATACGATCACGAACCGTAAGCTTGAATTCGACTCGGCATTCAATTACCTCACGAACCAGAGCAAGATCAAGATCAGCACGAGTGAGATCCGGACCAATCCGGACCCTTACAACACCTATTACCACGCGGGCCTGCCGCCGGGTCCGATCAGTAATCCGGGTGACGAAGCCCTGCGAGCAACGCTCAATCCCACTGGTGACGGGTGGATGTTCTTCATCTCGCTCGACGGCAAGAAGACCGAGTTCACCAAGACGGCCGCCGAGCACGAGAAGCTCAACAAGAAGTTCAGGGAACAGCATGGCCTTGACTGACGGGCGCCGCCGGGCAGCAGTCCTCGGCTCGCCCATCGCCCACTCGCTCTCCCCGGTGCTGCACCGGGCCGCGTACGCAGAACTCGGCCTCTCCCAATGGTCGTACGACCGCTTCGAAGTGGACGAGGCGGGGCTGCCCGGCTTCATCGAGGGGCTCGACGCCTCGTGGGCCGGCCTGTCGCTGACCATGCCGCTCAAGCGCGCGATCATCCCGCTGCTGGACTCCATCAGCGAGACGGCATCCTCGGTGGAGGCGGTCAACACGGTCGTCTTCACGGATGACGGCCGAAGGACCGGCGACAACACCGATATCCCCGGCATGATCGCCGCGCTGCGCGAACGCGGTGTGGATAAGACCGAATCCGCCGCCGTGCTCGGTGCCGGAGCGACCGCTTCCTCGGCGCTCGCCGCGCTGTCCGAGATCTGTACGGGACCGGTCACGGCGTACGTCCGCAGCCGGGATCGGGGTCAGGAGATGCGCGGCTGGGGCGAACGCCTCGGCGTCGACGTCCGGATCTCCGACTGGGCGGAGGCCGAGCAGGCGCTGCACGCCCCGCTGGTCATCGCCACCACCCCGGCAGGTGCCACGGACGTGCTGACCGATGCCGTACCGGATCGGCCCGGCACGCTCTTCGATGTGCTGTACGAGCCCTGGCCGACCGGACTGGCCGCCGCCTGGGCGGCCCGTAACGGCGCAGTCGTCGGAGGTCTCGACCTTCTGGTGCACCAGGCTGTCCTCCAGGTCGAGCAGATGACGGGCCGTGCGCCCGCGCCGCTCTCGGCCATGCGGCAGGCCGGGGAAGCGGCGCTCGCCGCCCGCTGACCCCTCGCGCCCGCCGGTGGGACGCGTCCGTCTGCTGGACCGGCGACCGGTTCACGTCCCCGGCCGTGGGAGGATCAAAGGCGGCGGGCCAGGGCCGCGCACCCGGTCGCGCCGTTGCAGTTCCAGGCGCGAGCATGAGGAGCACCGTTGAGCAGGTTGCGCTGGCTGACCGCGGGGGAGTCGCACGGCCCCGCACTCGTGGCGACGCTGGAGGGTCTTCCCGCCGGCGTCCCGATCACCACGGAGATGGTGGCGGACGCACTCGCCCGGCGGCGGCTCGGTTATGGCCGCGGTGCGCGGATGAAGTTCGAGAAGGACGAGGTCACCTTCCTCGGCGGGGTGCGCCACGGTCTCACCATGGGCTCTCCGGTCGCCGTGATGGTGGGCAACACCGAGTGGCCCAAGTGGGAGCAGGTCATGTCGGCCGACCCGGTCGACCCCGAGGTACTGGCCACGCTGGCCCGTAACGCCCCGCTGACCCGCCCGAGGCCCGGCCACGCCGACCTCGCGGGCATGCAGAAGTACGGCTTCGACGAGGCCCGGCCGATCCTGGAGCGCGCCAGCGCCCGGGAGACCGCGGCCCGGGTCGCGCTCGGTGCCGTCGCGCGGTCGTACCTCAAGGAGACCGCCGGTATCGAGATCGTCAGCCATGTCGTCGAGCTGGCCGCGGCCAAGGCGCCCTACGGCGTCTACCCGACGCCCGCCGACGTCGAGAGGCTCGACGCCGACCCGGTGCGCTGCCTGGACGCCGACGCGAGCAAGGAAATGGTCGCCGAGATCGACCAGGCCCACAAGGACGGCGACACCCTCGGCGGTGTGGTCGAGGTGCTGGCGTACGGCGTGCCCGTCGGCCTCGGCTCGCACGTCCACTGGGACCGACGTCTCGACGCCCGGCTCGCCGCGGCGCTCATGGGCATTCAGGCCATCAAGGGCGTCGAGGTCGGCGACGGCTTCGACCTGGCCCGGGTCCCCGGCTCCAAGGCGCACGACGAGATCCTGGTCACCGAGGACGGCATCAAGCGCGCCTCCGGCCGCTCCGGTGGCACCGAGGGCGGTCTGACCACCGGCGAGCTGCTGCGGGTCCGCGCCGCGATGAAGCCCATCGCGACCGTGCCGCGCGCGCTCGCCACCGTCGACGTCGTCACCGGCGAACCGGCCAAGGCGCACCACCAGCGCTCCGATGTCTGTGCCGTTCCGGCCGCGGGCATCGTCGCCGAGGCGATGGTCGCCCTGGTCCTCGCCGACGCCGTCGCGGAGAAGTTCGGCGGGGACAGCGTTCCCGAGACCCGCCGCAACGTGCAGTCGTACCTCGACCACCTGCAGATCCGATGAGCGGCCCGCTGATCGTCCTCGTCGGCCCGATGGGCGTCGGCAAGTCCACGGTCGGTGAACTGCTCGCCGACCGGCTCGGCACCACCTACCGGGACACCGACGCGGACGTGGTGGCCACGGCCGGCAAGCCGATCCCGGAGATCTTCTACGACGAGGGCGAGGAGCACTTCCGCGAGCTGGAGCGACAGGCGGTGCACACCGCCCTCGCCGGGCACACGGGTGTCCTCTCCCTCGGTGGCGGCGCCGTGCTCGACGAGACGACCCGCGTGCTGCTCGCCGACCACCCCGTCGTCTATCTCTCGATGGACGTGGAGGAGGCCGTCAAGCGGGTCGGCCTGAACACCGCCCGCCCGCTGCTCGCCGTCAACCCGCGCCGGCAGTGGCGCGAGCTGATGGACGCCCGCCGTCACCTGTACACCGAGGTGGCCCGGGCGACCGTCGCCACCGACGAGCGCACCCCCGAAGAGGTCGCCCAGGCGGTCCTCGACGCACTGGAACTGCCGGAGCGCACGGACGACCCCGTCACCCCCGGCGTGGAGAACACACGTATGACCGAGCAAGGCCCCACCCGTATCCAGATCGCCGGCAGCGCGGGCACCGACCCGTACGAGGTGCTGGTCGGCCGGCAGCTCCTCGGCGAGCTGCCCACGCTCATCGGCGACCGCGCCAAGCGGGTCGCCGTGCTGCACCCCGAGGCGCTCGCCGAGACCGGCGAGGCGGTCCGCCAGGACCTCGCCGAGCAGGGCTACGAGGCCATCGCGATCCAGCTGCCGAACGCCGAGGAGGCCAAGACCGTCGAGGTCGCGGCGTACTGCTGGAAGGCGCTGGGGCAGACCGGCTTCACCCGCACCGATGTCATCGTCGGCGTCGGCGGCGGAGCCACCACCGATGTGGCCGGGTTCGTCGCGGCGACCTGGCTGCGCGGGGTGCGCTGGATCGCCGTACCCACGACCGTGCTGGCCATGGTCGACGCGGCCGTCGGCGGGAAGACCGGCATCAACACCGCCGAGGGCAAGAACCTCGTCGGCGCCTTCCACCCGCCCGCCGGGGTCCTCTGCGACCTCGCCGCCCTGGACTCGCTGCCCGTTCACGACTACGTCAGCGGCATGGCCGAGATCATCAAGGCCGGCTTCATCGCCGACCCGGCGATCCTCGACCTCATCGAGGCGGACCCGGAAGGCGCCCGTACGCCCACCGGAGCGCACACCGCCGAGCTGATCGAACGCGCCATCCGGGTCAAGGCCGAGGTCGTCTCCAGCGACCTCAAGGAATCCGGGCTGCGCGAGATCCTCAACTACGGCCACACCCTCGCCCACGCCATCGAGAAGAACGAGCGCTACAAGTGGCGCCACGGCGCGGCCGTCTCCATCGGGATGGTCTTCGCCGCCGAGCTCGGCCGACTGGCCGGCCGCCTCGACGACGCCACCGCCGACCGGCACCGGGCGATCCTGGAGTCGGTCGGACTGCCGCTCACCTACCGCGGTGACCAGTGGCCCAAGCTGCTGGAGAACATGAAGGTCGACAAGAAGTCCCGTGGCGACCTGCTCCGCTTCATCGTCCTCGACGGCCTCGGCAAGCCCACCGTCCTGGAGGGCCCCGACCCGGCCGTGCTGCTCGCCGCGTACGGGGAGGTGTCGGCGTGACCCGCAGGGTCTTCGTGCTCAACGGGCCGAACCTCGGCCGGCTCGGATCCCGCGAGCCCGATGTGTACGGCGCCACGTCCTACGCCGGACTCGTCGAGACCTGCCAGGCGCTCGGCAAGGAGCTCGGCTTCGATGTCGACGTCCGGGAGACCAATGACGAGGGCGAGCTGATCCGCTGGCTCCACGAGGCTGCAGACGGTTCAATTCCGGTCGTTCTCAACCCGGGGGCCTTCACCCACTATTCGTACGGAATGCGGGATGCGGCGGCCCAGCGCACCGCCCCGCTGATCGAGGTGCACATCTCGAACCCGTACGCACGGGAGGAATTCCGCCACAACTCCGTGGTCGCGCCGGTCGCCACGGGGACCGTGGCCGGATTCGGCATCGGTTCCTACCGCCTCGCTCTGCGCGCCCTCGCGGACGAGTCGACCGACTGACGGACCGGTACACCGACCGGCCGACCGGCCGACCGGGCACTGTGGACCGTCCCCGGCCGTTGTCCCAGTGGCGGCCGGGGACGGTACGGTTACCGTTCCACCAGCGCCAGTTGCCTGTACGAGACGGAGTGGCACCGGATGCAGCACGCAGTGGGGGCCCCGCTGCCGCCGCCCCAAGGCCCCGGAAGCGGACCTGTTGGCTGGACGCACCAGGCCCAGCACCCGGGACCGCCGGGGCCGCCGCCCACCACCCCTCCCACGCCCCAGGGCTGGAACGGACCCGCCCCGCAGCACGCCCCGGCGCCTGCCTCCAGGGAGACCACCGGGCACATCCAGTTGCCGCCCGGCGGGCCCGTACCGCTGCCTGCGCCGCCCGCCGAGCCAGGCACCGGCAGCGCGACCCTCGCCGTTCTCCTGATCGGCCCCGCGGGCGCGGGCAAGACCACCGTGGCCAAGCTCTGGGCCAGTCGCCGCCGGGTTCCCACGGCCCACGTCAGCCTCGACGACGTCCGCGAATGGGTCTGCTCCGGCTTCGCCGACCCGCAGGCCGGGTGGAACGACCACTCCGAGGCCCAGTACCGGCTCGCCCGTCGCACCTGTGGCTTCGCCGCCCGCAACTTCCTCGCCAACGGCATCTCCTGCATCCTCGACGACGCCGTCTTCCCGGACCGTCCGGTCGTCGGCCTCGGCGGCTGGAAGCGCCATGTCGGCCCCGGGCTGCTGCCCGTCGTCCTGCTGCCCGGCCTGGAGATCGTGCTGGAGCGCAACGCCGCCCGCAGTGGGAACCGCCGCCTCTCGGACGAGGAGGTCGCCCGGATCCACGGCCGGATGGCCGGTTGGTACGGCTCCGGACTGCCGATCATCGACAACTCGACGTACGACGTGGAGACCACCGCCCGCGTCCTGGATGACATACTCGCCCGCTCCATAGCCAGCCCTCCGGCCTGGTGAACCGCCATCGGGCGGTGTTCCCGGTCCGGGGACGGGCCCGGCCGCGGCCCCCCGGTCGGATGCGCTGACCGAGCAGGCCCGCGCCACCGCTCGTAGGCTCGTGGCATGTCAGACGTGTACGCCGTCCGCCGTGGGCTGCTCCGCGACCGGTGCGCCGCCGTCGGATCCGCGGCCGCTCTGGTCTCCCGCCCCGCCAACGTCCGCTATCTGGCGGGCGGAGCGCCCCCGGGCGCCGTGCTGCTGCTCGGCCCCGGCGAGGACGTCCTGTTCTGCCCCCACGCCCCGAACGGCGATCCCGCCGACGGGCGCACCGACGATCAGCTGCGGGTGTCACTGATGCCGGCCACCGACGGCGATCCGGTGGTCGCGGCCGCCGGTCTGGCCACCTCTTCGGGTGCGGAGTCCCTGGCCGTCGAGGAACACCATCTGACGGTCTCCCGCCACCGGGCCATGGGCTCGGTCGCGCCACGGCTCCGGCTGGCAGATCTCGGTGCCACCGTCGAGCAGCTGCGGGTCGTCAAGGACGAGGAGGAGATCGCCTGTCTGCGGATCGCCGCCGAGATCACCGACCAGGCCCTGGGCGAACTCCTCGAATCCATCCTGGTGGGCCGCACCGAACGGCATCTCGCCCTGGAGCTGGAGCGGCGGCTGGTGGACCACGGCGCGGACGGCCCCGCCTTCGCCACCTCCGTGGCCACCGGGCCGAACTCGGGCCAGGGCCGCCACCGCCCCTCGGACCGGCGGGTGGAGGAGGGAGATTTCCTCTCCGTCTGCCTGGGCGCGAACTATCGCGGCTACCGCTGTGAGATCGGCCGTACGTTCGTCATCGGGACGACGCCCGCCGACTGGCAGATCGAGCTCTACGACCTGGTTTTCGCCGCTCAGCGGGCTGGGCGCGAGGCTCTCGTGCCCGGCGCCGCCTACCGTGATGTGGACCGCGCGGCCCGCTGTCTTCTGGACTCCGCGGGCCACGGCGGGGGCCTCGCACCATGGACCGGGCACGGGGTGGGGCTCGAAATCGACGAGGACCCGCAGCTGGCACCTGCAGCCATGGGTAAACTGGACGCTTGTGTGCCGGTCACCGTCGAACCGGGGGTCCACCTCCCGGGCCGGGGCGGGGTCCGGATCGATGACACGCTCGTCGTGCGCCCCGAGGCGGACGGCGGACCCGAGCTACTCACCATTACGACCAAGGAGCTGCTCGCGCTCTAGCGCGCATCCTCGGTCGTTCCACCAGCTTCAGTCCAGGAGATTCCGCAACCGTGGCTTCCACGAACGACCTCAAGAACGGCCTGGTGCTCAAGCTCGACGGAGGCCAGCTCTGGTCCGTCGTCGAGTTCCAGCACGTCAAGCCCGGCAAGGGCCCGGCCTTCGTGCGCACCAAGCTCAAGAACGTGCTGTCCGGCAAGGTCGTCGACAAGACGTTCAACGCCGGCGTGAAGGTCGAAACGGCCACCATCGACCGTCGCGACATGCAGTTCTCGTACATGGACGGCGAGTACTTCGTCTTCATGGACATGGACACGTACGACCAGCTCATGGTCGACCGCAAGTCTGTCGGCGACGCCGCCAACTTCCTGATCGAGGGCTTCACCGCCTCCGTCGCCCAGCACGAGGGCGAGGTGCTCTACGTCGAGCTGCCCGCCGCCGTCGAGCTGACCGTCCAGCACACCGACCCGGGCGTCCAGGGCGACCGCTCCACCGGTGGCACCAAGCCCGCCACGCTGGAGACCGGTTACGAGATCGGCGTCCCGCTCTTCATCACCACGGGTGAGAAGATCAAGGTCGACACCCGCACGGGCGACTACCTCGGCCGGGTGAACAGCTAACCGTGGCTGCCCGGAACAAGGCCCGCAAGCGCGCCTTCCAGATCCTCTTCGAGGCCGACCAGCGCGGTGAGTCCGTGCAGACGGTCCTCGCGGACTGGGTGCGGCACTCGCGGGCCGACACCCGTCAGCCGCCGGTCACCGAGTACACGATGGAGCTCGTCGAGGGGTACGCGCAGTACGCGGACCGGATCGACGACCTCATCGTTACCTACGCCGTGGACTGGGAGATCGACCGCATGCCGGTCGTCGACCGGAACATCCTGCGGCTCGGTGCGTACGAGCTGATCTGGGTGGACGGCACCCCGGACGCAGTGGTGATCGACGAGGCTGTCCAGCTCGCCAAGGAGTTCTCCACCGATGACTCCCCGGCCTTCGTGAACGGGCTCCTGGCCCGTTTCAAGGACCTCAAGCCGAACCTCCGCCGGGAGCAGTAGCCTCCGGCGGCGTTCAGCCAACGAAGGGCCCGCGGTCTTGTGACCGCGGGCCCTTCGGCGTGTGCGCGATCCGTTGTCGCGCAACGAAAACGCCGTGCTGACCGGGCACCCGAAAGGGTGCCCGGTCAGCACGGCGGCACGTTTCTGCGGGGGCCTCAGCCCTCGTCGTGGGCGACGGCGCGGCGCGCGTCCGCGTCCAGCACGCCCCAGCTGATCAGCTGTTCCGTGAGCACGGACGGCGACTGGTCGTAGATCACGGCCAGCGTGCGCAGGTCGTCCTGGCGGATCGAGAGCACCTTGCCGTTGTAGTCACCGCGCTGGCTCTGGATCGTCGCGGCATAGCGCTGCAGCGGTCCGGCCTTCTCCGGCGGGACGTGGGCGAGGCGCTCCAGGTCCAGGACAAGCTTCGGCGGCGGCTCGGCGGCCCCGCCAGGCGTCGTACCGGGCAGGAGCTCCTGCACCGGGACTCCGTAGAAGTCCGCAAGCTCGGCGAGGCGCTGAACGGTCACGGCACGGTCGCCGCGCTCGTACGAACCGACCACGACGGCCTTCCAGCGGCCCTGGGACTTCTCCTCCACGCCATGGAGGGAGAGGCCCTGCTGGGTGCGGATGGCACGGAGCTTGGCCCCGAGCTGCTTTGCGTATTCGCTGGACATAAGGCTCCCCGGACGCTGGAACATTCTGCGGCTCCGCCGCGTGGCTGGTAACTCAGTGTAAGGTTACGCAGCGTTACTTGGATGCGTCAAGCCGGAATGGTCCGGACCGGCACCACCCGGGGGTGCGACCAGGGCCTGGCACAAGCCCTGGTAACGTGGATGACGCAATTTCGACGTCCTTTAAGGTCCGTCCAGTGAGGCGGAGAAGGAGGTCCGTTTCTTATGGACGCACAGCACGACGCCACCGGCAATGCGGCACGCCCCGTTCTCGAGGCTCCCGACATCGCCCGAGTACTGACCCGAATCGCCCACGAGATCGTCGAACGCGCCAAGGGCGCCGACGACGTGGTGCTCCTCGGCATCCCGACGCGGGGAGTCTTCCTCGCCGACCGGCTCGCCGAAAAACTCGAAGAGATCACCGGCCGAAAGATGCCGGTCGGCTCACTCGACATCACCATGTACCGCGACGACCTGCGGCTGCGCCCTGCGCGCGCCCTGGCCCGCACCGAGATCCCCGGCGAGGGCATCGAGGGCCGCCTGGTCGTCCTGGTGGACGATGTCCTCTTCTCGGGCCGCACGATCCGCGCCGCGCTCGACGCGCTGGGCGACATCGGCCGGCCCCGCGCGGTGCAGCTCGCGGTGCTCGTCGACCGCGGTCACCGCGAACTCCCGATCCGTGCCGACTACGTCGGCAAGAACCTCCCCACGTCGCTGCGGGAGACGGTCAAGGTCCAGCTCGCCGAGGAAGACGGCCGCGACGCCGTGCTGCTCGGTGTCCAGCAGACCGCCCTGGCGGGCGAGAAGTAGCTGCACTTCACCCGTACGGCGTACCTCGAACCCGTACGGCAGCTTCCGTACGCCCGCATGCCTGAACCCTCCAGCCCACCCGGAGAACACCCAGATGAAGCGCCACCTCATCTCGGCCGCCGACCTCACCCGCGACGACGCCGTCCTGATCCTCGACACCGCCGAGGAGATGGCCCGGGTCGCGGACCGGCCGATCAAGAAGCTCCCCACCCTGCGCGGCCGTACCGTCGTCAACCTCTTCTTCGAGGACTCGACGCGTACCCGCATCTCCTTCGAGGCCGCCGCCAAGCGCCTCTCCGCCGACGTCATCAACTTCTCCGCGAAGGGCTCGTCCGTCTCCAAGGGCGAGTCGCTCAAGGACACCGCGCTGACCCTGGAGGCGATGGGCGCCGACGCCGTCGTCATCCGGCACGGCGCCTCCGGTGCCCCGTACCGCCTCGCCACCTCCGGCTGGATCGACGGCGCCGTCGTCAACGCCGGTGACGGCACTCACGAGCACCCCACCCAGGCCCTCCTGGACGCCTTCACCCTGCGCCGCCGCCTCGTCGGGGCCGACACCGGTCTCGGCCGGGACCTCGACGGCCGCCGGGTCACCATCGTCGGCGACATCCTGCACAGCCGGGTGGCCCGCTCCAACGTCCACCTGCTGACCACGCTCGGCGCCCACGTCACCCTGGTGGCCCCGCCCACTCTCGTCCCGGTCGGCGTCGAGCACTGGCCCTGCGACATCAGTTACAGCCTCGACGACGTGCTGCCGAAGTCCGACGCGGTGATGATGCTTCGTGTGCAGCGCGAACGGATGAACGCGGCGTACTTCCCGACCGAGCGCGAGTACTCCCGCCGCTACGGCCTGGACGCCGACCGCATGGCGAAGATGCCCCAGCACGCCATCGTCATGCACCCCGGCCCGATGGTCCGCGGCATGGAGATCACCGCCGAGGTCGCCGACTCCGACCGGTGCACGGTCGTCGAGCAGGTCGCCAACGGCGTCTCGATCCGCATGGCCGTCCTGTATTTGCTGCTGGGCGGCTCCGAGCCCGCCACCCCGTCGGCTCATCCGTCTCCCGCCACCCCCTCCCGTACCGAGGAGAACAAGTAACCATGAGCAAGATCCTTATCCGCGGCGCGAAGATCCTCGGCGGCGAGCCCCAGGACGTTCTGATCGACGGCGAGACCATCACCCAGGTCGGCACCGGCATCGAGGCCGCCGGCGCGACCGTCATCGAGGCCGAGGGCCAGATCCTGCTGCCCGGCCTGGTCGACCTCCACACCCATCTGCGCGAGCCCGGCCGAGAGGACTCCGAGACCGTCCTCACCGGGACGAAGGCCGCGGCCGTCGGCGGCTTCACCGCCGTGCACGCCATGGCCAACACCTTCCCGGTCGCCGACACCGCCGGTGTCGTCGAGCAGGTCTGGCGGCTCGGCAAGGAGTCCGGCTACTGCGACGTGCAGCCGATCGGCGCCGTCACCGTCGGCCTGGAGGGCAAGAAGCTCGCCGAGCTCGGCGCCATGCACGATTCGGCCGCCGGAGTGAAGGTCTTCTCCGACGACGGCAAGTGCGTCGACGACGCGGTGATCATGCGCCGCGCGCTGGAGTACGTGAAGGCCTTCGACGGCGTCGTCGCCCAGCACGCCCAGGAGCCCCGCCTCACCGAGGGCGCCCAGATGAACGAGGGCATCGTCTCCTCGGAACTCGGTCTCGGTGGCTGGCCCGCCGTCGCCGAGGAGTCGATCATCGCCCGCGACGTACTGCTCGCCGCCCACGTCGGCTCCCGGGTGCACATCTGCCACCTGTCGACCGCCGGCTCCGTCGAGATCGTCCGCTGGGCCAAGTCCAAGGGCTGGAACGTCACCGCCGAGGTCACCCCGCACCACCTGCTTCTCACGGACGAGCTCGTACGGTCCTACAACCCGGTCTACAAGGTGAACCCGCCGCTGCGCACCGAGGCCGACGTCATGGCCCTGCGCGAGGCGCTCGCCGACGGCACCATCGACTGCGTCGCCACCGACCACGCCCCGCACCCGCACGAGGACAAGGACTGCGAGTGGGCCGCCGCCGCCATGGGCATGGTGGGCCTGGAGACCGCGCTTTCCGTAGTCCAGCAGACGATGGTCGACACCGGCCTCATCGACTGGTCGGGTGTCGCCGACCGGATGTCGTTCCGTCCGGCCGCCATCGGCCGTCTCGAAGGACACGGCCGGCCTGTCTCGGCCGGTGAGCCTGCCAACCTCACGCTGGTCGATCCGGCATACCGTGGTGTCGTGGACCCCGCGGGCTTCGCCTCCCGCAGCCGCAACACTCCCTACGAGGGTCGCGAGCTGCCGGGGCGAGTCACCCACACCTTCCTGCGGGGCCGTGCCACGGTCGTCGACGGGAAGCTCGCGTGACATCACTCACCCCCCTGCACCTCCAGCTCGCCGCCGAGCAGAAGTCGGCCGAAGTGACCGACTGGTCCGCTCGCATCAGCTGGGTCATCGGACTGATCGTCCTCATCGCCTTCGTCTACTGGCTGATGCGCCAGGGATGGAAGTGGCGGGGGAGCCTCCAGTCCGATCTGCCGGAACTCGGCTCCACCCCGGAGGGGTTCGCGGACGGCGAGAAGCTGCTGACGCTGACCGGCAGGTACCACGCCTCGACGACCGCCGGGCAGTGGCTCGACCGGATCGTCGCCCACGGCCTCGGTACCCGCAGCCGCGTCGAGCTCACCCTGACCGACCAGGGTCTCGATGTCGTACGACCCGGGGCAGCCGACTTCTTCGTCCCGGCGGCCTCACTGCGTGAGGCCCGGCTCGACAAGGGCATCGCCGGCAAGGTCCTCCCCGAGGGCGGCCTGCTGATCATCACCTGGGCGCACGGCGACAAGCTGATCGACTCCGGTTTCCGCTCCGACCGCTCGGCCGAGCACCCGGCCTGGGTCGAGGCCATCGACCAACTCACCAGCACTACGGAAGGCACCGCACGATGACGATCTCCACCCGGGGAGCCGCCAAAGCTCCCGCCGTACTCGTCCTGGAGGACGGCCGCGCCTTCCGCGGCCGCGCCTACGGGGCCGTGGGGGAGACCTTCGGCGAGGCGGTGTTCTCGACCGGCATGACCGGATACCAGGAGACGCTGACCGACCCCTCGTACCACCGCCAGGTCGTCGTGATGACCGCCCCGCACGTCGGCAACACCGGTGTGAACGACGAGGACCCCGAGTCGAAGCAGATCTGGGTCGCCGGATACGTCGTCCGCGACCCCGCCCGGGTGCCCTCCAACTGGCGCTCGCAGCGTTCGCTCGACGAGGAGCTGGAGCGCCAGGGCGTCGTCGGCATCAGCGGCATCGACACCCGCGCCCTCACCCGCCACCTGCGCGAGCGCGGCGCCATGCGCGTCGGCATCTTCTCCGGCGACGCCGTCGCCGACGAGGCCACGCTGCTGGCCCGCGTCCAGGAGGCCCCCGAGATGGTGGGCGCCGACCTCTCCGCCGACGTCGCCACCAAGGAGACGTACGTCGTCCCCGCGATCGGCACGAAGAAGTTCACCGTCGCCGCGATCGACCTGGGCATCAAGGGCATGACCCCGCACCGGATGGCCGAGCGCGGCATCGAAGTACACGTGCTGCCCGCCACCGCCACCCTGGAGGAGGTGTACGCGGTCGAGCCCGACGGCGTCTTCTTCTCCAACGGCCCCGGTGACCCGGCCACCGCGGACCACCCGGTCTCCGTCATGCAGGGCGTCCTGGAGCGGAAGACCCCGCTCTTCGGTATCTGCTTCGGCAACCAGATCCTGGGCCGCGCCCTCGGCTTCGGCACCTACAAGCTGAAGTACGGCCACCGCGGCATCAACCAGCCCGTGCAGGACCGCACGACCGGCAAGGTCGAGGTCACCGCGCACAACCACGGATTCGCCGTCGACGCCCCGCTCGATAAGGTGTCCGACACAAACTTCGGCCGCGCCGAGGTCTCCCATGTCTGCCTGAACGACCAGGTCGTCGAGGGACTGCAGCTCCTCGACCGGCCGGCCTTCAGCGTCCAGTACCACCCCGAAGCCGCTGCGGGCCCGCACGATGCCGCGTATCTCTTCGACCGGTTCGTCGAGCTCATGCGAGACAACAATCAGCCCAGCGTTTCCCTGATGGAGGGCCAGCGTGCCTAAGCGCTCCGATATCCAGTCCGTCCTGGTCATCGGCTCCGGCCCGATCGTCATCGGACAGGCCGCCGAGTTCGACTACTCCGGTACCCAGGCCTGCCGCGTCCTCAAGGCCGAGGGCCTGCGTGTCATCCTGGTCAACTCGAACCCGGCGACGATCATGACCGACCCGGAGATCGCCGACGCCACGTACGTCGAGCCGATCACCCCCGAGTTCGTCGAGAAGATCATCGCCAAGGAGCGCCCCGACGCGCTGCTCCCCACCCTGGGCGGCCAGACCGCGCTCAACACCGCGATCTCCATGCACGAGAACGGTGTCCTGGAGAAGTACGGCGTCGAGCTCATCGGCGCCAACGTCGAGGCCATCAACAAGGGCGAGGACCGCGACCTCTTCAAGGGCGTCGTCGAGGCCGTCCACGCCAAGATCGGCCACGGCGAGTCCGCCCGCTCGGTCATCTGCCACACCATGGACGACGTCCTGGCGGGCGTCGATACGCTCGGCGGCTACCCCGTCGTCGTCCGCCCCTCCTTCACCATGGGCGGTGCCGGTTCCGGCTTCGCCCACGACGAGGAGGAGCTATGCAGGATCGCCGGTCAGGGCCTGACGCTCTCCCCGACCACCGAGGTGCTCCTGGAGGAGTCCATCCTCGGCTGGAAGGAGTACGAGCTGGAGCTGATGCGCGACAAGCACGACAACGTCGTGGTCGTCTGCTCCATCGAGAACTTCGACCCGATGGGCGTCCACACGGGCGACTCGATCACCGTCGCCCCGGCGATGACGCTCACCGACCGCGAGTACCAGCGGCTGCGCGACATCGGCATCGCGATCATCCGCGAGGTCGGCGTCGACACCGGCGGCTGCAACATCCAGTTCGCCATCGACCCGACCGACGGCCGGGTCATCGTGATCGAGATGAACCCGCGCGTCTCCCGCTCCTCGGCGCTCGCCTCGAAGGCCACCGGCTTCCCGATCGCCAAGATCGCCGCCAAGCTGGCCGTCGGCTACACGCTCGACGAGATCCCGAACGACATCACCGAGAAGACCCCGGCCTCCTTCGAGCCGACCCTCGACTATGTCGTCGTCAAGGCCCCGCGGTTCGCCTTCGAGAAGTTCCCCTCCGCCGACTCCACCCTCACCACCACCATGAAGTCGGTGGGCGAGGCCATGGCGATCGGCCGCAACTTCACCGAGGCGCTCCAGAAGGCTCTGCGCTCACTGGAGAAGAAGGGCTCGCAGTTCACCTTCGTCGGCGAGACCGGCGACAAGGCCGAGCTGCTGGCTGAGGCGGTCCGCCCGACCGACGGCCGTATCAACACCGTCATGCAGGCGATCCGGGCCGGCGCCACCCAGGAAGAGGTCTTCGACGCCACGAAGATCGACCCCTGGTTCGTCGACCAGCTCTTCCTGATCAAGGAGATCGCCGACGAGCTGGCCGCCGCCGACAAGCTCGACCCCGAGCTGCTCGCCGAGGCCAAGCGCCACGGCTTCTCCGACGCTCAGATCGCCGAGATCCGCGGCCTGCGCGAGGACGTCGTGCGCGAGGTGCGGCACGCGCTCGGCATCCGCCCGGTCTACAAGACGGTCGACACCTGCGCCGCCGAGTTCGCCGCGAAGACGCCGTACTTCTACTCCAGTTACGACGAGGAGAACGAGGTCGCGAGCCGCACCAAGCCTGCGGTGATCATCCTCGGCTCCGGCCCCAACCGCATCGGGCAGGGCATCGAGTTCGACTACTCCTGCGTCCACGCCTCCTTCGCCCTGAGCGACGCGGGCTACGAGACCGTGATGGTCAACTGCAACCCGGAGACCGTCTCCACCGACTACGACACCTCCGACCGCCTGTACTTTGAGCCGCTGACGCTTGAGGACGTGCTGGAGATCGTGCACGCCGAGTCCCTCGCGGGCCCGGTCGCCGGTGTCATCGTCCAGCTCGGCGGCCAGACCCCGCTGGGTCTGTCGCAGGCGCTCAAGGACAACGGTGTGCCGGTCGTCGGCACGTCCCCGGAGGCGATCCACGCCGCCGAGGACCGCGGCGCCTTCGGCCGCGTCCTGGCCGAGGCCGGACTCCCGGCCCCGAAGCACGGCACCGCCACCACCTTCGACGAGGCCAAGGCCATCGCCGACGAGATCGGCTACCCCGTCCTCGTACGTCCCAGCTACGTGCTCGGCGGCCGCGGCATGGAGATCGTCTACGACGAGACGCGGCTCTCCTCGTACATCGCCGAGTCCACCGAGATCAGCCCCACCCGGCCGGTCCTGGTCGACCGCTTCCTCGACGACGCCATCGAGATCGACGTCGACGCGCTCTACGACGGCACCGAGCTCTACCTCGGCGGCGTCATGGAGCACATCGAGGAGGCCGGTATCCACTCCGGTGACTCCGCCTGCGCGCTGCCCCCGATCACCCTCGGCGGCTACGACATCAAGCGGCTGCGGGCCTCCACCGAGGGCATCGCCAAGGGCGTCGGCGTACGCGGACTGATCAACATCCAGTTCGCGCTCTCCGGCGACATCCTGTACGTCCTGGAGGCCAACCCGCGCGCCTCCCGCACCGTCCCCTTCACCTCGAAGGCGACCGCGGTCCCGCTCGCCAAGGCCGCCGCCCGCATCTCGCTGGGCGCGACCATCGCCGAGCTGCGCGAGGAGGGCCTGCTGCCGAAGAAGGGCGACGGCGGCACCCTGCCGCTCGACGCGCCGATCTCCGTCAAGGAGGCCGTCATGCCGTGGTCGCGCTTCCGCGACATCCACGGCCGCGGCGTCGACACCGTCCTCGGCCCGGAGATGCGCTCCACCGGTGAGGTCATGGGCATCGACTCGGTCTTCGGCACGGCGTACGCCAAGTCGCAGGCCGGCGCGTACGGCCCGCTGCCCACCAAGGGCCGCGCCTTCATCTCGGTCGCCAACCGCGACAAGCGCTCGATGATCTTCCCGGCGCGTGAACTCGTCGCGCACGGCTTCGAGCTGCTGGCCACCTCCGGCACGGCCGAGGTCCTCAAGCGCAACGGCATCAACGCCACGGTCGTGCGCAAGCAGTCCGAGGGGGTGGGCCCGCAGGGCGAGAAGACCATCGTCCAGCTCATCCACGACGGCGAGGTCGACCTCATCGTCAACACGCCGTACGGAACGGGCGGCCGCCTCGACGGCTACGAGATCCGTACCGCGGCCGTCGCCCGGTCCGTGCCCTGCCTCACGACGGTCCAGGCGCTCGCCGCCGCCGTCCAGGGCATCGACGCACTCAACCACGGAGACGTCGGCGTACGTTCCCTCCAGGAACACGCGGAACATCTGATCGCGGCGCGCGACTAGCAGGCCCAGCAGGGGGACACCGGAAACGGTGTCCCCCTCTCTGTGAGGACACCGAGGACACCCCGATGTACAAGTTCTTCTTCCAGCTGGTCTTCAAGCGGATGGACCCGGAGCAGGCCCACTACCTGGCCTTCCGGTGGATCCGCCTCGCGGCCCGCATCCCCGTGCTGCGTACGTTCGTCGCAGCGGCGCTCGCCCCCCGCTACAAGGAGCTGCGCACCGAGGCCCTCGGCCTGCGCATGCACGGCCCGTTCGGCCTCGCCGCGGGCTTCGACAAGAACGCCGTCGCGATCGACGGCATGTCGATGCTCGGCTTCGACCACATCGAGATCGGTACGGTCACCGGCGAGCCGCAGCCCGGCAACCCCAAGAAGCGCCTCTTCCGCCTCGTCGCGGACCGCGCGCTGATCAACCGCATGGGCTTCAACAACGAGGGTTCGGCGGCCGTGGCCGAGCGTCTGGCCGCCCGCAACCCGGTCTTCAGGACCACGGTCGGCGTCAACATCGGCAAGACGAAGGTCGTGCCGGAGGCCGAAGCGGCCGGCGACTACGTGAAGTCCACCGAGCGGCTCGCCCGCCACGCCGACTACCTCGTCGTGAACGTCTCCTCGCCCAACACCCCCGGCCTGCGCAACCTCCAGGCCACCGAGGCGCTCCGGCCCCTGCTCAGCGCCGTGCGCGAGGCAGCCGACCGGACCGTCACCGACCGGCGCGTTCCCCTGCTCGTCAAGATCGCCCCGGACCTCGCGGACGAGGACGTCGACGCGGTCGCCGATCTCGCGGTCGAGCTGGATCTGGACGGCATCATCGCCACCAACACCACCATCGCCCGGGACGGCCTCGGCCTGAAGTCCTCGCCGTCCCTGGTCAAGGAGACCGGCGGACTGTCCGGTGCACCCCTCAAGGCGCGCTCCCTGGCGGTCCTCAGCCGCCTGTACGCGCGGGTGGGCGACCGGATCACCCTGGTCGGTGTCGGGGGCGTCGAGAACGCCGAGGACGCCTGGCAGCGCATTCTCGCCGGTGCCACGCTCGTCCAGGGCTACAGCGCCTTCATCTACGAGGGCCCGTTCTACGCCCGGGCGATCCACAAGGGCTTGGCGGCGCGCCTGGCCGCCTCCCCGTACGCCACCCTCGCCGAAGCCGTCGGCGCAGAAACCAGGAAGGCCACCGCATGATCCCGGAACCGTTCGGCGCGCGCCTGCGCCACGCCATGGACACCCGCGGGCCGCTCTGCGTCGGCATCGACCCGCACGCCTCGCTCCTCACCGCCTGGGGCCTGAACGACGATGTCGCGGGTCTGGAGCACTTCACGCGTACGGTCGTCGAGGCACTGGCCGACCGGGTCGCCGTCCTCAAGCCGCAGTCCGCGTTCTTCGAGCGCTTCGGCTCGCGCGGCATCGCCGTCCTGGAGAAGGCCGTCGAGGAGGCGCGGGCGGCCGGTGCGCTCGTCCTGATGGACGCCAAGCGCGGCGACATCGGCTCCACCATGGGCGCCTACGCGGCGACCTACCTGGACAAGGACTCACCGCTGTTCTCCGACGCGGTCACCGTCTCGCCGTACCTCGGCTTCGGTTCGCTGCGCCCGGCGCTCGACGCGGCTGTCCTCTCCGGCGCGGGCGTCTTCGTGCTCGCCCTCACCTCCAACCCGGAGGGCGCGGAGGTGCAGCGCGCCACCGCCGCCGACGGCCGTTCGCTGGCCCAGCTGATGCTCGACCACATGGCCGCCGAGAACGAGGGGGTGACCCCGCTCGGCTCCGTCGGCGCGGTGGTCGGTGCCACGCTCGGGGACGCGGGCGTGAATCTCGCCATCAACGGCCCGCTGCTCGCCCCCGGGATCGGGGCCCAGGGTGCGACCCCCGCGGATCTGCCCGGTGTCTTCGGCGACGCCGTGGGCAATGTGGTGCCCAGTGTGAGCCGCGGAGTACTGAGTCAGGGACCGGACGTGGCGGGGCTGCGCGCAGCCGCCGACCGGTTCACGGACGAGGTCCGGACGGCCGTCGCAGGTAGGTGAACATGCCACGTAACAGCGTGTTGACTGAATCCTGACCAAAAAACTCGGTTGTTATGACTGAAATGTCCTGGTCGGCCGAGGCTGACCAGGACTTTTCGTTGGTTCTCGCTGACTCGGGCGGTCTTGGCCGCTAGTCTCCGTCGAGAGCCGACGTACACAAGTTGTCCGTCGCTCACCTGGTGTGGAGCGCCCAGCTTCCTCACCGGTCCGTATCCGACAGATCGACATCCGAGGTGACGTAGGCGTGGCTCTTCCGCCCCTTACCCCTGAACAGCGCGCAGCCGCGCTCGAAAAGGCCGCCGCGGCTCGCCGGGAGCGGGCCGAGGTCAAGAATCGACTCAAGCACTCCGGCGCCTCGCTCCACGAGGTCATCAAGCAGGGCCAGGAGAACGACGTCATCGGGAAGATGAAGGTCTCCGCCCTCCTGGAGTCTCTGCCCGGCGTGGGCAAGGTCCGCGCCAAGCAGATCATGGAGCGGCTCGGCATCTCCGAGAGCCGCCGTGTCCGGGGTCTCGGCTCCAACCAGATCGCATCCCTGGAGCGTGAGTTCGGCGGCAGCGCCGCCTGACGTTCTCAGGCACCCCTGAGAACCTGGATAATCGCCTCATGGCTGCAACATCCCGGGGGACGTCCCCCGTACCCCCGGACGTACGTCCGCGGCTGACCGTGCTCTCCGGCCCCTCGGGGGTCGGCAAGAGCACGGTCGTCGCCCATATGCGCAAGGCCCACCCCGAGGTATGGCTCTCGGTGTCGGCGACGACCCGCAAGCCGCGCCCCGGCGAGCGCAACGGTGTCCACTACTTCTTCGTGGACAACGACGAGTTCGACAAGCTGATCGCCAACGGCGAGCTGCTGGAGTGGGCCGAGTTCGCCGGTAACCGGTACGGGACGCCCCGCCGCGCCGTGCTCGACCGCCTGGAGGCGGGCGAGCCGGTGCTGCTGGAGATCGATCTCCAGGGTGCCCGGCTGGTCCGGCAGTCGATGCCGGACGCCCAGCTCGTCTTCCTGGCCCCGCCGAGCTGGGAGGAGCTGGTGCGCCGGCTCACCGGCCGCGGGACCGAGTCCGCCGAGGTGATCGAGCGTCGGCTCGTCGCTGCCAGGATCGAACTGGCCGCCGAGTCCGAGTTCGATACGACGCTGGTCAACACCTCCGTCGAGGACGTGGCCCGTGAGCTGCTAGCCTTGATGCTGGAGGCTTCCGGCCACCGTGCCGGCAGCGAGTGACGCAACCGACACGCGCGGCAGTACGGAACTCCGCACTGTCAAAGATTTTCTTTGATCTTTACCCCCTTCGGAAGGCAGAGAGTGTCCTCTTCCATCACCACGCCCGAGGGCATCATCAACCCGCCGATTGATGAGCTCCTTGAGGCCACAGACTCGAAGTACAGCCTCGTGATCTACGCCGCCAAGCGCGCGCGCCAGATCAACGCGTACTACTCGCAGCTCGGCGAGGGTCTCCTGGAGTACGTCGGTCCGCTCGTCGACACCCACGTGCACGAGAAGCCGCTCTCGATCGCGCTCCGCGAGATCAACGCGGGCCTGCTCACCTCCGAGGCCATCGAGGGCCCCGCGCAGTAAGCAGGAATTGCATCTTCATCACAGGCCCGGCAGCCACGGCTGCCGGGCCTGCGGTGTGTCCGGGGCGACAGCATCGGACCGGGTGCGGTGAGGCAGCATGGGGGTGTTCGTATCCGAGTGCGGGGAGACGCAGTGGACAAGCCGAAGGTCGTTCTTGGGGTCAGCGGAGGCATCGCCGCGTACAAGGCGTGCGAGCTGCTGCGCCGGCTGACCGAGTCCGGTCATGACGTGAGGGTCGTCCCGACCGAGTCGGCGCTGCACTTCGTGGGAGCGGCCACTTGGTCGGCGCTCTCGGGCCACCCGGTCTCGACAGAGGTCTGGAACGACGTCCACGAGGTGCCGCACGTCAGGATCGGGCAGGGCGCCGACCTGGTCGTCGTCGCCCCCGCCACCGCCGACATGCTCGCCAAGGCCGCCCACGGTCTCGCGGATGACCTGCTCACCAACACACTCCTCACCGCCCGCTGTCCGGTCGTCTTCGCGCCGGCCATGCACACCGAGATGTGGGAGCACCCCGCCACCCGGGAGAACGTCGCCACGCTGCGCCGCCGCGGCGCCGTCGTCATCGAGCCCGCCGTCGGCCGGCTCACCGGCGTGGACACCGGCAAGGGCCGGCTGCCCGACCCGGGGGAGATCTTCGAGGTCTGCCGCCGGGTGCTGGCCCGCGGGCCCGTCGAAGCCGACCTGGCCGGCCGTCACGTCGTGATCAGCGCGGGCGGTACGCGGGAGCCGCTCGACCCGGTGCGCTACCTCGGCAACCGTTCGTCCGGCAAGCAGGGCTACGCCCTGGCCCGCACCGCGGTCGCCCGAGGCGCCCGGGTCACCCTCATCGAAGCGAACACCGGCCTGCCCGACCCGGCAGGCGCCGACGTCGTGCACGCAGGGACCGCCATACAGCTTCGTGAGGCGGTGCTGAAGGCCGCCGCGGACGCGGATGTGGTCGTGATGGCGGCTGCGGTCGCAGACTTCCGCCCCGCCGAGTACGCGACGGGGAAGATCAAGAAGAAGGACGGCCAGGAGCCCGCGCCCATCAAGCTCGTCCGCAATCCCGACATTCTCGCCGAGGTCGCCGGTGAACGCGCCCGGCCGGACCAGATCGTCGTCGGTTTCGCCGCCGAGACCGACAACGTCCTCGCCAACGGCCGCGAGAAGCTCCGCCGCAAGGGCTGCGATCTTCTCGTCGTCAATGAGGTGGGGGAGCGCAGGACATTCGGCTCCGAGGAAAACGAAGCGGTGGTCCTCGCAGCCGACGGCGCTGAGACCCCGGTGCCGTTCGGTCCCAAGGAGGCGCTCGCCGACACGGTCTGGGATCTCGTGTCGTCGCGGCTCGGATGAAGTTCTCGTTTCACGCCATCGCATTGGCCAAAACCCCTGAAATATGGGCGCAAATGGCTTTTTCGGGAGGCGATTTTCGTACAGTGACGGGCCGTGCCGCAGGTCACAGAACTCCCAAAGGGCGAGACACGTTGTCCGCCGAGCGACAGCGACAGATAAACTGACCCTCGGACCGTGCCGGGCGCAGCTCCCGGCCGTCCGCCAAATGATCAGCCAGCAGCCGCTGCAACCCCAGGGAGCGATGTGTCCCGCCGTCTCTTCACCTCGGAGTCCGTCACCGAGGGTCACCCCGACAAGATCGCTGACCAGATCAGCGACACCATTCTCGACGCGCTGCTCCGTGAGGACCCCCGGTCCCGCGTCGCCGTCGAGACCTTGATCACCACCGGTCTGGTGCATGTTGCGGGTGAGGTCACGACCAAGGCCTACGCCGACATTCCGACCCTCGTACGCAACAAGGTTCTCGAGATCGGCTACGACTCCTCCAAGAAGGGCTTCGACGGCGCCTCCTGTGGTGTCTCGGTGTCCATCGGTGCGCAGTCGCCCGACATCGCGCAGGGCGTCGACACCGCGTACGAGCAGCGGGTCGAGGGCGATGAGGACGAGCTCGACAAGCAGGGCGCCGGCGACCAGGGCCTGATGTTCGGCTACGCCTGCGACGAGACGCCCGAGCTCATGCCGCTCCCGATCCACCTCGCGCACCGGCTCTCGCGCCGGCTCTCCGAGGTCCGCAAGAACGGGACCATCCCGTACCTGCGCCCGGACGGCAAGACCCAGGTCACCATCGAGTACGACGGCGACAAGGCCGTCCGTCTCGACACGGTCGTCGTCTCCTCGCAGCACGCCAGCGACATCGACCTCGACTCCCTGCTCGCGCCCGACATCCGCGAGTTCGTCGTCGAGCACGTGCTCGGGCAGCTGATCGAGGACGGCATCAAGCTGGACACCGACGGCTACCGGCTGCTGGTCAACCCGACCGGGCGCTTCGAGATCGGCGGCCCGATGGGCGACGCCGGTCTGACCGGTCGCAAGATCATCATCGACACCTACGGCGGCATGGCCCGCCACGGCGGTGGCGCCTTCTCGGGCAAGGACCCGTCGAAGGTCGACCGCTCGGCCGCGTATGCCATGCGCTGGGTCGCCAAGAACGTCGTCGCCGCGGGCCTCGCCGCCCGTTGCGAGGTGCAGGTCGCATACGCGATCGGCAAGGCCGAGCCCGTCGGCCTGTTCGTCGAGACGTTCGGCACCGCCGCGATCGAGACCGAGAAGATCGAGCACGCCATCGGCGAGGTCTTCGACCTCCGCCCGGCCGCGATCATCCGCGACCTCGACCTGCTCCGCCCGATCTACGCCCAGACCGCGGCGTACGGCCACTTCGGCCGCGAGCTTCCCGACTTCACCTGGGAGCGCACGGACCGCGTGGACGCGCTGCGCACGGCGGCCGGGCTGTAAGCCTGCCGCTCCCGCCCGTACGCCGGGGCCCGGACGCCGCACATCGGTGTCCGGGCCCCGGTGCGTGCGGCCGCCGGCGCTGCCTCGCCGGGGCCGCTGTCAGTGGTGTCTGGTAGGAATTTGGCTGTGAGCAGCGACAACGAGCGATCCGAGGACCCCGGGGGCGGGGCCCCGGAGCAGCTTGCGCTCATTCGGGAGACGGTACGGAAGGCCAAGGTGCCGCGGGCCAAGCCGCGGACCTGGCGCGGCGCCGCGCTCGCCAAGGAGCTGCCCGTCGCCCGGGTGCTGGTCAACAAGGGCGTGCTCCATCTCGACCAGTACTTCGACTACGCAGTGCCCGAGGAGCTCGACGCCGACGCACAGCCCGGAGTGCGGGTGCGGGTGCGATTCGGGGCCGGGGGACGCAATGTCCGTGGCGGGCGGCGCGAAGGGGGCGGGCTGATCGACGGGTTCCTCGTCGAGCGGCTCGCCGAATCGGACTACACGGGGGCGCTCGCCGCACTCGCCTATGTCGTATCGCCCGAACCGGTGCTGGGGCCGGAGCTGCTGGCCCTCTCGCGGGCTGTCGCCGACCGTTACGCGGGCAGCCTCGCCGATGTGCTGCAGCTCGCCGTGCCGCCCAGGAACGGACGGGCCGAGTCCAAGCCCTCGCCCGAGCCCCTGCCCCCGCCGCCCGCGCCGTCGGCGGGGAGCTGGGAGCGGTACGCACAGGGGCCCGCGTTCCTGCGGGCACTGGCCGAGGGCGGTGCACCCCGGGCCGTATGGACCGCCCTGCCCGGACCGCACTGGCCCGAGGAGATCGCCAGGGCCATGGCCGCGACGCTCGCCTCCGGGCGCGGCGCACTCGTCGTCGTGCCGGACGGCCGGACCGCGGGGCGGGTGGATGCCGCGCTCACCGAGCTGCTCGGCGAAGGCCGCCACGCGCTGCTGACCGCGGACTCCGGACCGGAGAAGCGGTACCGGGAGTGGCTCGCCGTGCGGCGCGGCTCCGTGCGGGCGGTCGTCGGGACGAGGGCCGCGATGTTCGCACCCGTCGCCGACCTCGGACTGGTCGCCGTCTGGGACGACGGGGACTCCAGCCACAGCGACGACAACGCTCCCTTCCCGCACGTCCGCGAGGTGCTCGAACTACGGGCCGCGCACGGCCGGTGCGCATTCCTGCTCGGCGGTACGAACTGCACCGTGGAGGCCGCGCAGCTGGTGGAGAGCGGCTGGGCGCTGCCGCTGCGCGCGGACCGGGAGCAGCTGCGGATCGCGGCGCCCCTGGTGCGTACGGTCGGCGACGGTGAGCTGGCGCGGGACGGGGCCGCGAGGGCGGCCCGGCTGCCCAGCCTGGCCTGGCAGACGGTACGGGACGGGCTGCGCAGCGGCCCTGTCCTGGTCCAGGTGCCGCGCCGCGGATACGCACCGCGGCTGGCCTGCGAGCGCTGCCGTGAACCCGCCCGGTGCCGGCACTGCGCGGGACCGCTTCAGGCACCGGACCAGCGGGATCTCGACTGTGCCTGGTGCGGGCGAGCCGAGACCGCCTGGCACTGTGTCGCCTGCGGCTCCAATCGGCTGCGCGCCCAGATCGTCGGCGCCCGCCGCACCGCCGAGGAGCTCGGCCGGGCGTTCCCCGCCGTGCCGGTACGGACGTCGGGCCGCGACCACATCCTGGACTCGGTGCCGGACGTGCCCGCACTGGTCGTCAGCACCCCCGGCGCCGAACCCGTCGCCGAGGGCGGTTATGCGGCCGCGCTGCTGCTGGACGGCTGGGCGATGGTCGGGCGCCCCGACCTGCGGGCCGGCGAGGAGGCGCTGCGCCGCTGGACGGCCGCGGCCTCGCTGGTACGGGGGCAGCCGGAGGGCGGCACGGTGGTGATCGTCGCCGAGCCGACACTGCGGCCCGTGCAGGCCCTGGTGCGCTGGGATCCGGTCGGTCACGCCCGCCGCGAGCTGGCGGAGCGGGCCGAGCTCGGCTTCCCGCCGGTGTCCCGGATGGCCTCGGTGACCGGTTCGCCGGAGGCGCTCGCCGCGTTTCTCACGGCCGCCGAACTGCCGCCGGAGGCCGAGGTGCTCGGCCCGGTCCCGGTGCCGGGCGCCGAACCCGGCAGGCCCCGCAGGCCCTGGGACGCACCGCCGGGGGAGTCCTGGGAACGGGCGCTGCTCAGGGTGCCTCCGGGGAGTGGGGCGGCGCTTGCGGCCGCGCTGAAGGCGGCGCAGACGGCGCGGATGTCCCGGGGGAGCGGTGAGCAGGTCCGGATCAGGGTGGATCCGCCGGACATCGGATGACGGTGCGGGCCGGCCGGGCTGCTCGGTGGCCGTTCTGTCCTCAATCGCCGGACGGGCTTGATCTTGCCGGACCGGCCTGGGGTTTCACCGGACCGGCTGGGGTTTCCCGGACGGGTCGGGTCTCGCGGAACGGTGACGGGCGGCTGTGGAGACGCAGATGCCCCGCCGTGCGTCGGGCGCGGCGGGGCAGTGGGCGGGACGCGTGGTCAGCCGTTGCGCGGGCCGGGGAAGACGCCCGGGCGCAGGTCCTCGCGCAGTGACGGGCGGTCTTCCGACGGCTGCGGGGGCATGGAGCGTGCGGCGGGTACGGCGGGCAGCGTCGGCGCATTGGCGGAGCCGGGCGCCATGGGCAGGGGGCGCGGCACCGCGGTCTCCGCGGCGGCCTCGGCCGCTCCCGGCTGCCGGGCATTGCGCCGGGCGCCGTAGCGGCGGTGCACCGCCTGCTTGGTGACCCCGAGCGCGGAGCCCACCGCGTCCCAGGAGAAGCCCAGCGAGCGGTCGAAGTCCACTGCCGCGGTGACCAGGGTCTCGACGCTGTCCCGCAGCTCCTGGGCCAGCCTGACGGTGGGGGCCGGGGCCCTGCCGTAGACGACGAAGCCCGTGGACGGGCCGGAGCGGCGCGGACGGTAGACGTTGCCCAGTTGGGCGGTGAGCGTGCGCAGCGCGTCCACCTGCCGCCGGACCCGCTCGATGTCCCGCACCAACAGATGCAGGCTGGCCCGCGCTTGGGCGTCGTGGGTTGCGTGGTCGGCCATGAAGAAGCCTCTCGAACCGGCATTGAAAGGGATCGGGCCGCACCATGGCGGCTCGCTTCGGTCAATCTCTCTTGACCAACGCGTCAGCCGGGGATCTGGTCACGGTGCAGGGGCGCGTGCGCTTATCCAAGGGGCGCGCAGTCATACGTACGCCCCCCGGCCGCCCGGCCCATAGACTTGTGCGTCGCTCATCAACGTACGTTTCGGCCTGAGAGGCAGTCAGCCACCCATGAAGCTCGTCTTCGCAGGCACCCCCGAGGTAGCCGTACCCGCCCTGGACGCCCTGATCGCCTCCGACCGGCACGAGGTGGCCGCCGTCGTCACCCGGCCCGACGCCCCGGCAGGGCGGGGTCGCCGCCTGGTCGCCAGCCCCGTCGCCGAGCGCGCCGAGGAAGCCGGGATCGAGGTGCTCAAGCCCGCCCGGCCGCGTGACGAGGACTTCCTGTCGCGACTGCGCGAGATCGCCCCGGACTGCTGTCCGGTCGTCGCCTACGGGGCGCTGCTGCCCAAGACCACGCTCGACGTACCCGCCCGCGGTTGGGTCAACCTCCACTTCTCGCTGCTGCCGGCCTGGCGCGGCGCGGCCCCCGTACAGCACGCGATCATGGGCGGGGACGAGGTGACCGGTGCGTCGACCTTCCTGATCGAGGAGGGGCTCGACTCCGGCCCGGTGTACGGCGTCCTCACCGAAGAGGTGCGGCCCACCGACACCAGCGGTGACCTGCTCACCCGGCTGGCGTTCGCCGGTGCGGGGCTGCTCGTCGCGACCATGGACGGCATCGAGGACGGCACGCTGCACGCCGTGCCGCAGCCCGCCGAGGGTGTCACCCTCGCACCGAAGATCACCGTCGAGGACGCCCAGGTGCAGTGGTCCGCCCCTGCCCTGCGGGTCGACCGGGTGGTGCGCGGTTGCACGCCCGCTCCCGGGGCGTGGACGCTGTTCCGCGGGGAGCGGCTGAAGCTGATCCAGGCGGTGCCCGTGCTGGACCGTGCCGATCTGGCGCCCGGCGAGCTGTCGGCGGCCAAGAACAATGTGTACGTGGGCACCGGATCGCACGCCGTCGAGCTGCTCTGGGTCCAGCCGCAGGGCAAGAAGCCGATGCGGGCCGCGGACTGGGCCCGCGGGGTGCGGATCGTCCACGGCGAGCTGCTGGGGATCTAGGGTCTCTCGCGGATTCCGGGGCCGGGGCGGCGACGTACGCTGGGAGGGTTCGCCCCCTCACCATCAGCGGAGCACCTTTCACGTGAACGACCAGCAGCGTCGCCGTCCCGCCAAGCCGCATCGCCGCCCCCAGAAGGACCCCGTCCGGTTCCTCGCCTTCGAAGCGCTCAGGGCCGTCGACGAACGCGATGCGTACGCCAACCTCGTCCTTCCTCCGCTGCTGAAGAAGGCCCGCGCCAAGGGCGACTTCGACAACCGGGACGCGGCGCTGGCGACCGAGCTGGTCTACGGGACGCTGCGCCGCCAGGGGACGTACGACGCGATCGTCGCCGCCTGCATCGACCGGCCGCTGCGCGAGGTCGACCCGCCGGTCCTCGACGTGCTCAACATGGGCGTACACCAGTTGCTCGGCACCCGTATCCCCACCCACGCGGCGGTCTCCGCCAGCGTGGAACTGGCCCGGGTGGTGCTCGGCGAGGGGCGGGCCAAGTTCGTCAACGCCGTCCTTCGGAAGGTTTCCGCGGACGACCTCGACGGCTGGGTGGCGCGCGTCGCCCCGTCGTACGACGAGGACGCCGAGGACCACCTCGCGGTCGTGCACTCGCATCCGCGGTGGGTCGTGTCCGCCCTCTGGGACGCGCTGGGCGGCGGCCGCGCCGGAATCGAGGACCTCCTCGAAGCGGACAACGAACGGCCCGAGGTCACCCTGGTCGCCCGCCCCGGCCGATCCACCACCGACGAGCTGCTCACCGCCCTCGGCGACGAGAACGGCCTGCCCGGCCGCTGGTCGCCCTATGCCGTACGGATGGCGGAGGGCGGCGAGCCCGGCGCGCTGACCGCCGTGCAGGAGAGCCGCGCCGGGGTCCAGGACGAGGGCAGCCAGCTGGTGGCCGCCGCCCTCGCCAACGCACCGCTGGAGGGCAGTGACACCCGGTGGCTCGACGGCTGTGCGGGGCCCGGCGGCAAGGCCGCCCTGCTCGGCGCACTCGCCGCCGGACGCGGCGCCGCCCTGCTCGCCGCCGAGAAGCAGCCGCACCGGGCCCGCCTCGTCGAGCGCGCGCTGGCCGGCAACCCCGGCCCGTACCAGGTGATCACCGCCGACGGCACCCGCCCGCCGTGGCAGCCCGGCACCTTCGACCGGATCCTGATGGATGTGCCGTGCTCGGGCCTCGGCGCGCTGCGCCGCCGCCCGGAGGCGCGCTGGCGGCGCCGCCCGGAGGACCTGGAGAGCTTCGCCCCGCTGCAACGCGGTCTGTTGCGCGAGGCATTGAAGGCGGTACGGGTCGGCGGCGTCGTCGGTTACGCGACCTGCTCGCCCCATCTCGCGGAGACCCGGGTCGTCGTCGAGGACGTACTCAAGGGGCGCGGCGGCCCTCCGGTCGAGGCGGAGTGGGTCGACGCCCGCCCGCTGATGCCGGGAGTGCCCGCGCTGGGCGACGGCCCCGACGTCCAGCTGTGGCCGCATCTGCACGGCACCGACGCGATGTACCTGGCACTGCTGCGCCGGACCGCCTGAGGCAGGCCGGGGTCAGGTTCGCATTTTCAGGGGCCCTTTCTCACTGGCTGTGTCCCTTGTCCGGCCCAAAGGACACAGAAGTGAGACGAGCGGCTGGGGTTTGCCCCCGGGAGAATGCAGCGCTAGCCCGTCCCCGGTCGCACCGGGGGCGGGCTAGCGCTGCACCAGTCCCGCCGCGAGGGCGTCCAGCTGCTCCTGCGACCACGAGAGCCCGCCGGTCCGCAGATCTTCGACCACTGCGCGCACCCAGCCCAGCTCCGCGGCCGTCACAGCCCGCAGATATTCGGTCTCCAGGCCGGTGATGCGTGGCAGCCCCTGCTCCGTCTCCTCGGCCAGGGCCGATTCCAGCCCGTCGAGCTTCTCCGCGAGTGCGTCGGCCCGCTGATCCAGTACGTCCGCCATGTCTTGCGGCGAGAGCAGCATCAGGTTCGACAGGGCGGCCGGGAACTCCGGGAACTCCTGCTTGGGCGCGGAGAGCATCTCCTCCAGCCAGGCGCGGGCGGTCTCGCGCCCCGCGTCGGTGATTTCGTACACGGTCCGCTCCGGGTACTGCTGATCGCGCCCGGTCTCGCGGACGGCGATCAGCCCGGCGCCATTGAGCCGCTCGATCGTGCGGTAGAGGCTCGCGCGCTGGCTGACGTTGACGACCTGCTCCTTGCCCCAGTCCTTGATCAGGCGCTGGACGCCGTAGGGGTGCAGCGGTTTGTAGTGCAGCAGAGCCAGGACGGTCAGGGCGAGTGGGGAGCTGCGGGGGGCAGATGGGGTCATGGACCCGATTCTAGCCACAGAAGAACTAGTTGACGAGATACTAGTTGCAGTGCAACTATCGATTCGTCAGTGCACACCACTCAGAGAGGAACCACTGAGATGTCCCTCACCGAGCGCATCCACTCCGACCACGGCCTCGTCAAGCACCTTGGCAACTGGACCGAGGCCAGCCGCTTCGAGGTCAAGGCCCGCCATGGCGCAGCCGTCCTCGACCTCCGCTCGCCCGGCCTCCCCGACGACATCGAGATTCACCTCGATATGGACCGGGCCATGGTCAAGCTGCTCGTCGACGACGACACTGCCATCGACCACTGGAACCTGAGCTGGACCGCCCGCGGCAAGATCAAGGACTCCACGTCCTCATCCAGCGGCGACAAGACGGCCGGCCGCCTTGTCCATCTGTCCGGCTCCGCGACGAACAGCGAGATCCGCATTCACCGCGGTGGCATCGCGCTCCTGTCCGCGATGTTCTCCCGTGCGTACGTCCAGGATGTGCGCCGCGCCCACAAGACCGGCGGCGTACCGACGATCGACGACCCGGCAAGGGGACACCAGTCATGAGCGGCACGGACAAAGCCCGCACCGCACTCATTATCGGGGGCGGGATCGCAGGCCCGGTCGCCGCGATGGCCCTGCGTCAGGCCGGTATCGAGGCCGCGGTCTACGAGGCGTACGACTCCACGGCGGACGGGGCCGGCGGCGGCATGACCATCGCTTCCAACGGCCAGAACGCCCTCGACGCCATCGGCGCGGGTGACCTCGTCCGCGCCATCGGCACCCCGGTCACCTCCATGGTCTTAAGGAGTGGGACGGGCAAGCAGCTCGCACAGTTCGCCCCGCCTTCGCGCCTCCCTGTCCAGCAGTTCGTCTGGCGCGCCGACCTCTACCGAGAGATCTACGACGAGGCGGAGCGCCGCTCCGTACCCATCCACCACGGCAAGCGGCTGACCGGCGCGACGGACACCGGCTCCGGTGTTACCGCGCACTTCGCGGACGGTACGCAGGCGAGCGCCGACATCCTGATCGGTGCCGACGGCATCCGGTCCACGGTCCGCCCCCTGATCGACCCGGCCGCACCCCGGCCGAACTACGCCGGCCTGGTCTGCTTCGGTGCGCGGATGGACGAGTGCGGGCTGCCCTCCACCAACGGCGTCATGTATATGTGCTTCGGCAAGCGCGCCTTCTTCGGCTACCAGATCTTCGACGACTCCTCGGCGGTGTGGTTCGTGAACCTGCCGCACCCAGCCCCGATGACAGTGGCCGAGGCCCAGGCGATCGGCGCGAAGGAGTGGATGCGCACCCTGCGCACCGCCTTCGCCGACGACAGGACCCCGGCTCTGGAGATGATCAGCGCGACCGACCCCGGCCGGCTTCTGATCACCGGCCCGATGGAGAACATGCCGAGTGTCCCGACCTGGACCCGCAGCCGCTTGACCCTGATCGGCGACGCGGCCCACGCCGCTTCGTCCAGCTCAGGGCAGGGTGCCTCCATCGCCGCCGAAAGCGCCGTTGAACTGGCGCGCTGCCTACGGGACTTGCCGTACGACCAGGCCTTCGCGGCATACGAACAACTGCGCCGCCCCCGCGTCGAACGCATCATCAAGCTCGGCGCCCGCACGAACAGCAACAAGAGCACGGGCCCGGTCGGCCGCGTACTGCGCGACCTGCTGATGCCGGTGGCCATGAAGCTGATCAACCCGGAGAAGACGGCCTGGCAGTTCGACCACCACATCGACTGGGGCGCGAAGGCATCCCCGCTCGCCTGAACTCCGGCACGGCCCTGGGCCGCGCCGCCAGGGACGGGCTGGTGCCTGTGTCAGGTCCAACCCCGTGTGTGGCCCTTGCCGGGTGGCGAGGGTGAGGCGGTTCCAGACGTTGACCTCAGTGATCGAGAGAACCAGGACCCCCGGATCCTGCTCGTCGTAGTGCTTGGGCGCCTCCTCCCAGATCTCGCCCAGCACCGGGTCCGACCGGTCAGTGACCCATGTGGCGGCCTCGGCCGGCCCCCTGTCGTTCGTCTCGACTCCCGCCGGACAGCCCGGAAAGGACACGGAAGTGAGACGAACTCGTGGGGGACCGCCCGTGAGGTGGGCGCATCTGCGCTGGTCAGCGCCACGCAATGGGACAGCGGAAACGAGACCCTACACCGGGGGCCGCGCGAGGCCGGCGGGGCGGCCAGGTCCGACGGTATGAGCGAGCGGGCACGGGTACCGGCCGCCGCCCGCTGGTACCGGCCGCTCGCCGGATTCTGGGGCCCGGCCTGTTGGCAGAACGCCCACCGCTGCCGGGCCCGTACCGCCCCCGAAGGGCCCGACGCGGGCTGAAACGCCCGTATCGCGTGGCCGGGAGGCCTGGATTCCGCGAACTGTAATGATCCCGTGAGGCTTTGGCCCGCACCAGGGCGGGGAAGTGGCGCGGAACATGGCAGGCTTGGCACATGGCCCAGATCAACCCCAGCATCCTGTCCGCCGACTTCGCCCGTCTCGCCGAGGAGGCGAAGGCAGTCGAAGGCGCCGACTGGCTCCATGTCGATGTGATGGACAACCACTTTGTGCCCAATCTGACCCTCGGCGTGCCGATCGTGGAATCGCTCAGCCGGGCCACGGACACTCCGCTGGACTGCCATCTGATGATCGAGGACCCGGACCGCTGGGCGCCGCAGTACGTCGAGGCCGGCGCCGGTTCCGTCACCTTCCACGTGGAAGCCGCGGCAGCCCCCGTACGGCTGGCGCGGGAGATCCGGGCCAAGGGCGCCCGCGCCTCCATGGCGCTCAAGCCCGCGACGCCCATCGAGCCGTACGAGGACCTGCTCCCCGAGCTCGACATGCTGCTGATCATGACCGTGGAGCCGGGCTTCGGCGGCCAGGCCTTCCTGGACATCATGCTGCCGAAGATCCGCCGCACCCGTGAGCTGATCTCCAAGCACGGCCTCGAACTGTGGCTCCAGATCGACGGCGGTGTCTCCGAGTCCACCATCGAGCGGTGCGCCGAGGCCGGTGCGGATGTATTCGTCGCGGGTTCGGCGGTGTACGGGGCCGAGGACCCGGCCGAAGCGGTGCGCGCCCTGCGGGCCAAGGCCGACAGGGCCACCGCCTCGGCGGCCTGGGCGTGCCGCCACTGAAGCCGGAACCGGCGCCGGAACCCATTCCGGCCCCGATTGCAGGTCGGCCCGGCCAAGGGCAGATGAACGCGGTCCGACGGGACCGATCAAGGATCGCCGGATCTGACAGGATGAACGGCGTATCGAGAGTGTGAACAGCAGTGAGGAGATCGCGGTGTCTGCAATGTCGGCGGGACGGTCCGCCCTGCGGATGGGGCCCGCGGAGCTGGTGCAGGCGGCGGCCATGGCCCGCCGCTTCTACCTCGAAGGAAAGTCGAAGATCCAGATCGCCGAGGAGTTCGGCGTCAGCCGCTTCAAGGTGGCCCGGGTCCTGGAGACGGCTCTTGAGCGGGACCTCGTCCGGATCGAGATCCGTGTCCCCGCCGAGCTGGACGCCGAGCGCTCCGACGCGCTCAGGGCCCGCTACGGGCTGCGTCACGCGGTCGTCGTCGAATCTCCCGCGGAGGAGCAGGACGACGCACCCGACCCGGAGAACCTGGGCGAGGTCGCGGCCGATCTCCTCGGCGAACTGGTGAACGAGGGCGATGTGCTCGGCCTGGCCTGGGGCCGGTCCACCATCCACATGGCGGCGGCTCTCGACCGGCTGCCGCCGTGCACGGTCGTGCAGCTCACCGGGGTGTACGACGCGGGGACGGCCGAGCGCGGTTCGGTCGAGGCGGTCCGGCGGGCCGCCCAGGTGGCCGGCGGTGAGGCCCACCCGATCTACGCGCCGATGCTGCTGCCCGACCCGGCCACGGCCGCCGCGCTGCGCCACCAGACCGGTATCGCCCGCGCCTTCGAGTACTTCGACAAGGTGACGGTCGCCGCGGTGTCCATCGGTTCCTGGGAGCCGGGCATCTCCACCGTCCACGACATGCTCACGGACGAGGAGCGGGCGCACTACGCGTCGCTCGGCGTCGCCGCCGAGATGTCCGCGCACCTCTTCGACACGGAGGGGCGCCGGGTCGGCCGGGACCTGGGGGAGCGGTGCATCACGGTCGAGGCCGACCGGCTGCGCCGGATCCCCGAGGTGGTGGCGATCGCGGGCGGCCAGCGGAAGGCTGCGGCGATCGGGGCGGTGCTGCGGTCCGGGCTCGTCACCAGCCTGGTGACGGATACGGCGGCGGCCGAGTATCTGCTGACCGAGTCCGCGGCGCCGCGGCGGCCGGCGCTGGAACGGGCGGATCCGGACGGGGTCTGAGCGGGGGCCCGGGCGGGCGGCGGCGGTGATCGTCACCGGGGCCGCCCGGTGGCCGTTGTGTCCTCAATCTCCCCCATGGACTGAAGGTCATGGGAGGAGCCCCCTCGACGGGCTTGATTCTGCCCGGACGGTCATCGAGCCGTGCGGGTGACGGCGAGTGAACTGCCCGGACAGTGGGGGCACCGCCCGGGCAGTGTCCGCTCGGTGGTTCAGTCCTGGGCCACGCCCAGGACCGTTGCCTCCAGATACTCCTCCGGCTCCTCGTACTGGCTCACATCGGCCGGGTTGTACCGGGGGGTCTGCCGTGACCAGTCCAGGTTGCCGCGCATCCAGCTCCGCATCCCGTCCAGGTACGGTGCGAGCATCCAGGACAGCTGCGGGTACGCGGCCAGCAGCTCGGCCTCGGCGGTGAGGAACCGCTCCGTCTCCGTGGCGATCTCCGCGCAGACGTGTTCGAGCGCCTGCTGCTTGCCGTAACCGCGGTGGTGCCGGACCAGATGGACGAGATTGTGGATCTCGCCGAGCACCTGTTCCTTCTCGTACGAGTACACGTCGTTGGCCCAGCACACGACATTGCACGACGCTTCCAGCGCGGTGATGAACCGGGAATCGTTGTGGATCGACTCGGGAGCCTCGATCCCGGCCACGATCTCTATCAGGTCCATGCACACATGTATCGCGCCGGTGTGGCGACGCTTGGCGATGTACGTCTCCTCGGACGGCACCACACCAGCCGCCCGGTTCCCGGCCTCCCAGGTGGTCGCCGTCGTGAGATACGTGGTCAGGTGCCAGCCGAACCGGGTGCGCCAGTGCGCGGCGGCGGTCGGCGTCGTCCGTTCCCACAGATCGACCAGGGCGACCACGGCGGCGGGGAGGTCCTCGTCCGGCAGGGTGCCCGTACCGATGCCCTCGATCACGGACCGCATCACCGCGACCACGTCCCGCACCCGCTCCGGGCTGCGGCCGAGGTGGCCGTCGTCCAACTGGTCATCGACGAGAAACAGCCATACGAACCAGTCGGCGACGAGGTCGAGATTCTTGCTGTCGGCGGTCGGGTACACCATGCCGACGAACGCTCCGAAGTCCGCCTGCTCGAAGCGCTCCCTGGCTGAATCACGGTGTACCAGACCGGTGTTGCGGATCCAGCTGTCGAGGTGGACCCGGGTGTGCCCGACGTGCGGATTCGTCCGCTTGGGGAACGGGCAGTAGATGTCCGGCAGTTCGCTCTCCACGAGTGGGTCGTGATCCTCTCCGGTCGTACGTGTGACGGAAGTTGTGACCCTCCGCCTGTTCCTCCGGGGCGTAGTCATGACCCACGGGACCTGCGGGTTTTGAAGCTACCTGACCCCTTGTCACCAGGTCCAGGGAAGATGATCGCGAATGATTCGGATGCCGTACGGGTAGGGTTCGCAGGTAAGGCAGGTTCCACTTGCCCGGGACTCCCGCCGGCTCCCTTTGTGGGAACGTACGAACGCGGGGGTCGTTTGCTGTGTCTTCGTGGACGCGACCTGCTCCGTTTCGTATGAAAAAATGAGCGTTATGCGTTTTCTTGAGCCCGGTACTGGTCGCTACACAGACTCTCCTTCGGTCCCGTACGACCTCACGTACGACGATGTCTTCATGGTTCCGGGCCGTTCTGCGGTCGGTTCCCGCCAGGGTGTCGATCTCTCCTCGCCCGACGGCAGCGGCACCACCATCCCGCTCGTCGTCGCGAACATGACGGCCATCGCGGGCCGCCGGATGGCCGAAACGATCGCCCGCCGCGGCGGGCTCGTCGTCATCCCTCAGGACATCCCGATCGACGTCGTCACCGATGTCGTCTCCTGGGTGAAAACGCGCCACCTCGTGCTCGACACGCCGATCGTGCTGGCCCCGGGCCAGACGGTCGCCGACGCGCTGTCCCTGCTGCCGAAGCGCGCGCACGGCGCGGGTGTCGTCGTCGACGAGGAGCAGCGGCCCATCGGTGTCGTCACCGACCACGACCTGACCGGTGTCGACCGCTTCACCCAGCTCTCCGAGGTCATGTCCAGGGACCTGGTGCTGCTCGACGCGGACATCGACCCGCGTGACGCGTTCCACAAGCTCGACGGCGCCCACCGCAAGCTCGCCCCCGCGGTCGACGCGGACGGCCGGCTCGTCGGCATCCTCACCCGTAAGGCCGCACTGCGCGCCACTCTGTACACCCCCGCCACCGACGCCGCCGGCAAGCTGCGGATCGCCGCCGCCGTCGGGATCAACGGCGATGTCGCCGGCAAGGCCAAGCAGCTCCTCGACGCGGGCGTCGACACGCTCGTCGTGGACACCGCCCACGGCCACCAGGAGTCCATGATCAGCGCGGTCAGGGCCGTCCGGGGGCTCGACCCGCAGGTGCCGATCGTCGCGGGCAATATCGTCGCCGCCGAGGGTGTGCGCGACCTCATCGAGGCCGGCGCGGACATCATCAAGGTCGGTGTCGGCCCCGGCGCCATGTGCACCACCCGGATGATGACCGGCGTGGGCCGGCCGCAGTTCTCCGCCGTCCTGGAGTGCGCCGCCGAGGCGAAGAAGTACGGCAAGCACGTCTGGGCCGACGGCGGCGTCCGGCACCCGCGTGATGTCGCCATGGCGCTCGCCGCGGGCGCGTCCAACGTGATGATCGGCTCCTGGTTCGCCGGTACGTACGAGTCGCCCGGCGACCTCCAGCAGTCCGCCGACGGCCGCTTCTACAAGGAGTCCTTCGGTATGGCGTCCGCACGCGCCGTGAAAAACCGTACGTCGGACGAGTCGGCGTACGACCGGGCCCGCAAGGCGCTCTTCGAGGAGGGCATCTCCACCTCGCGAATGTTCCTCGACCCTGCCCGGCCCGGCGTCGAGGACCTGATCGACTCGATCATCGCGGGCGTCCGCTCCTCCTGCACCTACGCAGGCGCGGCCTCCCTGGAGGAGTTCGCCGAGAAGGCGGTCGTCGGGGTGCAGAGTGCCGCCGGTTACGCCGAGGGCAAGCCGCTGCACGCCAGCTGGAGTTGATCCCGGAGTCCCGCAACACCGTTGCCCCTCACGGCCGTTCGTGCCGTGAGGGGCAACGGTGTTTCCGGGTGTCCCCGCGGGCCGACAGGGGTGTCCGATTCCGGTCCTCGGATGCCCTGGTGATCCGCTTCAACACCATTGAAATGTAAGTAATATGAAGCGCAATCAGCTGCCCGCCCCTCTGCGGTAAGGGATCTCATGTCCTTCTTCACTGACCTGGCCCATCAGTACATCGACGGAGAGTGGAGGCAGGGCAAGGGGTCCTGGGACATCATCGACTTCAATCCCTACAACGGGGAGAAGCTCGCCTCGATCACGGTCGCCACGGCCGACGAGGTGGACCGGGCGTACCGGTCCGCCGAGGCTGCCCAGCGGGCGTGGGGCGACACCAACCCGTACGCCCGCCGGCTGGTGCTGGAGCAGGCGCTGCGCGTCGTCGAGGAGCGCGAGCCCGAGATCAGCGACGCGATCGTCGCGGAACTGGGCGGCACCCGGCTGAAGGCGGCCTTCGAGCTGCATCTCGCCAAGGAGTTCCTGCGGGAGTCGATCCAGCTCGCGCTGCGGCCCTCCGGGCAGATTCTGCCCTCGCCGACCGAGGGCAAGGAGAACCGCGTCTACCGGGTGCCCGTCGGTGTCGTGGGTGTCATCAGCCCCTTCAACTTCCCGTTCCTGCTGTCCCTGAAGTCGGTCGCCCCCGCCCTCGCGCTCGGCAACGCCGTGGTGCTCAAGCCGCACCAGAACACCCCGGTCTGCGGCGGCACACTGGTGGCGAAGGTGTTCGAGGAGGCGGGGCTGCCGGCCGGGCTCCTGAACGTCGTGGTCACCGACATCGCCGAGATCGGTGACGCATTGCTGGAGCACCCCATTCCGCAGGTCATCTCCTTCACCGGCTCGGACAGGGTGGGACGGCACGTCGCCACGGTGTGCGCGGCGAACCTCAAGCGCGCCGTGCTCGAACTCGGTGGCAACAGCGCGCTCATCGTCCTCGACGACGCCGATCTGGACTACGCCGTGGACGCGGCCGTCTTCAGCCGGTACGTGCACCAGGGCCAGGTCTGCATGGCCGCGAACCGCATCCTGGTCGACCGGGCGGTGGAGAAGGAGTTCACCGAGAAGTTCGTCGCCAAGGTCGCTTCGCTGCGGGTCGGAGACCCGGCCGACCCGGAGACCGTGATCGGCCCGCTGATCAACTCCTCGCAGGCCGAGGCCATTTCCACGCTCGTCGACCAGACCGTCGAGGCCGGTGCGACGGCCCTGCTGCACGGCCGGGCCGACGGCAATCTGGTGAGCCCGTCCGTGCTGACCGGCCTGGCCGCCGATTCCCCCGTCCTGTCCCAGGAGATCTTCGGGCCCGTCGCGCTCCTCGTGCCGTTCGACGGTGAGGACGAGGCGGTACGGATCGCCAACGACACCCCGTACGGTCTGAGCGGCGCGGTGCACACCGGCAACATCGAGCGCGGCGTACGGATCGGGCAGCGCATCCACACCGGCATGATCCACATCAACGACGGCACGGTCCACGACGAGCCCATCGTCCCGTTCGGCGGCGAGAAGAGCTCCGGCCTCGGCCGGCTGAACGGCGAGTCGATGGTCGAGGCCTTCACCACCCAGAAGTGGATCTCGGTGCAGCACGGCCGCTCGCAGTTCCCCTTCTGACCGGTCACCGGATGCGGTGAGCGCGCCCGGCGGGGCGGGGCCATGGTCTACTTCGGGGGCGGCACCCTGTCGCACCCGAAACCGGCCATCGCAGAGAAGTGAACCGCCCGAAGTGCGCCTGAACGACCTCGACGAACGCATCGTCCACGCCCTCGCCGAAGACGCCCGGCGCTCCTACGCGGACATCGGCGCGATCATCGGCCTGTCCGCGCCCGCCGTGAAACGCCGCGTGGACCGGTTGCGCGCCGAGGGCGCGATCACGGGCTTCACGGTGCGGGTGGACCCGGCGGCGCTGGGGTGGGAGACCGAGGGGTTCATCGAGATCTACTGCAGCCGCAATACGTCGCCGGAGGCGATCAAGCAGGGGCTTGCGCGGTATCCGGAGATCGCGTCGGCCTCCACGGTGACGGGGGAGGCCGACGCGATCGTGCAGGTCTTCGCCGCGGACATGCGCCACTTCGAGCAGGTGCTTGAGCGGATTGCGGGCGAGCCGTATGTGGAGCGGACGAAGTCCGTGCTGGTGCTTTCGCCGCTGCTGCGGCGGTATTCGTCGGGGGCGCCGGAGTAGGGGTGCCGGGCTGCGTCCGGCGGCCGCCTTGTCCTCAATCGCCGGACGGGCTGATAGCTGCCGGGGTGCGGGGGCTCCGGGGAGGCGTCGGAGTACTGCCGTGACGGTTCCGTCCTCAATCGCCGGACGGGCTTGATTTGCGCCGGGCGGGCTTGGTCGTGCGGGGCGGGCCGAGCTCCGGATGAGACCTGTGTCACCTGTTTGACCTGGGAAGACGGCTTGCGCAATGAATCGCCGGGACAGGCAGTCCGTGCGCAATGGATCGACGGTGTACGCGCAACGGTCGCGCCTTGTCCGGTTCGAGTGGCGGACCGTACCGTCGATACGTCCCCGCCCCGCCCGCACCGCCCGAGGTCAGCCATGCCGCCGTTGCGCACCGCCCTGCTCCAGAGCTCCGGACGACCCGGGCATGTGGACGAGAACATCAAGGTGCTCGACGAAGCGGCGCGGCGGGCAGCGGATGCCGGGGCTCGGCTGCTGGTCTGTCCCGAGCTGTTCCTGACCGGATACGCGATCGGCGCCGACGTGCCCCGGCTGGCCGAGCCGGCCGACGGGCCTTCCGCCCGGGCCGTCGCCGAGATCGCCACACGGCACGGGCTCGCGGTCCTCTACGGCTACCCGGAGCGCGCGGGCGAGCAGATCTTCAACGCCGCGCAGCTCATCGGGCCGGGCGGGGCGGCGCTCGCGAACTACCGCAAGACCCATCTCTTCGGCTGCTTCGAGCAGGAGTGGTTCACCCCGGGCGAGCAGCCCGTGGTCCAGGCCGAGCTGGACGGCGTACGCATCGGGATCATGATCTGCTACGACGTCGAGTTCCCGGAGAACGTCCGCTCGCATGCCCTCGCAGGCACCGATCTGCTGCTGGTGCCCACCGCGCAGATGCACCCTTTCCAGTTCGTCGCCGAGTCCGTCGTGCCGGTCCGCGCATTCGAGAGCCAGATGTATGTGGCGTACGTCAACCGGACCGGCCCGGAAGGTGAGTTCGAGTTCGTCGGGCTGAGCTGCCTGGCCGGTCCCGACGGCACCGTCCGCACCCGCGCCGGACGCGGCGAGGAGCTGGTCATCGGTGAGGTCGACCCCGAGTTCCTGAGCGCGTCGCGCGCCGCCAACCCGTATGTGCACGACCGCCGCCCCGGTCTGTACGGCTCCCTCGTCTGAGCCCGCCACCCCTCGTTCCACCTTTTTTCGTGCAAGGAGTCCGTACCCCATGACGTCCACGGTGCCCAACGCCGTCCAGCACACCGACGCGGTCGAGCCGATCACCATGTTCGGGCCGGACTTCCCCTACGCGTACGACGACTTCCTGGCGCACCCCGCGGGGGTCGGGCAGATACCGGCGACCGAGCACGGCACCGAGGTCGCTGTCATCGGTGGCGGGCTCTCCGGCATCGTCGCCGCGTACGAGCTGATGAAGATGGGGCTCAAGCCCGTCGTCTACGAAGCGGACGAGATCGGCGGCCGGCTGCGTACCGTCGGCTTCGACGGCTGCGATCCGGAACTCACCGCGGAGATGGGCGCGATGCGCTTCCCGCCGTCCTCCACCGCACTCCAGCACTACATCGATCTGGTCGGCCTGGAGACAAAGCCGTTTCCCAACCCGCTCTCCCCGGTCACCCCGTCGACCGTCGTCGACCTCAAGGGCGAGTCGCACTACGCGCGGACCATCGCCGATCTGCCGCAGGTCTACCGCGATGTGATGGACGCCTGGAACCGGTGTCTGGAGGAGGGCGCGGACTTCTCCGACATGAACCGCGCGATGCGCGAACGCGATGTGCCACGCATCCGGGAGATCTGGGCGAAGCTCGTCCAGAAGCTCGACAACCAGACCTTCTACGGATTCCTCTGCGACTCCGACGCCTTCAAGTCGTTCCGGCACCGTGAGATCTTCGGCCAGGTCGGTTTCGGCACCGGCGGCTGGGACACCGACTTCCCCAACTCCATCCTGGAGATCCTGCGCGTCGTCTACACCGAGGCGGACGACCACCACCGGGGCATCGTCGGAGGCAGCCAGCAGCTCCCGCTGCGGCTCTGGGACCGCGAACCGCAGAAGATCGTCCACTGGCCGCTCGGCACATCACTGTCGTCGCTGCACAGCGGCGAGCCGCGCCCCGCCGTGACCCGGCTGAACCGCACCGCCGGAAACCGGATCACCGTCACCGACGCCACCGGCGACATCCGCACCTACCCCGCCGCGATCTTCACCGGACAGTCCTGGCTGCTGCTCTCGAAGATCGACTGCGACGACGCGCTCTTCCCGATCGACCACTGGACGGCGATGGAGCGCACCCACTACATGGAGTCGTCCAAGCTGTTCGTGCCCGTCGACCGGCCGTTCTGGCTGGACGAGGCCGTCGACGACAGGGGGGTGCCGACCGGGCGGGACACCATGTCGATGACGCTCACCGACCGGATGACCCGGGGGACGTACCTCCTCGACGACGGACCGGACAAGCCGGCGACCATCTGCCTCTCGTACACCTGGTGCGACGACAGCCTGAAGTGGCTCCCGCTCTCCCCGAACGAGCGCATGGACGTCATGCTGAAGTCGCTCGGTGAGATCTATCCGAACGTTGACATCAGGAAGCACATCATCGGCAACCCGGTGACGGTCTCGTGGGAGAACGAGCCCTACTTCATGGGTGCGTTCAAGGCCAATCTGCCGGGCCACTACCGCTACCAGCGGCGGCTGTTCACCCACTTCATGCAGGACCGGCTGCCCGCCGACCGGCGAGGCCTGTTCCTCGCGGGCGACGACATCTCCTGGACGGCCGGATGGGCCGAGGGTGCCGTACAGACCGCGCTCAATGCCGTGTGGGGTGTGATGACCCGGTTCGGCGGCGCGACCGATGCGACGAACCCCGGCCCCGGCGATGTCTTCGACGACATCGCCCCGGTCGAACTCCCGGAGGACTGAGACCCGTTCGGTGCTACGCGGGCCGGCAGACGCTGCGCTGCCGGCCCAGGCCCGAGATCTCGACCTCCATCACATCGTCCGGACCCAGGTAGGGGAAGCGGCCGGACAGCGCCACACCCTGCGGGGTTCCGGTGTTGATGATGTCGCCGGGCTCCAGCACCAGATACTGCGACAGATGGTGCACCAGATGCGCCACGCTGAAGATCATGTCCGCGGTGCTGGAGTCCTGCCGCGGCTCCCCGTTCACATAGCTGCGCAGCCGCAGCTGCTGCGGGTCACCGATCTCGTCGGCCGTCACCAGCACCGGGCCCAGCGGATTGAACGTGGCGCAGCTCTTGCCCTTGGACCACTGGCCGCCCGACTCCTCCAGCTGGAAGGCGCGCTCGGAGACGTCGTTGCTGACGGCATAGCCTGCGATATGTGCGGCAGCGTCGGCCGGGGAGTCCAGGTAGGAGGCGCGGCGGCCGATGACGACGGCCAGCTCCACCTCCCAGTCGGTCTTCTTCGAGCCGCGCGGGATCAGCACGTCGTCGTACGGGCCGACGACCGTGTTCGGCGACTTGTAGAAGAGGATCGGCTGCGCGGGCGGCTCGGCACCCGACTCCGCCGCGTGGGCCGCGTAGTTCTGGCCGATGCAGAGCAGCGCGGAGGGACGGGCCACCGGGGCGCCGATCCGCTGACCCGTGATGTCGATCTCGGGGAGCGCCGGCTCGGCGGGGACCAGGCGCGGATTGTCGGCGAGCGCGGCGAGGAACGCGCCGTCGATGTCGTGGGTGATGCCGGACAGGTCGTGGTGACGGCCCTCGGGGCAGATGGCAACGGGGCGCTCATGGCCCGGCTCGCCGATGCGCATCAGTCGCATGACGGTGAAATCTCCTGACAGGTACGGGGATTGGGGGAGGGGATGGGGCCTGTCCCGGCCCTGATCCGCCGGACGGCGCTAGTGCAGACGGGTGAGGGCGTCGGCGGTGACGGCGTGGACCGGGGGGCGGCCGGCGAGCAGCCGCAGCACCTCGTTGACGGCGCTCATTCCGAGCCGCTGCCGGCACTCGACGCTGCCCGCCGCCTGGTGCGGGGTGAGCAGCACATTCGGCAGGGAGCGGAAGGGGTGGCCGGCGGGCAGCGGCTCGGCGTCGAAGACATCGATCGCCGCGTCCAGCCGGCCCGATGTCAGCTCGACGAGGAGCGCGTCCTCGTCGACCAGCCACGACCTGGCGGTGTTCACCAGGCCCGCCCCGTCCGGCATCAGCGCCAGCTGTTCGGCGCCGATCATCCTGTGGGTCTCCTCGGTGACCGGCGCGTGCACGGCCACGATCCTGCTGCGGGACAGCAGGGTCCGAAGCGGTACGGACTTCACGCCGAGCGCCTCGGCGTCCGCGTCGGACAGGAACGGGTCGGTGACGCTGACCCGCGCCCCCATCGCCCGTACCAGGGCGATGTAGGCACGTCCGGTGCGGGAGGCGCCGATCACGCCGATGTCGCTGCCGTGGATCTCATGGCGGGGCGGGGCCTCGCTCGCCGCCGCCCACTCCAGCCCGCCGCGCAGGGCGTGGTCGAAGCGCTGGATGCGGTGGAGCAGCGAGAGCGTGAACGCGAGCGCCACCTCGGCGACCGGGCGGGCCATCTCATCACCTGCCTGGGTGACCAGGATGCCCCGCCGGAACACCTCCTCGGTGACATAGGGCGCGACCGCCGAACCGGTGTGCGCCACCAGTTCCAACCGGTCGGCCGATGCGAGGAGTCCGGCGTCCACCTTGGGCGCCCGCCACGAGGTGATCAGCGCGCGGGCGCCGGGCAGCGCCGCGGCCAGCGCCGCCCGGTCGGAGTGGTCGTCCAGGACCGTCAGCTCCGCCGCGCGCTCCAGCTCCCGCCACACCTCGGCGGTGAAGAACTGGGCCCGCAGGCCCGGCGGTACGGCGACGACCACCCGGGAGCGGTCGGCAGGATCAGGAGAGCCAGGCATCGAGGTGCTCCGCAACGAAGGCGTCATCGGTCAGCCAAGGGTAGGCCGCGGCGACCCGGCTGATCTCCTCGGCCTGCCCGGGGGAGAGCGTCTCGGCCGGGTCCAGGCACCGGATGTTCGCCAACAGGCCCTGGCGGTGCAGTACTTCGTGCACCCCGGCGATGCAGCCGCGGAACGCGCCGCGCACGTCGAAGACCGCGCTGTTGGCATCGGTCAGCTCGGAGCGACGGGCCAGACAGCGCACCATCGCCTCGTGGTCCCCGCCGCGCGCCCTGCGGATGTCGTCCAGGAGCGTCACCGCGGAGCTCGTCCACACGGCCCACTGGCCGAGGAGGCCGCCCGCGAACCAGCGCGCTGTGCCGCCCGCCGTCTCGTACGGGGTGAGCAGATCACCGATGATGTCGTCGTCGTTGCCGGTGTACAGCGCCACCTCGTCGGCACGGTCCGCGGCGGCCACGGCCCGCACGACATCGGCGGTGCGGTACCGGTCGAACGGAGCGATCTTCACCGCGACCGTGTTCGGCAGATCGGTGAACGCGGACCAGAAGCCCGGCGACAAGTACCGTCCCCCGACGGCCTCCTGGAGATAGAAGCCGATCACCGGCAGCACTTCGCCGACCGCCCGCGCCCGCTCCAGCAGACCCTTCTCGTCCGCACCGGGCACGGCCGGGCTGAGCAGCACCGCGTCATAGCCGAGCCCGGCGGCGGTCTCGGCCTCGGCGACGGCCTGCGCCGTGTATCCGCAGGCACCGGCGACCTTGATGAACGGCCGGCCGGCCTCGGCGTCGATGGTCTCGGCGGCGAGCTCCAGGACCGGCCGGAGCAGACCGACTTCGGGCTCGCGGATCTCGAACTGGGTGGTGTGCACGGCGACGGCGACCCCGCCCGCTCCGGAGGCGAGGTAGTAGCGGGTCAGCGCACGCTGCCGGCGCTCGTCGAAGGAGCCGTCGGCGTGCAGGGCGAGCGGATGGGCGGGGATCACGGCACCGTGGGCGAGCGCGTCCAGGGCGGGGGTGGACAGGAGGGCGGGAGTGGACATGGAGTGGATCAGAACCTTCCGTCACGGACCTGGAACCTGGTGGGCTTGCCGGACAGCGGCAGCCCGCGGCGCAGCCAGTCGGCCTGCCACTCGACGAGGGTGCGCAGAGCGACATCCGGGTAGCCGAAGAGAGCATGGCAGCGGCCGGCGTCGGAGAGCAGCGCGGTGGGCGCCTCCTCGCCCGCGAAGGCCGGCTCCCGGTCGAATTCCTCGCCGAACCACTGGGCGATGCGGCGCACCGAAGCGGTCTCCGGACCGGTGAGGTTGAGGGTGAACGCCTCGCCGTCGGTGGCGTGCAGCAGGGAACGCAGGGCGACCTCATTGGCGTACCCCTGCCACACCACATTGGCATGACCGGTCGTCACATCGACGGGCTCGCCCGCCTGTACGCGGTACGCGATGTCGGCGAGGACGCCGTAGCGCAGGTCGACCGCGTAGTTGAGGCGGATGTTGGCGACCCTGGTGCCACGGGTCAGTGCCGCATGGCCGAAGATCCGCTCACGGCCCAGGCACGACATGGCGTACTCGCCCACCGGCCCGACCGGGTCGGACTCGGTGCAGCCGCCGGAGGAGACCGGCACCAGTGGATACACATTGCCGGTGGAGAACGCGGCGATCCGCGAACCGGACCAGCGGCGCGCCACCCGGTCCGGCATCGCGGCGTTCACGGCCCAGGCGTGTGAAGGCGCCCCGGCGGAGCCGAACTTGGCGCCGACCATGAAGACGATGTTCCCGGCGTCCGGCAGCTCGGCCGGATCGGCGGCCGGGTCCATCAGGTCGAAGGCGACGGTGGAGACCCCGGCGGCCTCCAGCTCGTCGGCGGCGGACTTGTCGGACCAGCGGGAGACCGCGTACACGGTCACATCCGTACGGCCCGCGGCGTCCAGCGCCCGGCGGGCCAGCCGGCACAGGCTGGGGCCCATCTTGCCGCCGGCGCCGAGCACCAGCAGATCGCCTTCGAGGCGGCCGAGGTCGGCGGCGAGCGCGGGGGAGGGGGTGGCGAGCCGCTCTTCCAGAGCGGCCTCATCGGTGAACATCCGTAGCTATCCCTTGATTCCGGACGCGGTGACGCCCTCGGTGAAGTAGCGCTGGCCCACCATGTACGCGGCGAAGATGGGCACGAACGCGATGACGGAGCCGGAGAGCACCACATTGAGCGGCACGTTCTGCTGCTGGAGCGAGGCGATGCCGACGGTGAGGGTGCGCATGTCGGTGGACTGGCCGATGACCAGGGGCCACAGGAAGTCGTTCCAGTGCCACAGGAAGACGAAGACGCCGAGCGTGGCGAGGATCGGCTTCAGCAGCGGCAGCACGATCCGGTAGAAGATCTGCCACTCGTTGCAGCCGTCGAGCCGCGCCGCCTCGAAGAGTTCGTCCGGCAGCCCCTGGATGAACTGCCGCATCAGGAACACCGCCTGGGCGTTGGCCAGGGTCGGCACGATCAGACCCCAGTACGTGTCCACGCCGCCCAGCTTCGCGATCATCGCGAACGTCGGGATCATCGTGACGTGGTACGGGACCATCACCATCGACAGGAACGACCAGAACATTGTCTCCCGGCCCGGGAAGCGCTTCTTGGCGAAGGCGTACCCGGCGAGCGAGGCGAGCAGCAGCACGCCGACGACGGAAACGACCGAGTAGACCAGGGTGTTGACCAGCCAGCGCGGCACGTCCTGGGCCTTCATGACGGTGTCGTACGCCTGGCCGGTCAGCGGCCACGGCAGCAGACTGCCGGGGAACTCGACCGCCGCGGACGGCTTCAGGGAGAGCACGACCATCGCGTAGAACGGGAAGACCGTCACGATCGCCGCCACCGTCAGCAGCGCGGCGCGCGCGATCCGGCCGGCCGGGGTGGCCCGCATACCGTGCGGGACGGTGTCCTGCTCCGAGAGCTTGCGCAGCTTGCGTCCGGCCCGGCGCGCGGCCCGGTCCGGGGCCGCCGGTGCCTTGCCCGCGGGCGGCCTCTCGGTCTCTATGGGTGCTGCGGTCATGGTCACTGGTCCTTCCCGATCACGAGCCGCTGGATCACCGCGACCACCACGGTCAGCACGAAGAGCGCGACACCGATGGCGGAGGCGTAACCCAGGTCGAAGTACTTGAAGCCCGCGTCGTAGAGCTGGAAGACGAGCGTGTAACTGGCGTTGGCGGGGCCGCCCCCGGTCATCGTGTAGACCGCGTCGAAGACCTGGAACGAGGCCGTCGTCTCGATCACCGCGAGGAAGAACAGGGCGGGCTTGAGCTGCGGCAGCACGATGTACCGGAACCGCTGCCAGGGGCCCGCGCCGTCGGTGAGGGCCGCCTCCTCCAGCTCCCGCGGAATGTCCTGCATCCGGGCCAGCAGGATGAGCATCCCGTACCCGAAGCGGGACCAGACGCCGACGATCGCGAGCGCGGGCAGCACCAGCGCGTCGTCGGAGAGCCAGGAGCCCTCGGACATCCCGAACCAGCCCATCAGCGTGGACCACGGGCCGCCGGTCGAGAAGATCCAGACGAACACGGTGGCGGCCAGCACCAGCGAGGTGACGACCGGCAGGAAGAACACCGAACGGAAGAACTTGGCGCCGCGGAACGCGCGGCGGGTGATCAGCGCCAGGGACACCGACGCGATGAGCGTGCCCGGCACGGCGAGCGCGGTGTAGAGGACCGTGACCTTCAGCGCCTGCCAGAACAGCGGGTCGTCCCACAGGCGGGTGAAGTTGTCCAGACCGATGAAGCTGCCGCCGCCGGTCAGGGAGTAGTCGGTGAAGCTCATCAGCACACCGGTGACGCCCGGACCGAACCGGAAGGCGAGGAAGAGCAGGAAACACGGAAGGACGAAGAGCAGGCCGATCCGGGCCTCGCGGCGCGCCTGCGGCCCGCTGCGACGGCCCCGGCGGGTGGGTTCCGCGACGACTGCCACGGGGATCTCCTTGCGGTACGGGGGGAATTGCGGGGGGTCGGGGGGAATGCCCCCAGGGAACGCGGGGCCGGGGTCCGGGTGCGGCCGGACGCCGGCCCCGCGCGTGATCAGCGGCCGAGCATCGCCTGCGCGGCCTTCTGCGCGGCATTCAGCGCCTCCTGCGGGCTCTTCTTGCCCAGCAGCGCCGCCTGGATCTCCGGCGCGAGCACGCCCTGGACCTCACGGGCCTTGTCCTGGAGCGGGCCCACGGTCATGCTCGGCAGCGTGGCACCGACCGCCGTCTGCAGCGCGTCGTCCGGGTACAGATCGCCGCCGGACTTACGGGCCGGGAAGTAGCCCGCCGCCTTCTGCAGACCGGCCGTGTTCTTCGACTCGGCGACGAAGTTCAGCCAGTCGCCGGTGTTCTTCCTGTCGGCGCCCTTCAGCATCGACAGGGCGCCCACGGTGCCGTAACCGACCGACTCGACGTCCTTCAGCGGCGGCTGGACGACGATGTTCTCCTTGCCCCAGAACGGCTCCACGTCCGCCGGGGTGTTCTGCCAGGTGCAGGCGATCTTGCCCTTGGCGGTCGGGGTCTGCTCCAGCTTGGGCGTGGTCGTGACCAGGTCCTTGTCGGTGTAGCCGCCCTCGACGAGCTTCTTCAGATACGTCAGGGCCTTGACGCCGGCCGCGTCGTTGAAGGTGACGTTCTTGCCGTCCTCGGAGAAGACGTCGCCGCCGGCCTGCCACAGCAGCGGGTAGAAGGTCATGTTCAGCGTCTGCTGGGTGTCACCGCTGTAGCTGGTGGCGTAGTAGCCCTTCTCCTTCAGCTTCGGGGCCAGCGCCTGAAGGTCCGCCCAGCTGGTCGGGTAGTTCTTCTCGCCGATCGCGGCGAACACCCGCTTGTCGCAGATCAGCGGGTTGGCGCTGGTCAGGATCGGGGTGGCGAGCGCCTTGCCGTCGACCGTGACGGACTTCAGCGCGAAGTCCGTGTAGTCAGACTTGGCGTCGGCCGGCATGTAGTCGTCGGCCGGGACGATGCTCCTTGCGTACTTCGGCAGCTGGTCCGGGATCAGGTAGACCGCGTCCGGGCCCTTGCCGGAGGCGATCGCGGTGGCCAGCGCGGTGTCGCGGTTGGCCCACGGGAAGGTCTCCACCTTCACCTCGACGCCCGAGTGCTCCTTCTCGAACGCCTTGACCAGGCCGTCCCAGTACGCCTTGTTCTTGGCCTCGTCGAAGATGACCGGGTAGGTCCACATGGTGACGGTGTTGTCGTCGCTGCCGCTGCCGGAACAGCCGGCCAGCGCACCGGCGGCGAGCGCGGTGGCCAGGACGGGGGCGGCGAGGGCACGGACTCTGGAACGACGGGTGAGGAGACGGGACATGAGGTGGTCCTCCGAGGACGTGAGGGTGGGGCAAGGGAGAGGAGATGTCACTTGGCCGGGACCGTCTGGACGGTGCCGGTGTGCCGGGCACGTTCGGCGGCGAACGCCGCGAGATGACTGCCGAGCGAGGTGGCGGGGCCGGAGCGGACGGCCCCGGCGTCACCGGTGGCCACAGCGGTGACGAACGCCTCGACGAGCGCGGCGTCCCCGCCGCCGTGCCCGTCGGCCGCGTTCGAACCGGACGCGCCGAGTTCATGGACGGTGCTCCCGCCGGTCCGGAAGTCCTGCACGGTGACCCGCTCTCCGTCACCGGTCAGCCAGCCGTGCGAGCCGAAGATCCGGGTCTGCCGATGCGTCTGCTCGGTGAACGCCACCATCTGGAAGGTCGCGGTCACTCCGTCCGTCAGCTGCATCGCCAGCACCTGGTGGTCGACCACGTCGTTGTCGCTGCGGTACGCGCAGACGCCGTACGGCCCCTCGCGCAGCGCCTGCAAGAGCCCGGCCTCGTCGGTTGCCTCGGTGACATGGGTGACCGGCCAGACCGCGCCCTTCTCGCGCAGCGTCGGCATGTACAGCTTCAGCGCGCTGTACGGGCAGTCGGACTCGACCGCACAGTCGAGACAGCGGTCGGCGGACCCGGCCGGAGCATTCTCCGGCCGGAAGTGCTTCAGCCCACCGAAACCGGTGACCTGCTCGATCCGGCCGCCCATGACATACGTGATCCAGTCCAGGTCGTGGCAGGACTTGGCGAGCAGCATCGGGGAGGAGTCCTTCTCGCTGCGCCACGGCCCGCGCACATAGCTGTGGGCGTAGTGCCACCAGCCGACCGGCTCCAGATGGTCGAGAGAGACCAGCTGACCGAGCACGCCGGAGTCCACGACCTCCTTCACCAGGTCGGTGTAGGGGGTGTACCGCATGACATGGCACACCGCGAAGAGGACCCCGGCCCGCTCCACACCCTCGACGATCCGCCGGGTCTCCTCCTCGGTCGGGGCGAGGGGCTTCTCGGCGAGGATCGCGTATCCGGCCTCGGCCAGGGCCAGTACCGGCTCCACATGGAAACGGTCCTGGGTGGCGACGATGACGGCGTCGGCGATACGGCTGTCGACGAGCGGCCTCCAGTCGTCGAACTCGACGGGTGCACCGGCGGCGGCTCGCGCCGCGGGGCGCGGATCGGCGACGGCGACGAGTTCGGCGCGCTCGGGGTGCGCCTTGATCCACTCGGCGTACGTCAGACCGCGGTTGCCGGCGCCGACGAGCGCGACCCGTACGGGCCGGCCGGTGATCGGGGTATGCGTGGACACGGGGAATCCCTGGTACTCGATGGGTTGGGGCCTTTCGGTCGGATCAGGCCGGATCAGAGAGCGGGGTCCGGTGCGTGCGATCGCAAGGCGGAGGAGGGAGTCATGGCGGAGCCGATGGGGTCTCCCCTGCTCGAGCGGAGCCGAGAGCTTGGGGAAGACCGACGACAACGCCGCGAGCGTGCGTGCCAGACCCCGCGAGCCCGGCATGATCCAACCGAAAGGGCCCAAGGTGGTCAGAAGCGCAGCGTGGCCGCGGTGTGGGCGACGCGGTCGCCCTCGTCCGGCAGCGCGGTGCGCTCGGTGCCGTCCTCGGCACAGCCGGTGTGCAGCAGATGGCTGGAGTTGCCGCTGAACGCCGCGGGCCGCAGTTCGAGCCGGCCGCCGGTGAAGGTGGAGCCGGTGGCCCGGTAGCGGTTGGGGCCCTCGGTGACCAGCACATGGGCGGTGCCCTCGGGCGCGGTCGAGTCGAGGCCGGTCAGCTGCCAGTCGACGGTCCGTCCGGAGCCGGTACGGGCCAGCAGGGCGCCGTCCTTGTTGGTGCCGGTCAGACGCGTTCCGTCGATGCGCAGCCGCTGGTCCTTCGCCGAGGTCAACTTGAGGCCGGTGTCGCGGAGTTCGCCGCCGAGGACGGTGATGTCGGCGTGTGCGAGCGAGACCGGGGCGGTGTCCTTGGAGCCGGTCAGGGTGCACTGGTCCAGGACGAGCGGCCCGGTGCCGTTGAAGACCGCGCCGTCGACGCCCTTGAGCGTGTTGCGCTGCAGGGTGAGCGGGACGGTGACAGTGGCCTGGGTGATCTCCGCGCCCGCCGCGAAGGCGAACGAGGAGTCGGCGATCACATTGGGGCGGGCGGACAGGTCGGATGCCCCGGAGACGATCAGCGGACCGGTGGCCGTACAGCCGCGCATTTGCACACCGTCGGCATTGACCCAGAGCATTCCGGAGCCGGCGAGGGACTTCTTGCCGATGACCAGTACGTCTTCCAGGGTCAGATCGGTGATCTTGACCCGGGCCACGAACCAGGAGCAGGCGTGCCGTCGTACGGTGATCCGCTTGGCCCTGCCGCCCCATGCCGCACCGGAGTTGGCGAAGGTCATCAGACCGGAATTGCCGGTGTAGACGAGGTCGTGCTCGAACTGCCCGTGCGTCACGAACGGGCCTTCGTCGTCACCGTCGCCGTGGCAGTTGGTGACATAGCAGTAGGCGGAGGCCGTGAAGTCGTTGAGATGACGGGCGTTGGAGGTGTGACAGTCCTCGACGTGTCCGTACAGGCAGTAGATCTGCTGGGTGAGATAGCCCGCGCCGCCGTACGTGACGGACTTGGGGTTGGTCAGCGAGCACTGCTCGGTGCGGTAGTACGTGCACCAGCGGCGCATCACCACCGGCCAGAAGGTGCCGATGGCCTCGATCCCGGAGACGTCGCAGCGCACCGCGTACTCGTACGCGACCGGGTGTGAGCCGGTCATCTCGTCCTCGCCCCAGCCCTCGAAGACGAGGTTGCGGACGTGGGCGCGGTCGACGGGCTCGATTTGGGTCCAGGTGAGGGTGCGGCCGGCGGCCAGGTCCCAGCCGATCTGGTAGTTGACCCGGATGTGCGTCGAGTCGACGACATCGGTGACCTGGACGAGACGCTGGATCTCCTTCTCGTACGTCCCCGACAGGGCGTTGATCTCCACGGCCCACCACTGGCCGACGGAGAACTTCGCCGAGTCGCCGACCTCGAAGAGGTCCGAGAGATCCGGCATCGCCGTGCTCAGGGTGTGTTCGACGGTGGTGTCGGTGACGGTGCCGCGGAAGGAGAGGACGGCGCCGAAGGGGTTGTCGTGGGTGTTCTTCTCGATGCCTTCGGTGCGCA